>NZ_CP169638.1:1776250-2085000 GCF_042134605.1 Flagellimonas alginilytica | reverse complement strand
ACGACCAGTGGAAGTAAGTACTGGTAACAATGCCAGAATTGTAGTAGCCGTAGTCATCAAACAAGGACGAATACGTTTTTGCCCAGCTTCTACCACTGAGGCCCTAACGGATTCTAGTGTTTTTGGCTTGTTTCTATCAAAAGTTTGGGTCAAATAGGTAGCCATTACCACACCATCGTCAGTTGCAATACCAAACAAGGCTATAAACCCGACCCATACGGCAACACTCAGGTTAATGGTATGCATTTGGAAAAGGTCACGTAGATTCTCACCAAAGAAGCTAAAGTTCAAGAACCAGTCCTGTCCATAAAACCAAATCATCAGAAATCCTCCTGCAAAAGCCACGGCGATTCCAGTAAATACCATCAGTGATGTTGCTACAGAGCGGAATTGGAAATACAAAATCAGGAATATGATGACCAAGGCTAAAGGCACTACAACGCCCAACGTCTTTTCAGCCCGCAACTGATTCTCATAAGTACCTGTGAACAGGTAGTTAATACCTTTAGGAACGATGAGTTCGCCACTATCAATTTTTTCTTGAATTAAGGCTTGTGCATTTTCAACAACATCAACTTCGGCATAACCATCTAACTTGTCGAAAAGCACGTAGCCTACCAAAAAGGTATCTTCACTTTTGATAACCTGTGGCCCTTTTTCATACCTGATAGTAACTAATTCGCTAAGAGGAACAGGTTTTCCTTTTTCGACCGGAACATAGATATTCTTCAAATCATTTGGATTTGCCCTAAGTTCTCTTGGGTAACGCACCCGAACTCCGTATCGCTCTCTTCCTTCAACCGTTTGAGAAAGTACCATACCTCCAACAGATACCTGCAGTACTTGCTGTACCTGTTCTATAGATATTCCATAGCGGGCGAGTCTTTCCCTGTCTATATCAATCAATAAATATGGTTTACCCACGATTCTATCAGCAAATACTGCTTCATCTTTAACACCATCTGCCTGTTTAAGTATATCTTCAAGCTGTATTCCAAACGCTTCAATCTCTTTAAGGTCTTGACCTTTTACTTTGATTCCCATTGGCGCTCTCATTCCGGTTTGAAGCATTACCAGGCGAGTTTCAATGGGCTGTAGTTTTGGTGCTGATGTAACTCCTGGAAGTTTTGTAACCTTTACGATTTCCTTCCAGATATCATCTGGTGATTCAATATCTGGTCTCCAATTTCTAAAATATTCTCCATCTTCATCTGGAATCAACAATTTAGAATTAACCTGATAAAATTCCTTTTTTATTTGGCTTTGATGTTTAGAATGGTCATTAATATCATCGTTAGGGTTAATGACCAGAGAACCATCTTTGAGCATAAACAGGCCATCATCATTAACTTTAAATTTTTGTCGCTCTCTATCTTCATCTAAAATATATTCTGGCTTATAAAGAATAACATTTTCATACATAGACAGTGGTGCAGGATCCAAAGCAGATTCTGTACGTCCGGATTTACCTACTACGGTTTCAATCTCAGGAATACTAGCAACAGCCATATCCAACTGTTGTAAAACTCGCTTGTTTTCTTCTACCCCTGCGTGAGGCATTGAGGTCGGCATTAAAAGAAAGGATCCCTCGTTAAGTGATGGCATAAACTCCTTGCCGGTATTACGCATTATCATAACCCCGAAAACAACGATTGCAGTTGGTATAGAGAGAAACAAGAGTTTATTACGAAGTGCCCAGTTTAGTATCCGAACATACTGCTTTCTGAATAAGGTGAATACTCCTAATAACCCAAAGCAAATAAGCCCTACAAATATGAGATTCCAAAAGATACTTTTATCAACGCCCAGTGGTCTCCAATATTCAGCTAGAAGAAAAACAATGGCAAAGGCAGAAATAAAGATGTTGATAATATTTCCTTTTTCAGAAGAAATTTTTCCTTTTAATAGAAGTACTCCTGTTACCGCAAATGCTATAAGAATTAATCCGAGAAGATGGCCATACACAATGGCAATCAAGCCTAAAATAGCCAGTACACTATTAAGCACATAGCTAAACGTAGTTTTTAGGTTCCGCTTCTTGAAAATAAATGCGGCAAAGGGAGGAATCAGGAATAGTGCAACAATTAATGATGCCGCCAAGGCCATAGTTTTGGTAAACGCCAATGGACGGAATAACTTTCCTTCTGCCCCTATCATTGTAAATACAGGAATGAAACTGATAATAGTCGTCATCACAGCAGTTAGGATGGCTCCAGAAACTTCTGCCGTGGCTTTATACACTACTTCATTCATAGACAAGCCTTCATCATTTTCATCTATATGCCTAATTACATTTTCCGATAGAATAACTCCCACATCTACCATCGTTCCTATGGCAATTGCAATACCAGATAAGGCTACAATATTGGCATCTACACCAAACATCTTCATCGATATAAAAACCATCAAAACAGCAACTGGTAATAACCCTGAGATTAAGGCCGAAGCCCTTAGGTTAAACACCATTATGATAATTACAAAAACGGTAATGAGGATTTCTAGCGTTAGTGCTTCATTAAGTGTTCCTAATGTTTCTTGTATCAACTCAGTTCTATCATAAAAAGGAACTATAGTTACCTGAGAGGTTCGCCCATCACTTAATGTTTTGGTAGGTAACCCAGCACTTAATTCATTTATTTTTTCTTTTACATTATTGATGACTTCCATTGGGTTGGCGCCATAACGTGCTACTACTACACCTCCAACAACTTCTGCTCCTTCTTTATCCAAAAGCCCTCTTCTGGTTGCAGGTCCGTGGGTTACTCTAGCTATATCCTTAATACGGATTGAGGTATAATCTTCGGAGGTGACTACTGCATTTTCTAGATCTGCTAAGGATTCGATATAACCCAAACCCCGAATCAGATATTCCGCCTGATTTATCTCCAATGTTTGGGCACCAATATCTCTATTACTCTGTTTGACCGCTTTGACGACTTGATTCAGACCAATATTGTATTGTTTCATCAGTTCTGGGTTCACATCAACTTGATACTCCAATACATACCCTCCAATAGAAGATACCTCTGAAACACCACTCGCTGATGACAAAGCATATTTAACATAAAAATCCTGAATGCTTCTCAATTCCTGAAGGTCCCATCCACCAGTCACATTACCATCTTCGTCACGTCCTTCAAGGGTATACCAATAGATTTGACCAAGCCCCGTTGCATCAGGACCTAAAGCAGGATTTACACCATCAGGAAGTAAACCTGCAGGAAGCGAATTCAGCTTTTCGAGAATACGACTACGGCTCCAGTAGAATTCTATCTCTTCTTCGAAAATGATATAGATACTTGAAAATCCGAACATAGAATTGCTACGTATCGTTTTTACTCCTGGAATTCCAAGAAGGGAAGTTGTAAGCGGGTAGGTAATTTGATCTTCAATATCTTGAGGAGAGCGACCATCCCATTTAGTAAATACTATTTGTTGGTTTTCTCCTATATCTGGAATAGCATCTACCGCTACTGGGTCTCTTGGCAAGAAGCCGGTTTCCCATTCAAAAGGCGCATTAACAATACCCCAACCAATGAAAAGCGCTAGTAGCAAAACCGCTACTAACTTATTTTCTATTAAAAATTTGATGCTTTTATTTAGCATAAAAAAGAGTTTTAAGTAATTAAAATTTTGTTATCAAAAACAAAAACAAGCAGTTTAGTCCATACAATTTAATGTTGGACTACAGTACTAATTACTTAAAAATCAAATAAGGAAAGTCTGGTCTAAAACTTGAACATCCCTGACCAATGGGGGCGGAGAATAATCTCTAAAAGAAGTATTATCTGTTTCCTGTTCTGTAAACAGATTTATATATGAGTAAATGAATGTAGCAACTAATATCTGTTGCTCTTTATTTAACTTATCGAAGGAAAGCTTTAAATTATCTTGACCATCTACAACTAATTGCTCATTACTACAGCAATCTTTTTTAGTCAAACTACATTCTGAAGAAGCCGGTTTCTGCTTAGCTTCCATACCACAGGTTTTCACAGAACCAAACACGGAGGTATCCACTAGAGCATCCCCACAATAATGGCTTTCAATTGTGAAAGACAACGTGGATAGGAACACTAAAAGTGCCATACAAAAGGATACTATTTTATAAAATACCTTCTTCATTTGTTCTGCAAAGCTACAAAAATTTTAACATTTTAATTTTGTTTAACAAAATTTTTAGAACAAAGACGAGATTTGAATACGAAATATTTAGTGTTTCCAATTTCACAATCTTACATTTTGATTGTAATGAATTAAGTTAAATAAAAAATATTTAGATTAATTCTAAATAACATTGGTGTTTTAAAAACAGTGTGCTACATTTGCCCTCTATTTAAAATCATTCTAAATAATTTACTGCAAATGAGAACTCTAATTTTTCTATTATTTGTTTTGCAATCAGCCACAATGTTGGCTCAGACAGACCCTCAAAAAAAGGACACCATCCAACAAAAGACAGAACGCTTAAATGAAGTAATTGTGACGGCCAATACGATACTGGGCAGTAAATTTGAGGTTAAAAACAAAACGGGCTCAGCGAGCTATATCTCTGAAGAAGATTTAAAAAAGTTTTCATACACAAATATCAATAGGGTTTTACAAACCGTTCCAGGGATTAATATTTATGAAGAGGATGGTTTTGGACTACGACCAAATATAAGTTTACGAGGTACATCGCCTGAACGCAGCGCAAAAATAAACTTGATGGAAGATGGAATTTTAATTGCACCCGCACCGTATAGTGCACCGGCTGCCTATTATTTCCCTACCATTGGTCGTATGCAGGCCATAGAGGTTTTAAAGGGAAGTAGCCAAATTCAATATGGACCAAATACCACAGGTGGTGCCATTAATATGATATCTTCCCAAATTCCAAATAGGTTTTCTGGAAGAGCTTCTATTGCTTCAGGAAATTATGGCTCAAAAAACACGCAATTAGTTATTGGCGACAGTTTTAAAAATTTTGGATTTGTAACGGATTATTTTAATTATAATTCTGATGGTTTTAAAAATCTCGATGGCGGTGGCAATACAGGATTTGATAAATCTGATTATTTGGCCAAATTTAGGGTCAACTCAAATTTAGATGCAAAAACGTATCAGTCACTAACATTTAAAATCCAATATTCTGAAGAAGAAGCGAACGAAACTTACTTGGGATTGACCGATGAAGATTTTGAAGAAAACCCTTATAGAAGATACAGGGCATCGTCAAAAGATGTAATGAACGCCGAACATCAACAATACCAACTTACCCATTTTATACAAGTATCCCCTTCGATAAATATAAGTACTACTGGCTACCTGAATAAATTCAAGCGCAATTGGTACAAATTGGACGACGTAAATTTAGACGAAAGAGTGAGCATTGGTAAGATCCTGTCCGCACCACAGGATTATCCATTAGAATTCCAAACCATCTTAGGAAATGAAAACACCCAAAACGATGTTATGGGCATAAAGGCAAATAACAGAACATACACCTCAAATGGTGTTCAATCCATTGCTAAATTACGATGGGATTCGGATTGGCTACAAACTTTGGAAGCAGGAATACGTTACCACGAAGACGATGAGGACCGCTTTCAGTGGGTGGACAGGTATGCGTTTCAAAATCAAGAATTAATACGAACTACCGTAGCCGAAAAAGGCACCAATGCCAACCGTATAAGCAGTGCAAAAGCATTGGCGGCACACCTATTGTACACCGTAAAGTATGAGAACTTAACCTTAACACCTGGCTTGCGCTATGAAAATATTACATTAACACGAATGGATTATGGCACCAACGATCCAAACAGAACTGGACAGGATTTAGCTATTCGCAAGAACAGTGTAGATGTATGGATTCCTGGCATAGGCGTAAATTACAGATTCAATAACTATGTATCGGTCTTCGGTGGGATACATAAAGGGTTTTCACCACCAAGTAATACACCGGGACAAAATGCAGAAGAAAGTATTAATTATGAGTTGGGTTCTCGATTTGGCTTTAAAGGATTATCAGGGGAAATTGTTGGGTTTTATAATGATTATCAAAACCTTTTGGGCAGTGATTTGGCAGCTACTGGCGGTACAGGAAGTTTGGACCAGTTTAACGCTGGTGAAGTCCGCGTAAGTGGCATTGAACTTTCATTGAATTATAATCTTCTACAAAATACCTCAAAGAAATACAAACTTCCTATCTCGATTTCCTACACTTTTACGGATACCGAATTCCTGACAAGTTTTGAAAGTAATGAGGATATCTATGGTCTAGTTACCAAAGGAGACGAAATACCCTATATCGCAAAAAACCAACTAAATGCTAGATTAGGGCTACAGCATCAGAGATTTGAGGTAAACTTAAATTCAAGATACACAAGTGCTTTTAGAACACAGGCAGGTTCTGGACCTATCCCAGAAAATTTCAAAGTAGATTCTAATTTTATCGTTGACTTATCTGCCCTCTATTTCATTGATAAAAACATTACATTATCGTCTAATATTATGAACCTTTTTAATTCAAAATATGCAGTATCAAGAGTTCCGGCAGGATTACGTCCAGGACATCCATTTGGTATAAGCTTTGGTTTAGCATATGAGTTTTAAAATAAAATTTAGAAACTGACAAAAATCATTATTCTGTTTAATCTTTAGATTTATATTTGTATGAATGGAAATCTGTTTAACACTCATAATTAATTAATAATAAGCATATTAATAGTGCAAACCCATTTTATTCATATGTTAAACAAAATTTCTTAACTTTACAATTTGAAAACGTTTTTTACAAAAATATTATCCTTCTTTTTGGCAGCATTTATATTACTGTCAACTTCTTCCTTTACGGTGAATATGCATTTTTGCTGTGATAAATTAGTGGATATGGCATTCTTCAGTAAAGCTGAAGCTTGTAAGGATAAGGTTCAAAAGGAAGATAATCCTTTTAAAAAATGTACATCATTACAAGAAAAGGATTGTTGCGACAATCAAACTATCCTAAAAGAAGCTAATGATACCTTCAAAAAATCAACTACGGTTTTAGAGGTCGAAAATTTGGTTTTCTTAAAATCATTTATTTATTCCTACATCAACCTTTTTGAAGGACTAGATAAAAACACAGTTCCTTCCGAAGCCTATAGGCCGCCCTTATTGTCTAAGGATATACATACGCTTTACGAGATTTATTTAATTTGATTTTCTACATCGCAGTAAAAGCCCTTTTTACTGCTCAATTAGTTGTAGCCAGCGCATAAGCATTGGCTATAAACAGTTGTACCCTATTCCCTACAGCCTTATTTACACATTACCCTGTAAACAGACAATTACAGGATAAGCTATTGAGCAAAAGTTCAATACAATACCTTATTAATATGACACAACCAAAAGAATTTTGGGTTAAAAATATGGTGTGCAGTCGTTGCTTAAAAGTAATAAAGCAAGAACTACAAGAACTAGGAATAATCGTCCTTTCCTTAGAACTAGGAAAGCTTTTAGTAGAAGCACCCGGGATAAGCGATGCGCAAATTAACCAAGACGTAACCAAAGTGCTGCACGCAAATGGCTTTGAGATTGTACAAAGTGAAGAAGATATGCTCGTTGAAAGAATAAAAATTATTCTAATTGAACAACTTAATGAACTGCCTTTAACCTTAAAGGTTAAGACTTCAGAACATTTGTCATCCACCCTTCACAAAGATTACAAAGCGCTGAGCAAACTGTTCTCATCTAAGGAAAAGACCACTATTGAAAAGTACTTTATAAGATTAAAAATTGAAAAAGTAAAGGAACTCATTCAGCTTAAACAACATTCTTTTTCTGACATAGGCTACTTATTGGATTACAGCAGTGTAAATCACTTATCCAGACAGTTTAAGGATGTAGTTGGAATGAGTATGACAGATTATAAAAATACAGAAAATTGGAAGCGTAATTATTACGATGAAATTATATAGATAAGAACGAAAGTTATGCAGATTGATGGTCTGCTTTACACTTAAATTTAATGACAACTTAAATCAATTATTATGAAAACAAAAAAAAATCTATCCATTATCACTCTTGTAGGGCTGTTATTCATCCTGCTTATGAGTTTTACTAAAGCGCCTAATAGTGGATATGAGGCTATATCGCAAGACAAATGGGTCGCACCTGCAAGTGCCGATAAAATCAAGAATCCATTGAAAGGCGATGCGAAAGCTACCGCATCTGGAAAGAAAATATATAAAATGCTATGCTTTGTTTGCCACGGCCCTAAAGGGAAAGGTGATGGTATGGGCGGGACAGGGCTTAAACCGAAACCAGCGGATTTAACGAGTGAAATTTTTCAATCACAATCAGATGGAGCAATTTTCTGGAAGATAGAACAAGGCCGTTCACCTATGCCCTCATACAAAACCTCAATCCCAGAGAAAAAACGCTGGGAACTTATTAACTATTTAAGAACCCTGAAATAATGAAAAAGCTAATCTTATCACTTTTCGTGTTTGTTTTTGGCTATCAACTTTATGGTCAAACATACAACACTTTCGAACCGAGTAAAACCCAATTTATGTTACGTGGTTACGGACATACTGGGTTTGAATATATGGATTCCAATGATGAAGCAGAATCTACATTCTTAGGTTTAACCTATGCACCAATCTTTCTCTACAAACATTCGGATAGGTTAATGTTTGAAGCTGAATTAGAATTTAAATTAGAAGGAAACGAATTGGAAATTGGTCTTGAATACGCCGATGTGATGTACGTGCTCAATAAAAATATAACGGTTAGAGCAGGTAAATTCCTCTTGCCATTCGGAACCTTTATGGAACGATTGCACCCTGCCTGGATAAATCGACTACCTAACGCACCATTAGGATATGGTCACGATGGTATCGCGCCCTCTTCTGGAATTGGCGTAGAACTTCGAGGTGCATTTGATTTGGGAGGCCCACGGCTTAATTATTCCATCTACTCAACTAACGGTCCAAGATTAAATGATGGCAGTGAAGAACCTGAAGAAGCGGGTATTTTACAATTCGAAAATTTTGAAGATAACAACCTAGCTAAAGCCTATGGTGGTAGAATAGGAATACTTCCATTTTCGGATTCATCGGCAGAATTAGGGTTTTCAGCCTACTCGACAAGCGGAACTGGCGAAGAAGATTCTCAATATGAAGATGTGGGCGCCTTTCTTTTTGCTCTAGACTTTTCATATGTAAAGCCTATATCGCCATTAAAAGGAATTGTAGATATCAAAGCCCAATACAATAACTCTAATGTAGATACAGCAACCTTTATAGAAGTCCACGAAGATGGAGACGCTGAAGAATACTCGTTCGATAATCAAAGTAACTCATTTTATGCGCAACTAAGCTACAGGCCTACTATGGTCGAAAGTGATTTTATGAAGAAATTAGAGTTCGTAGGGCGCTACTCAGATTTTAATGCGCCCGAGGGTGCAGAATGGGAAGAAGCATCAGTTCAATATGCCTTTGGACTCAACTATTGGTTAAGCTGGCGCTCAGTAATAAAGCTAAGTTACCAAACTACCGAAACTGAAGGTGGCCACGGTGCAGATGGTATTACCAATACTGATGGGTTATTTATCCATTGGGCAATTGGATTTTAATTGAATCATAAATCAAGAGATATGAAAAGCATACATAAAATTACAGTAACTGTGGCATCGATTCTTGTTGTTCTAATAACAATAGTCGCTTGTACATCTACAAAAGAAGTTTACACGCCTGTTCTAGAAAAAGAGGTAGCAGATAGTGACCAAGAATTTAAAATAGAAAAATCAGGAGCTCAACTTTGGGGCGAAGTATGTAACAGATGTCATATTGCACCTTCGCCTTCAGATTATAACGATACAGATTGGGAAACCATTAGTCTACATATGCGAGTAAGAGCAAATCTTACGGAAAAGGAAAGCAAAAAGATTGAAGAGTTTCTAAAATCTGCTAATTAATAGCTGATAACCCATTCCCTTAGTAGAATAAAAAAATTTCGGGGAATGGGTTTAAAAAACAAATAATAATCTTAAAACAAAATATGATGAAAAACACACTTTTTCTTTTAATCACAATTGGACTTTTAAGTCTAAGCAGTTGCAAACAAGACACCAATACCCAAGCATTACTGGAAAATACTCAAACTCGTACCGAGATTTTCAACGCCATTTCTGAAAATCACGAATATATGTCTGCCTTTATGAAACAAATGCAAGATAATCCACACGCAGTGCAAATGATGCAAGGGAATAAAAAAATGATGGGCAATATGATGAAAGGTCAGGGTATGAAGATGATGATGAAAGACAGTATGATGATGAAAAATATGATGCAAGGAATGATGGAGAATATGCAGGGGCGTCATACTATGATGCAAGAAATGATGAAGGATGGAAAGATGATGGGCAATATGATGCAAATGATGCACAAAAAAGGAATGATGAGCGAAGATTGTATGCAGTCCTGTATGAAGATGATGGGCGACAAGGGAATGGATATGGAGGGAATGAACAAGATGGGTTCTTCGGAAAAAGATGACCATACTACACATCACTAACAAAATCTAAACATTAAACCATTATGAAAAACAATCACTGGATATGGATGATTATTGGCTGTGGCTTACCACTTCTATTCATTTTTTTAGCGCCTTCTTTTGGTATAGGTGGAGGCTCATCCCTTTTCATCTTCATACTATTTATGTTCGCTATTCACCTATTTATACCACACGGGTCTCACGGCCACGGAGGTCACAGACATAACAAAGAGAACCATAACGCTCACAAGCATAATCAAAAGAAGTCTGATGATGGTTCAACAAATAAAAGTAAAGAACATCAACACCATTAATATCAAACGCAATGAAACAAAAATTTCAAATAAGCGGAATCAGTTGTGGCGGATGTGTTGCTAGGGTCAAGAAGACATTGGAAGACCATCCCAATATTGAAAAAGTAGAGATTTTTTTAGCACCAAAAGGTGCCACAATTATTTCTATGAACGAAACGCTCTCGCTTCAAGACATACAAAAGCAACTTGATGAGCTTAACGGATATACAATTTCAAAAATAAATCAATAACAATTTAAAACTAACAATTATGCATTTATACGACGGACACTTTGGAGGTATGCACCTTATATGGTGGATAATATGGATTATTTTCTTGGCTTGGGTATTCTTTATCCCAACAGACATTCCATATCAAAAAACAAAGAATGACAACCCACTTGATATTTTAAAAAAGCGCTTTGCAAAAGGCGAAATATCAAAGGAAGAATTTGAAGAATCAAAAAAGATTTTAAAATCAGATAACTAATCTTAAATCATAAAAATATGTACCGATTAAACATAAAAAAACTTGGTTTTGCCTTCGGACTTACCGGAGCGTTAATTTACTTAGGCTGTATGATAGTGATGTCAACAGCAGGAAGGGAAGCAACGATAGATTTTTTCAATAGCCTTTTACACGGCTTAGACACAACAAGTATAATTAGGATGGATGTGCCCTTGTGGGAAGCTGGTTTAGGAATTGTACAAACCTTCATTCTCGGATGGCTTATTGGCGCTTGCATAGGAGCTTTTTACAACGCTCAATTAAAAGTTAAAAAATAGGAGGTGTAACCTTATGCAATTTGTCTGGTTTATATGGTCATTAATAATTCTTGCTCTTTGGGCGGGCATCTTTCTTTATAAAAAACAATCAAGAAAAGAAATGCTCAAAATGAGCTTGATTACTATGCCTTTTGGCTTGACAGAACCATTATTTGTACCAGAATACTGGATGCCACCGTCACTTTTTGATTTAGCAGAAAAAACAGGTTTTGATATTGAAAGTCTCATTTTTTCTTTTGCTATCGGTGGTATTGGCGTGGTGCTTTACAATCTAATTTTCAAGCAAAGCCTTGTTAAAGTAAACCAAACAGAAAGAAATCAAAGAAGACATCGCTTGCATAAATATATCTTATTTATACCTGCTGTAGTCTTCCTTTTCCTAGCACTATTTACAACGCTCAATCACATTTATTGTGGCATTATAGCCTTATTTATTGGGGGTTTATCCACGCTATACTGTCGTCCAGATTTAAAAAGAAAGATTTGGGTTGGGGGAATCTTGTTTACCATTCTATACTTCATTTATTTCGGAAGTATACTTCCGTTCTATCCTCAATATGTGGAGCTGTATTGGAATCTCGACAACCTAACCCATATTCTTATTCTGGGAATTCCCATTGAAGAATTATTGTTCGCCTTCACCTTTGGGATGTATTGGTCTGGTCTATACGAACATTTGTATTGGCATAAACTAATAAGCTTAAATAAAACTAAAAATCAATAAAAATTTAAAAATGAAATCAAGACATTTTAAACAACAGAAAAAGGAACCTGTAGTAGTAACAGCAGTAAATCCAAATATAAGAATTTACAAGCTATTATTAAGTATTCTATTTTTGATTCTGGCCTCAATTGTATTGCTCTCGTGTTCCAACGAAAAGAAGGAAAAGGCCGAAACAGCAACGCTAACAGTCACAAAAACAAATCCCGTTCAAACTAATCCTGTTACTACGTTTCAAATACCTTATGAAGTTGTACCCAACGATAAAGTCTGTATGGTTAATGACAGATTTATGGGGGTAAAGCAAATACCAATAGATGTAGATGGCACAACTTACTATGGGTGCTGTCAAGGCTGTGTTGAAAAACTTCAGAAAAACATAGATAATGTCCGGTTTGGAAGTAATCCAATCGATGATACAAAAGTAGACAAGGCAACCGCTGTAATCGTTCAGGATAAAAATAAGGGGAGTGTCTTTTATTTCGCAACAAAACAAGATGCCCAAAACTTTATAAATAAAAACAAAGCTTAGGATATTTCTATTAATAAAACATAAAAATATGAAGATAGTATTGGCTATAGACGGTTCAGATTTCAGCAAAATAGCCGTTAAGGAACTTAACAGAATAACCTTGCCAGCAAGTACCGAGATTTGCATTATAAATGTTTATGAATTTCCCACAGCTATAGGTCCAGAACTGATGGCTACCGGCGGTAGCTTGAACAATTATTTTGAAGAATTTATAAGTGGTGCTAAAAAATTGGGTGACAAAATTGTTTCGGATGCTAGTGATACTCTTAAGAGTATGAACAAAACACTTACTATAACTACTAATGTTGTTAGTGGAGCACCCAAAAATGTGATTCTTGAAAAGGCTGAAGAATGGGATGCCGATTTAATAGTAGTCGGCTCTCAAGGTCAGGGTGCGCTTTCACGCCTGTTATTAGGTTCAGTTTCCCAATACTTGGCAACTCACGCTAAATGTTCGGTTATGATAGCAAGGGATAAAAGTGAAAGGTAAAACTCTTTGGTTATAGCTAGAGAATCTAGAATGAATATGGAAAATAAACACGTTCATAATAAAATGCCAAAATCCGTTTGTAGCGTTGCAGATGATATATGTCTTCCGGACACCGATTATCCACGCGTGGTTATTGTTGGTGGTGGCTTTGCAGGTTTGGCCTTGGTAGAAAAGTTAAAGAACAAAAAGGTACAAGTAGTTTTGTTTGACAAAAACAACTTTCATCAGTTTCAGCCATTGCTCTACCAAGTGGCAACGAGTGCCTTAGAGCCAGACAGCATCGTCTTTCCATTTAGAAAGCAATTTAAAGGCTATAATAATGTAATATTCCGCTTGGCCGAAGTTGAGGAAATTCAACCCTCATCAAATATACTTATAACTTCCAAAGGAAAGGTTCAATATGATTATCTGGTACTTGCTACGGGCACGACTACCAATTTCTTTGGTATGGATTCCGTAGCCCAGAACAGTTTAGGAATGAAGGATATTCGAGATTCATTGAACATTCGCCATATGATGTTGCAAAACTTAGAACAGGCTGCTATTACCTGTGATGACAAGGAACGTGATGCGCTGACCAATTTCGTCATTGTAGGTGGTGGTCCCGCAGGTGTGGAAATGGCAGGAGCCTTGGCAGAGTTTTGTAAGTACATCCTTCCTAAAGATTACCCAGAATACCCTTCTTCTATTATGAATATCTATTTGATAGAAGCTTTTGATGAACTATTAAGTACAATGTCAGACAAAGCATCATCGAAGACCTTAAAATATTTAGAGGATTTGAATGTAAAAGTGCTACTCAATGAATCCGTCACCAATTATGATGGCAATAGAGTTACTACAAAAAGCGGCAAGGTTATCTTAGCTAAGAATCTAGTTTGGACAGCAGGTGTAAAAGGCCAATTTCCAAAAGGTATCGATAAAAAATATGTAGTTAGAGGCAACCGTATTAAAACCGATTCGTTTCTAATGGTTGAAGGTTACAGAAACATTTTCGCGATTGGTGATATAGCCGCCGTAATTACAACTGATAGGCCAAAAGGGCATCCACAAGTAGCCCAAACCGCTATACAGCAAGGCAAATGGCTGGGTAAATCATTATTAAAAATCATTAATAACGAAGCCCCAAAACCTTTCGAATATCAAGACAAAGGTTCATTGGCCACCGTAGGAAAACGCAAAGCAGTAGCCGATTTAGGCAAATTCAAATTTGGAGGTTATTTCGCTTGGTTATTATGGTCTATCGTACACTTAATGTCCATAAGTGGCTTTAGAAATAGATTGATGGTTGGTTTTAATTGGGCGGTTAGCTATTTCACCTATGAAAAGAGCAACCGCCTGATTATTAGAAATTTCAACAAACCATCAGAATCAAAATCCACGACCAGTGTGCTAACTGCAGTTAAAAACTCAACTGTCAATGATTAAAGGAACTGTACATAATAGCGTCTGGAATATAACTAATAAAGTATTTAGTAACACAGGTATTGTACTATTAATAGCAGTAATAATAGCTATGCTTTGGGCAAATTCACCTTGGCAGAGCATCTATCAAAACATTCTAAACACCACTATTTCATTTAGTATTGGCGATTTGCAATTGACCGAGCCATTACTACTTTGGATTAACGACGGATTAATGGCTTTGTTCTTTCTTCAAGTAGGCTTAGAATTAAAAAGAGAAATATTAGGCGGTAAACTATCAACACCTCAAAATGCTATATTGCCCATTGGTGCCGCTATAGGAGGAATGGTGTTTCCAGCTCTTATATATTTTATCTTAAATCCTAGTGGCGAAGCATCACAGGGTTGGGGAATACCTATGGCTACCGATATTGCTTTCTCTTTGGGCGTACTAGCACTTTTCGGAAAACGCTTACCCATTGCATTACGTGTATTCCTAGTAACACTTGCCGTGGTGGACGATTTGGGAGGCGTGTTGGTAATTGCACTTTTTTACACTTCTGGCATCTCTACAATGGATTTGTTTCACGCTTTTCTTTTCTTTGGATTATTAATTATTGGAAATTATGCAGGTGTTAGAAAAACTTGGTTCTACGCCATCATAGGTATTGGCGGTGTTTGGCTAGCTTTCTTCTTCTCAGGAGTACACCCTACCATTGCTGGAATACTAACAGCCCTAGCCATACCAGGTCGTGTAAAAATAAACGAGGCTACATTTTCGCAACGCCTTGCTGCATTACACAAAAAGTTCAAACAAGAAAAGCCCGTAAAAGGGTCGCTGATTTCTCATTCTCAATTAGAAATACTCGAAGAAATTAAAGTTACAAGTTCTGAAGCCGAAACACCACTTCAAAAGCTCGAAAATGCCTTAAATCCATTTGTGAATTTTATCGTATTGCCCTTATTCGCTTTTGCTAATGCAGGTATCCATCTTCACGGCAAAGTTTTAGAAGTACTTACTCACCCTGTAAGTTTAGGAATAGGTTTTGGTCTCATATTCGGAAAGTTCATTGGTGTGGTCTTATTTTCAAGAATTTTGGTCATTCTAAAATTAGCGAAACTTCCTAAGAACATCACTTGGTATCATATATACGGAATTGCCTTTTTAGCAGGTATTGGGTTTACAATGTCACTTTTTATAAACGAATTGGCTTTTGCCAATGAGAAATTTATATATACCGCTAAAGTCAGCATTTTATTTTCTTCACTAATTGCGGGCATTATCGGTTCCATCATATTAATAAAAAATAAAACACCTAAAATAATATAAAAATGAAAAATATAGCAGTAATAGGATATGGAGTTATCGGAAAGAGAGTGGCAGATGCCATCAACCTACAAGATGATATGAAACTCATAGGAGTATGTGATATAATAAGTGATTGGCGCATTCAAAATGCAGTAAGGAAAGAGTATGACATCTACGCCGCAACTCAAGAAGCCGCTAATAAAATGAAATCTGAAGGTATTATCGTAAAAGGAAATATGCAGGAACTTTTAAATAAATCAGACCTTGTTGTGGATTGCACACCTAAAAAGGTTGCGGCCCAAAATGTGGCAATCTATAAGGAACAGCGCATCAAATTTATATTGCACGGTGGTGAAAAACACGAAACTACAGGGCATTCATTTAGTGCCGAAAATAATTATGAATCAGCTCTTTATCGGGATGCGACTAGAGTAGTCTCTTGTAATACAACTTCCATACTGAGAACGTTAACCGCATTAAAAAGAGCTGACTTGTTGGATTATGCAAGGGGAACACTTTTAAGAAGAGCTACTGACCCTTGGGAAAGCCATTTAGGTGGCATTATGAATACAATGGTGCCTGAAAAGGATATTCCAAGCCATCAAGGGCCAGATGCTAAAAGCGTCGACCCAGAATTAAATGTAATTACCTCTGCGGTAAAAGTACCCCAAACCTTAAGTCATATGCACTATTGGAACGTGAAATTAAAAAAACAGACAACTAAGGAAGAAGTGCTAAAAGCGTTTAAGACTTCCACCCGAATCAAACTAATTCGTTATGACCAGGGTTTGGTTTCAAACAACACCATTAAAGAAATGTTTTTAGATATGGGGCGACCTTGGGGCGATATGTACGAAGTAGCCCTTTGGGAAGATATGCTCAAAGTACAGGGCGATGAGCTGTTTTATGCCTACATCGTCGATAACCAGGCTATTGTAATCCCAGAAACCATAGATGCCATTAGAGCATTAACAGGCATAGAAAAAAATGCTTCAAAATCCATTCTAAAAACAAACAAAAGCTTATCAATCAACTAAGAAAAAATAGCAATGGATAATACCAATAAAATAAGAAAACGCTATGATAGGATTGCCGGCTATTTTGACCTTTTGGAAAAACCTATGGGTACAAGCGGATTTGATAAATGGCGCAAAGAACTTGTTAATCAGGCTAAGGGAAAAACTCTTGAAGTTGGCGTGGGTACAGGTAAAAACCTACGGTATTATAGCACTGAAATGGATTTAACTGCTATTGATTTTAGTAAAAAAATGCTTGATAAAGCGAAAGCAAAATATAAGGATGACCTACCAAGAACAAGTTTCTTGGAAATGGATGTGGAAAATATGGACTTCAAAGATGAATCCTTTGATACAATCCTAACAAGCTGTGTGTTTTGCTCGGTACCAAACCCTGTAAAAGGTTTAGAAGAAATTAAAAGAGTCCTCAAACCTAACGGACAGCTGATTATGCTTGAACACGTCCGGAGCGGCAACAAGATGTTGGGCACTCTTATGGATTGGTTCAATTTTATTCCCCTCTATATAATCGGTGATAATATTAACCGAAGAACAGATGAAAATCTTAAAAAAGCAGGATTCGAAAACATCAAAGAAACTAGGCTATGGAGTGACATTGTAAAATTTTTCATCGTGAAGAAATAAATTCTATGAAACCTTAAAATCATAACAAATGGATACTTATGAAAATATTAAAGAATACCTAGGCGATAAAGCTTCTTTTTATCTAGAACACGTTTGTGAAAAAATCACAAAAGATGAAATATATACCCCTAATGGTAACAGCACAGAAGAAATATTTAGCAATAGCAACCGCCACCCGCAAGCACTAAGAAGTCTTGCTCAATTATACAATCACGGAAACTTGGCAAATACAGGTTATCTAAGCATTTTGCCTATAGACCAAGGTATAGAGCATAGTGCTGCTTTTTCATTCTATAAAAACCCTGATTATTTTGACCCTGAAAACATTATAAAACTGGCCATAGAGGCAGGTTGCAATGGTGTGGCATCAACCTTTGGTGTATTGGGTCTATATTCTAGAAAATACGCCCACAAAATACCCTTCATAGTAAAGGTTAACCATAATGAACTGCTAACCTACCCTAATAAATATGACCAAACTTTATTTGGCAAGGTAAAGGACGCTTGGAATATGGGTGCAATTGGTATAGGTGCAACCATCTATTTTGGTTCTAAAGAAAGCAATAGGCAGATTAAAGAAATATCAGAAGCTTTTGAAGAAGCCCATAACTTGGGAATGGCAACCATCTTGTGGTGCTACACCCGAAACGAAGCATTCAAAACAGAAAAGGAAGATTATCACACAGCTGCCGATGTAACCGGTCAGGCTAACCATATAGGTGTTACTATACAAGCCGATATCATCAAACAAAAATTACCTACAAATAATTATGGATTTAAAAATATTGATTTCGGTAAATATAATGATGAAATGTATGAAACGCTCACCACTAAACACCCCATTGATTTATGTAGGCTACAAGTGGCAAATTGTTATATGGGCAGAATAGGATTAATTAGTTCCGGAGGTGGCTCTAAAGGAGAGTCTGATTTGGTCGAGGCAATTACCACAGCCGTAATCAATAAAAGAGCTGGTGGTTCTGGGCTGATAATGGGTAGGAAAGCATTTCAAAAACCTTTTGGTGAGGGTGTAAATATTTTACAATCGGTTCAACAGGTATATCTGGAGGATAAAATTGACATCGCATAACAAAAAAGAATGTTTGACACAGAGATAAAATCGCTTAAATCGCTTAACGATTATTTAGTAAAGCTAGTAGAAAACCGACTATGGCTCAAAGTCATTATCGCCCTGTTACTTGGTGTTGGTTTTGGGTTGCTCTTAAGCCCACAAAATGGCTGGGTATCCAAAGAAACTGCTGATGTGGTAGGTAATTGGCTTGCACTTCCAGGAGTGCTATTTCTTAAACTAGTACAGATGATAATGATTCCATTAATTGTAGCATCCATCATAACAGGTATCGCAAGCAATGATAAAGATAGCCTCAAAAAACTTGGTGGTGGCGTGCTGCTTTATTTTCTCGGTACCACTATAGTCTCAGTAAGTATAGGCACGATTATATCTCAACTCTTTAAACCAGGACGCTTTTTACATCAACAATCGCTATCAGAGCACAACGATATATCCGTGGTGAATTCAGAGGGTTCTGAACTGTCTTTCGGACTTGAAAACATACCCGATGCCATATCAAATTTGCTTCCTGAAAATCCATTGGCATCAATGGTAAGCGGTGAGATGTTAAGTATCGTGATTTTCACAATCATTATTGGTGTAGCTGTGCTATCGCTTGAGGATTCTTTACTGCGCCCAGTAAAGCTTCTTTTAAGCGCCATACAGGAAGTCTGTATGACGGTAGTAAAATGGTCAATGCTTCTAGTACCTATTGCCGTATTTGGGCTTATGGCGCAGCTTACCTCTAGTGTTGGCTTAAGTTCATTATCGGGTTTAACTTACTATGCGGGAGTGGTCCTGCTTGGTCTGTTACTACTTGTGATTTTCTACGTTTGTTTAGTAGCCTTTCTTGGAAAGTCTAACCCGCTTCAATTCCTTAAAAAGATTAGAGATGTCCAACTATTGGCCTTTTCTACCACTAGTTCTGCAGCCGTAATGCCGTTGTCGCTTCAAACAGCAGAGGAAGAATTAAATGTAGATAAGACCGTCAGTAATTTTATTATTCCTATTGGTGCAACCGTTAATATGGATGGCACAGCACTCTATCAAACCATAACAACCCTTTTTATAGCTCAAGCCTATGGCTTAGAAATGAGTTTGCTTAACATCATTGTTGTCATTGTAACCATTGTAGCAGCGTCCATTGGCACCCCAGCCATACCAGGTGGTGGTGTGGTGATTCTCGCTTCTGTTTTAGGAAGTGTTGGTATACCTGCTGAGGGTATCATCATTATCATCGGTGTGGAACGTCTCTTAGGAATGTTTAGAACAGCAGTAAATGTTACGGGCGACCTTACGGCTTGTATGGTATTCAACACCTTGTATGGAAAAAGACTGTCATTAGCCAATATCAAAACAGATAATAAACCAAATTTAGAATGATAAATTAATGAATACTGATAAAATTAAACATATTGGCGTATTTACTTCTGGTGGCGACAGTCCCGGGATGAATGCTGCGTTGTACGCCATCGCAAAATCTGCTGAAATAAATAATATCAAATTAAGTGGGTTTCGAAAAGGATATGAAGGACTAATAGACGGTGATTTAGTTACATTAAAATCACACGAATTACAAAAAATAACACACAGAGGCGGCACTATTCTAAAAACAGCACGAAGTGAACGTTTTATGACTCTAGAAGGTCGAAAAAAAGCATTACGGACACTACAGGCCAACCATATTGACGCGCTAATAGCTATTGGTGGTGACGGTACTTTTAAAGGTTTACTTGTTTTTTCAAAAATATGCGACATCCCGTTTATAGGTATTCCTGGCACTATAGACAATGATATTTCAGGAACAGATTATACCCTTGGTTTTGATTCAGCAGTAAATACTGCCATTGAAAACATTGATAAAATACGTGATACAGCCGAATCCCACGACCGCGTCTTCATTGTAGAAGTTATGGGAAGGGATTCAGGATATATAGGTATCCATTCTGGCTTGGTTGTCGGTGCCAATGGAATTCTAATTCCTGAAAGCACACAAGACTTGACATTTTTATTAGAAAAAGTAAAAAACTATGATAGTGAGGATGCATTCTTAATAATAGTATCCGAAGGTGATGAAGTAGGTACAGACGTAGTGGCATCTAAAATTAAAGAAGTCAACCCAAAGGCCGATTTGCGAATTACAAGGTTAGGACACGTGCAACGTGGCGGCAACCCGTCTGCTTTTGACAGAATGTTGGGAATCAGGCTTGGTGCTGCTTCTGTAGATGTGCTTTTAAGAGGCTCTAAAAACGTAATGGTTGGGCTCTACAACAATATGATTTGCACAACCTCATTTCAAAGTGTCGTAAAACAGCACCATATAGATGAAGAACTGCAGGACCTTTTAGAACTTTTTGGTTCATAAAATCTTAAATTATGAGAACAACAATATTTAGTACACATAAATTCGATAAGCCTTCACTTATCAAGGCAAACGACGGAAAGCACGAGTTATATTTTTTGGAATATAGGCTTACGAAAGAAACAGCAAGATTAGCGAGAGGCTCTAAAGCCATTGCACTATTCTCTAACGATGATGCCTCTGCTGATGTCTTAGATGAGCTGTATCAACAAGGAATTGAGTATATCGCATTACGTTCAGCAGGATTCAATCACGTTGACCTTAAAAAAGCTGACAAACTAGGACTAAAAATAGCTCGTGTACCAGCCTACTCACCATATGCTATTGCAGAACATACTCTAGCACTCATCTTAGCACTTAACCGAAAAATAATCAGAGCACACAACAGAGTTCGGGAACAAAATTTTTCACTGAACGGACTTACAGGGTTTGACCTAAACGGTAAAACAGTAGGTGTTATAGGGACAGGAAAAATAGGTGCAGTTCTCGTAAAAATACTTCACGGTTTGGGCTGTAAGATATTGGCCCAAGATGTCGCTGAGGATAAAAACCTGATAGACTCTTATGACGTCATTTACACCAACTGTACTACTATCTGTAAACAAGCAGATATAATCAGCCTGCACGTCCCATTGACCCCATCAACGCAACACCTAATTGACACGGAACACATAGGCTTAATGAAAAAAGGTGTTATGCTCATTAACACGAGTCGAGGTGGTTTAGTTGACACCAAGGCCGTTATAGAAGGATTAAAATCTGGCAAAATTGGGTATTTCGGGATGGATGTGTATGAAGAGGAAGAAGGACTATTTTTTGAAGACCACTCTGATACAATTTTGCAAGATGAAGTCATTGCAAGATTGATGACTTTCAACAATGTTCTTATCACAAGTCATCAAGCATTTTTAACCGAAACCGCATTAAAAAATATCGCAGACACGACCATATACAATTTAGACTGTTTTGAAGACAAAGTACCTTCTGGAAATGAAATTATACTGAACTAAAATTATACGAACCTATAAATCATCCAAAATGAGAAACATATTAGTACCAACCGATTTTTCAAAGAACTGCAACAAAGCTGAACTACTAGGTATAGAAATGGCAAAGCTATACAATTCCGAAATTCACTTTTTACATCTTATGCAAACCCCTGTGGATTGGGTAAAGCTGGACAAAGAAAAGGAAAAGCGATATCCTGAAACATTAAAGCAAATAGGTAAGACCAAAGCGGCATTACGGGAATTAGAAAAAATAGCAGAACGCAACGGACTAAAATGCCGAACGTTTTTACAATTTGATGCAGGTCAAGGTGATATTTTAGACCATTCAGGTCATTATCAACACGACTTTATCATTACTGGAAGTAGTGGAACCAAAGGTGTCATTAGGGAAATAACAGGAAGTAATGTTGAGCAAATTGTACGAAAAGCTAATGCACCCGTAATTGTTGTAAAAGATGAAGAAGTCAACTTTCCATTCAAGAATATTGCATTTGTTTCAAATTTCGATGAGGACATTACCGATGCTTTTAAGCAGGTAATATCCATTGCGAATAAATGTGATGCTCGCATCCACTTATTACGTATTAATACCGAGACAGATTTCAATAATATTAATCTTGGTTTAGACCCCATTGAAAAAACATTGCAAAATTTTCCAGAGTTGAAGAACTACTCAATGGCTGTATATAATGAACCTTCTGTGGAAACAGGCATTAATACGTTCATAAAACAACATCCCATAGATTTAATAGCGATGGTGACACACGGCAAAACAGGATTTTTAAGTCTATTTTCTAAGAGTATCGCCGAAGGTGTTACTAACCATTCCACCTTACCTGTAATGACTATACATATATAGATAATGAACGATTCCATAAACATAATAAAACATTCTGGAGAGATAGAGCCCTTCAAAAGTGAAAAACTCATCAACTCATTACGGCGCGCGCACGCAAGTGAAGTACTTATCCAAGAGATAGTTGAACATATTGAAGCTACTATATACGAGGGTATATCAACCAAGAAAATCTACCAAATGGCCTTTAGGATGCTTAAACGAAAATCGCGAGTAAGTGCTTCAAAATACAAACTCAAAAAAGCTATTATGGAATTAGGACCTTCTGGTTTCCCTTTTGAAAAATTAATAGGTAAGATAATGGAACAGGAAGGGTTTGAAACGAAAGTTGGAGTTATAGTGCAAGGCAATTGTGTTAAGCACGAAGTAGATGTCATTGCGCAAAAAGACAATAAGCATTATATGATTGAATGCAAATACCATAGTGACCAAGGACGCTTTTGCAATGTAAAGATTCCATTATACATCAATTCGAGATTTTTAGATGTAGAAAAGCAATGGGAACGTCAAAAAGGTCACCAAACAAAAATTCATCAAGGTGGCGTTTACACGAATACCCGCTTTACTACAGATGCTATACAATATGGTAAATGTACTGGATTAATAATGACTAGTTGGGATTACCCTAAGGGAAATGGTCTTAAAGATAGAATTGACCAATCTGGTCTACATCCACTCACAGCGTTAACAACAATTACAAAACGGGAGAAAACATTGCTACTCGAAACTGGAACCGTGCTCTGTAAGGAAGTACACAATAATCCAGATTTATTAAATCAAGTAGGAATTGAAAAATCCAGGCACAAAAAGATTTTACAAGACTCTGAAGAACTATGTAGAACAAAATGAAATTAAAGAATAAATAAACAATATTATAATGCATATACACTTTTTAGGAGCAGCTGGTACCGTAACAGGTTCAAAATATCTGGTAGATACTGGTGTTAGAAAAATACTGATAGACTGCGGCCTTTTTCAGGGATTGAAAGAACTACGCGCAAAAAACTGGGAGTACCCGCCAGTTAATGTTGTTGATATTGATGCGGTTTTACTCACTCACGGCCATATGGACCACACAGGCTATTTGCCAAGATTGGTAAAGCAAGGCTTTAAAGGCCCCATCTATGGTACTAATCCCACTTTGGATATTGCAAAAATTATATTGAACGATAGTGCCAAAATACAAGAACAAGAAGCCGAACGCGCTAACAAAGAAGGCTATTCTAAACACAACCCGGCTAAACCATTGTACGATTTAAAGGATGTAGAAAAAACCGTTCCTTACTTCAAAGGGGTGCCGCCATCGCAATGGCTACCCATTCTCAAAAATGTGAAGGTTCGATTTCAATACAACGGACACATTCTTGGTGCAACCTACATTGAATTGGATATAAACGGAAAACGTTTTGTGTTTTCGGGAGACATAGGAAGAACTAACGACTTACTATTGTATCCACCTTTAAAGCCAAAAAAGGCAGATGTATTATTAATAGAGTCAACCTACGGAGGTAGGTTTCATCCAGACGAAGTGGAAGCAATTCCACAGATAGAAAAATTGGTCAACGATACCATCAATAGAGGTGGCAGTTTATTTATACCTAGCTTTTCGGTAGAACGAGCCCAATTGATGATGCTGATTTTTTGGAGATTACTCAAGAAAGACAAAATCCCTAAAGTGCAAATGATAATGGACAGCCCTATGGGTGCTAATGTACTAGAATTATTCCACCGCACAAGAGATTGGCACAAATTAGAAGAATATGAATGTGAAGAAATGTGTTCACACTTCACTGTCGTTAGTAGCTATCGCGAAACAATGGAACTAAGAACGGACAACAATCCAAAAATCGTAATTGCAGGTAGTGGAATGCTCACGGGTGGCAGAATGCTCAACTATCTCGAAACCCAAGCCCAAAACCCAAATAACACCTTGCTTTTTGTTGGATATCAAGCTGAAGGAACCCGTGGTAGAAAACTGTTGGAAGGTGACAAGGAACTCAAAGTTTATGGAAAATGGGTGCCATTTCATATGCAAGTTGCAGAAATTGAGGGACTGTCTGCACACGCAGACCATAAAGAACTTTTGGATTGGATGGACGAGATAGAAAACAAACCAGAACAAATTTTTATTGTTCACGGTGAGAAAGAAAGTGCAGAAGCCCTACAAAAAGGAATCAAAGACACTTACGCTTGGGATGCTGAGATTCCACAACTATATACCATTAAAGAAATAAAATAAGCTATGGAACAACCATCAAATATTTTAAAATACAAACATCTTGGTATCTATACCCAAAATGAGAACGTGGTCTATATGCGTGAAGATTGCCACGTATGTATTTCAGAAGGGTTCGAAGCCTTGACCAGAATTAGGGTATCAACTACAACCACGACAATAGTTGCAAGTCTTAATGTTATAAATTCAGATATTCTAAGTCACAATGAAATAGGTTTATCTGATGCTGCTGCAAAAAAACTGAAAGCTTCCGAAAATCAAACGCTTTATGTTTCTCATTTAGAGCCTATTGAATCGCTAAGCTACGTTAGGGCTAAAATCTATAATCAAAAATTGGATTATAAAGCCTACAACGACATCATAACAGACATCGTAGAAGGCGACTATTCCAATATCCACCTTTCTGCATTTATAACAGCTTGTGCAGGTGACAGAATGGACATAAATGAAATATCAGACCTTACCCAAGCGATGATAGCTTCAGGAAAACAATTAAATTGGAACAAGGATATTGTAGTCGATAAGCATTGTATTGGTGGATTGCCTGGAAACCGAACCACACCCTTGGTAGTGGCTATTGTAGCCGCATATGGACTTACAATGCCAAAAACGTCTTCCCGAGCCATTACTTCACCAGCCGGTACAGCCGACACAATGGAAGTCCTAACCAACGTAAAACTTTCTGCAGACGAGATTGAGGGCGTGGTGAATCAGGAAGGTGGTTGTTTTGTTTGGGGTGGTACCGCTCAATTAAGTCCAGCGGATGACCTTCTTATAAAGGTAGAAAAAGCACTAGATATCGATAGTGAAGGACAGCTCATTGCTTCCGTACTTTCAAAAAAAGCTGCTGCAGGTTCAACTCACGTTGTTATTGATATCCCAGTAGGAAAAACAGCCAAGGTAAGAAGTATGGAAATGGCTCAAAAATTAAAAGACCATATGGAGGCCGTAGGAACTGCCGTTGGATTGAATGTAAAAGTTGTAGTTACGGATGGCACGCAGCCTGTTGGTAGAGGTATCGGTCCAACTCTAGAAGCCATAGATATACTAAGAGTTTTGCAAAATGAGCCAGACGCACCCAAAGACTTAACAGAGAGAGCATTGCTTTTAGCCGCTGAACTATTAGAACTTTCTGGAAAAGTAGGAAAAGGAATGGGATTGGAAACCGCACATAAAATTCTCAAATCTGGAAAAGCATATGAAAAATTCCTTGCCATTTGTAACGCCCAAGGACGTTTTACACAACCCGTTTTAGCGCCTTATAAAATAGAAATCAAAGCAGAAACTACAGGTATTTTGAAGAATATTGACAACCGGAAAATAGCGAAGCTTGCAAAACTATCAGGCGCACCTCAATCCAAGTCTGCTGGAATTCTATTAAATGTTCATTTAAATGAAAAAATTGAAAAAAACCAATTACTGTACACCCTGTATGCTGAATCACAGGGCGAACTAAACTATGCATTAGATTATAGAAGTAACCATAACGATATAATAACCATTAAATAAGACACTATATATGAAAACAATATTATTTAGTCTTCCTGGAAATGAAGACCTCACAGAATTGATGGCCACAAAAATGGGTGCCGAAGTGGGCGAGGCCACTCTACGAAAATTCCCTGATGGAGAATCCTATACACGTATACTTTCTGATGTTAAAGATAAATGTGTGGTGCTGATATGCACCTTGCACAACCCTG
Organism: Flagellimonas alginilytica; assembly: GCF_042134605.1. GTDB lineage: Bacteria > Bacteroidota > Bacteroidia > Flavobacteriales > Flavobacteriaceae > Flagellimonas > Flagellimonas alginolytica. The sequence goes on along the minus strand of NZ_CP169638.1, from coordinate 2,058,045 downwards.
ATGAAAAATTGTTACCCTTGTATTTTTTAAGCCACACGGCCAAATCAATGGGAGCAATGTGCACCTGTTTGGTAGCACCGTATTTGGCTTATATGCGGCAAGATAAAATTTTCAATCAAGGCGAGGGTGTTACTTCTACGTTCTTCGGAAAGTTGATTTCCGGTTTTGCAGATAGCCTTACCACAGTTGACCCTCACTTGCACAGGATTAGTTCTTTGAGCGAAGTCTACCACATCCCAAACAAAGTTATCCACGCAGCCGATGCTATTTCAGATTGGATTAAAGAAAATATCGAGAATCCGGTACTTATAGGTCCAGATTCAGAAAGCGAACAATGGGTTTCCGAAGTTGCTAAAAATGCAGGCGCACCTTTTACGGTATTACAGAAAATACGTCACGGCGACCGTGACGTGGAAGTTTCAGTTCCAGATGTAGATAAATATAAAGATGCCACACCAATCTTAGTTGATGATATTATTTCCACCGCACGTACAATGATTGAAACCGTAGAACATTTGAAAAAAGCTGGTATGAAACCACCAATTTGCATAGGCATACACGCTGTTTTTTCAGGCAATGCCTATCAAGACTTATTGGATTCAGGCACAGAAAAAATAGTGACCTGCAATACCATTCCACATCCTTCAAATGCAATTGACCTGAGTGATGTAATGGCAAAAGAAGTAAAGAAATTAATGCATCACATATGATAAAACAAAGCTTCATACTGTTTCTTATCCTATTTAACCTCTATGTGTATGGACAAACCGAAATGCTCATTGGGCAGATTTCAGACAGGACTGTAGCTCGTGAAAATTTTGACGAAGATGGTGTATTCCTTAATAAGCAAACATTTAAGGCAGGTAAAATTATAGAGGATGATGGGTATTATCAAATTGAAGTCATAACAGAGTTATTTGATAAAGAGAAAAAGTCAACAGAAAAATACACTACCACCTATCGCTGTAAGCCCGACGAGGCCAATATTTTGGTAATGGCATTCCCGTTTGCAAAACCAAACTCTAAAGAAACCGAAATCAATAGCTCAACTACAAACTTTACTGAGCTATATGATTTAGATAATTTAAAGGATATTGAACTTGAAATGAGTTTTGATTCTGGCTTACTGAACTTTTTTGGCTCAAAAAGCTTCATAAAGATTTACGACCGAAAATTAAACGACCACAAGAACAGTATTAGCTCGAAGATAAATATAAAAGCCTATGCTTTGGGAATTCGCATTAAGCAATTGAACTATATCGTCAAGGAAAAATTAAACGCTAATGGCTTGTTGACCTTTCAGAAATTTATAGAAGAAGACGATAGCTATTTTACAATGACTTATAAAAAAACTCAATGAAGAATTACGATACACTTTCAGAAGCAATAAACGATTTACAGGCGAATGGTTATACATATGATTTTAACCTTAAACCTGAATGTCTGGAGTGTGCTTCACTAAAAATTGAAATACAGCCAGAAGATTTTGACGTTGATGAAACCCATCGCTTTGAAGGGATGAGCAGTACCGACGATAATAGTGTACTGTACGCCATTTCATCTAAAGATGGCATTAAGGGCATCTTGGTGGATGCCTATGGTGTCTATGCCGAAAACATATCTGATGCAATGAGAAAAAAATTACGATAACACTTAAACAATACAATAATGGAAAACCACGAACATCACAATCACAAAGAAATGGACCATTCTAAAATGGATCATTCAAAGATGAAGCACAAAAAAGAAGACCACTCTAAAATGAACCACGGAAGCGGTGGTCATTCTGGTCACAATCCTGGTCACGGACAAATGGGTCACGACCATCACAAAATGATGATTGCCGATTTTCGAAAACGGTTTTGGTTAACTTTAATACTTACCATTCCAATTCTATTCTTATCCCCTATGATTCAGGAATTTTTTGGATATGAATTTCTCTTACCTGGAAACCCATATATCCTATTTGCACTTTCAACCGTAGTGTATTTTTATGGTGGCTGGCCATTTTTAAAGGGGTTTTGGTCAGAAATAAAGAAGGGTTCACCAGGGATGATGACCCTAATTTCTATGGCTATTAGCGTTGCCTATTTTTACAGTACTGCAACTGTTTTCGGTTTACGTGGTGAAGATTTTTTCTGGGAACTTTCAACACTAATCGCAATTATGCTTTTAGGCCATTGGATAGAAATGAAAAGTGTATTAGGAGCATCAAAAGCTTTACAACTTTTAGTAAGTATGATGCCCGCTGAAGCCCATAGAGTAAAGGGCGATACCATAGAAGATATTCCTTTAGAAGATTTGCTAAAAGACGATGTGATTTTAGTAAAGCCTGGTGAAAAAGTTCCTGCAGATGGCATCATAGTAGATGGTTCCAGTTATTTGAATGAGTCGATGCTTACTGGCGAATCCAAACCAGTAAAAAAAGAAGTGAATGATAAAGTAATTGGGGGTTCAGTAAATGGTAATAGCACCTTAAAGGTCAAGGTAGAACATACAGGTAAAGACAGCTATCTCAACAAAGTAATTACTATGGTTGAAGAGGCTCAGAAAACAAAATCTAAAATGCAAAACCTTTCTGATAGGGCTGCAAAATGGCTAACCTATATTGCTTTGGTCATTGGTTTTGGAACACTAGCCGTTTGGCTCATATTGGGTTTTCCTTTTGTATATGCCTTAGAAAGGATGGTTACTGTTATGGTTATTGCTTGCCCACACGCATTAGGACTTGCCATTCCATTAGTAGTTGCTATATCTACAGCAGTATCTGCGCAAAATGGATTATTGATTAGGAATCGAACAGCTTTTGAAGAATCCCGAAAAATATCAGCCCTGTTATTTGATAAGACTGGAACACTTACAAAAGGTGATTTTGGTGTCACAAGAATTGAATCGGTTAATCAAGAATATTCAACAGAAGAAATCTTAAGGCTTTCAAGTGCCTTGGAACAGAGCTCGGAACATCCTATTGCAGTAGGTATTATCAAAAAAGTCAAAGAAGACAACATCACCATTCCAAAGCCAGAAAATTTCAATGCCATTACTGGTAAAGGTGTAGAGGCCAATGTGGAGGGCAAACAGGTAAAAGTGGTGAGTCCAGGATATTTAAGAGATGAAAAAATAGACATTCCAAAAGATGCCTATAGTGATGCTGCGGAGACTGTTGTTTTTGTTTTGATTGATGGTGAATTAGCAGGTTATATTGCGCTTGCCGATGAAATAAGGCCAGAATCTGCAGATGCCATTAAAGTATTCAAAAAGAATAATATTAAAGTCTTAATGGCCACTGGTGATAATGAAAAAACAGCTAAAGCCGTTAGTGAAAAGCTTGGCTTAGATGGATACTATGCCGAAGTATTACCACATCAAAAAGTGGAAATTGTAGAAGAACTTCAAGCAAAGGATGAATTTGTCGCAATGACTGGAGATGGTGTAAATGATGCACCCGCTTTGGCAAGGGCTGATGTCGGTATAGCGGTCGGCTCTGGTACTGATGTAGCGGCCGAAACTGCAGACATTATTTTGGTAAACAGTAACCCAAAAGATATCGCTAATCTAATTCTCTTTGGAAAAGCTACCTATAATAAAATGATTCAGAATCTGATTTGGGCAACGGGATATAACGTAGTAGCCATTCCATTAGCTGCCGGAGTATTGTATTCTTCAGGGTTCGTTTTGGGACCAGCTGTAGGAGCGGTTTTTATGAGTCTTAGTACAATCATTGTTGCTATAAATGCTCAATTGTTAAAACGAAAAATCGGTAAAAAATAATGGAGAAGAAAGAGAAACTCAATAGGATTTTTTTAGTCCTCTTGAGTTTATTCGTGGTAATGTTAGGGTATGGTATTTTATTACCTACCCTACCATACTACACGGAGAGATTGGCTCTCAAAGCCAATCTAGATACTGACTTGATTAATTTTCATATTGGCCTCTTAACAAGTATATATCCATTATTTCAGCTCATATTTGTAGTTGTTTGGGGAAAACTTTCAGACAGATATGGGCGTAAGCCTATTATCATAATTGGTCTTATAGGTTTTGTTATAATGCAATTATTTACTGGTTTGGCCACTTCGCTTACAATGCTCTATATAGCACGTATTTTTGGTGGTATTTTTACTTCTTCTGTAATTCCAGTAAGCAACGCCTATTTGAGTGATATTACCTCGAAAAAACGCAGAACCAAGATAATGGCTTGGTCTGGTGTAGCGGTAAGTTCTGGTGTTATCTTTGGGCCTGTTTTGGGTGGATTCCTCTCGCAAACCAACCTTCACTTAGATTACGAAATTGGGCAGTTACACTTAGATCGTTTTTCAGTCCCGTTTCTATTTGCAGCCGTATTAGGGTTTATTGTTTTTATTATAGTATTAAAACGACTTAAAAACACAACTAGGGTTAGCAAGTTTACTACTCAAAAACTGACATTTGGTTTTACTCTTAGCAAATATTTTATGGTGCTGTTACTACTCTCTTTTATAATGCAGTTTGTAGTGACACTATTTGAAACGGTATTTTCTATTTATGGTAAAGATGAATTAGCCTTTAACAGTAGTCAAGTAGGTATAGGGTTTATGTTGTGCGGCCTGGTAATGGCAGTATTACAACCCATTTTCGCCAGTTATGGCGAAATATTTTTGTCAACAAAAAAACAGATTGCAGTAGGCCTATTAATATCAGGAACAGCCTTAATAATTTTCCCATTTTTTAATAATGAATTGGTAGTATATGGCCTCATTGTCATTTTTGCAGCTGGTGGAGCTATGATTACCCCTAACCTACTATCTGCTGTTTCTTTGATATCAAAGGAGAATACCGGTAGGAATATATCTATACAAAGTTCAACAAATAGCATTGGCCAAATATTAGGTCCAGTATTGGGAACTTGGCTAGTCGCTGGCGGCTTTTTTTATCCGTTTATTATTGCTGGAAGCATTGTTCTGGGTGCTATTGGGATTCTAGTCTTTCTTAAGCCCCCAAATAAAAACGTAGAAGATCTTAACCATACTTTAATGATGGAGAATTAAACCACAAACCTTAAAGCCCCAAATATTTTGCATAAATTAATTAATAAAATTTTAAATGACTATAAGGAAGAAATCCAAATAATCGAAGAGTCCAACCTTAATGACTTCAGTAATATTGAGAAAGGAATTTCCATTTCTAGGATGTATCTTCAAAAATTACGAATATGTGTAAGGGAAAATGACTTCAAGAACCCTCAAGAAGAAATAACATTTTTTAAAAAGCAGAAACCTTATGTATATAGTCGTCTTAAATTTTATGCAAAACTTCATAGTTTTATGACTCACAGGCCTGCTGGGACTATTAAATCTCAACAAGAGTTTATAGACTCTGAAATAAAAAAACTTCAAGAAAGTAACAGACGCAATCTAGACTTTATAAAATACTACAGAGAGGAATCTACAGTTTTAGACGAGTTCTATTTTCTTCGAGGGAACGATAAAATCAACTTAGTGTCAGATACTTCCCATTTCTATACTGACGCAGAGTTTTCTACAAGCCACGACAATGCTGTAGCTAAAATTGTTGCGTGTACGTCTTCAAACGAATTAGGACTGGCCCGGTCCAAATTTAAGTCATAGTTTTAACTTTTGAATTTGGTGCTCTTTCCTTCTTTTGAGCATCGTTCTTTTCTTTATCAATTTACGGTTTTCCAATATCTTTTTGTCCCTTCCAAAATATACGGTCGCCGGGGTCAGGTTGTCCAATGACTCGTGGTATCTCCTGTTGTTGTAATAGTCCACGAACTCTTCCAATCTTTCCTTGAGCTCCCCCGGCAGATAGTAGTTGTCCAGTTTGATGATGTTCTTCATCGAACGGTGGTAACGCTCTATCTTGCCCTGCGTCTGTGGATGGTTCGGTTTTCCCCGGATGTGCTCCATCTCCCTTTCCTTTATGAACTCCTTCAGTTCGCCACTGATGTAACAGGGCCCGTTGTCCGACAGCAGCCTTGGCATCTGCCCCTTGGGCAACGACACCTTTTCCAATGCCCTTGCCACCGTTTTCTTCACGTCACCGACGTTCATGGAGGGGCAGAGTTCCCAATGGACGATATAACGACTGTAATCGTCCAGGATGGTCGAGAGATAGTACCATCCCCATCCCACGATCTTCAGATAGGTGAAGTCCGTCTGCCACATCTGGTGAACCCTTGTGGTCTTGTCCCTGTACTCCTGTGAGGCGGCCATGGTATCAAAGGCAGGGGATGTCACCAGTCCACGGGACTTCAGTATGCGGTAGACACTGCTCTCCGAGATATAGTACTCCCGTTCATCGGTCATCTTGCAGGCAAGTCCACGGCAGGATTCCTCCGGGAAGTCCAGGGCCATCTCCACGACCTCCGACCTGATCTTGTCGGGTATCCTGTTCCAATAGGTGTTCCTGGCCCTTTGGCTCGGGGCAAGTCCGTCAAAGCCATCTTCGAGGTACTTACCGTACCAGTTGTAGAAGGTGCTCTTGTTTATCCCTATTTCCTTCAATGTCCTGTTCACGCCTATCTCAGATGTCTCCACAAGCCTTATGATCTCGTATTTCTCCTGTTGGGTAAATCGCATGTACTTCCTCCATTTTACCCTAAGCCATTGGTACTTTTTTTGAGCACACGGTTCTGGAGCAACAGTTCGGCCACCGTTTCCTTGAGCTCGGAGTTCTCCCCACGGAGTTCCTTTACCTCACTGGTATTGGCCTCGCGCATGGTATCGCCCATAAGACGTTTCTTCCCAGCTTCCAGAAAATCCTTGCTCCAACGATAGTACAGTGCCGGGGCAATGCCCTCGCGCCAACAGATGCCCGATACGGATTCCTCGCCCTTGAGCCCTTCCAGTACGATGCGGATTTTTTCCTCGGCGGAGAACTTCCGCCTTGTCTTTCTCTTGATGTCCTTTACGATTGATTCAGTGTTCTTTTTCTTTGTCATTTTTAAGTGATTTAAATGGTTAATGAATCCATCTTCAAGGCTAGCCTTGAAGATAACAAAACCATCACTTAACCTTAGACCAAGTTCAGTCCACTTTTAGTTGAAGATTTACAAGAAATATAGAAAACGAGAAATGAAAGCATAGTGATATTTAATAAAAACGCATATTTACTTACTCGAAACATCGCATAGAAAACAGTACTGGTCAAACCAATGATTGAAAGTATCGTTATAAGGTTGTCTATTTGCATACCCTCTATATTCCTATTGAACTTGATTTTATGGCCACTTCAGCGCCACGTCTTAACCGTTTGAAAACCCGAAGTGCAATTTGCGCTTGACTAACTGGAATGCTGGGAACGATTGGCAATCCTGTTTTCGTCATCATTTTGAAAGCCAATGCTCTTTCGTTAGCTGGTAATTTCATCAAAGCAGCAAAGTAGAGCTTTGGATTTTTCACAAAATCCTTTCGTGCCTTATAGGTCTCGGCAAAGTTTCGTTTATAGCCAAAAGTCTTGTCAAATGTCTTTTCTGCTTTCTCAAAAAATTTATCTCTATCAAAACCTCGTTTCACGTTCTTACCGTGCATTTCAACTTCGGAAGCTTTGTGCTTACTTCCTGGGGAAAGGCTAATAGAATTGGAAGCGTCCTTTCTACTCACGATGATATGGATATGACTTTGGTTTCCGTCTTTTTGCATTCCCTGGACTATCCGTTTTCCATTTTGCTGATGTGGTACCTGGCGTTCCAATCTGGCAATTTCCTTCTTTATTTTTTTGATATTCCCTTCAGCTCGTCCTTCCTGAATATTTCGAATTTCCGTTTTGAGTTGCAATATTTTTGTAGCAAAAGGTTGGTTTTCTCTTATCTGTTTGTCCGTTCCCTTAAAGATGCGCTGGTGTTCAATTTTGGCGAAGTATTTTATATCATCAATGGTGATAGCTCGTCCATTAATTTCCCGATAGAAGCTAGCAACATAATCTTTCATAAGCTCACGAGTGTAGGTTTTTAAATCTTGGCTGTTGTTCTGAAGTTTTCGCAATTCATATTTTGAAGGACTGACAGTAATCGAATAAAACTTGGGTTCTTTCTTTTTCAACTTTGCGGTGTTTCCATCAATTTCTTTTACGACTTCTTCAGCGGAAATCTCATCGCCATATTGATTGAAAAAATGTTCTATATCCTGTTGTTCCAAACCTTCATTTTCCTTCTCTAAATACCCGACAAAATCGGCCGAACTTTGTGAATAATTGTTACCCAGTTTTTGAGGGGTTATTGTAATATACATAGCTTACAAAATTAGAGTTGATTACTTGGATTTTGTTTTTCACGAAAGCGCACTTCCTTCTTTTCTTCAGCATATTTCTTTTCGACAATCAGCGGTTTTTTTGTTGGTTCTTCCGTTTCAAACAGCGATTGAATCATAGCCACCGTAGGTTTGGTTTGTGTCTTTTCTACGTCTCGCATTATGGCAATGACCGCATTGATTCTTTTGAGTAATTTAGCTTCAATAGTACGACCAGTTGGTCCTAATTTTTCCTTTGGGGAAATTTCATTGTAGAAGAAAAAATCGAGCATCGTGGACATTGCCTCGGTGTGCGATTTGAAGTAAGTACGTGAGAAAGTTTGGAATCGTTTTGCGGTTTCCTTTTTAAATCTAATTCCAGTAAATGAGTCCATATTTCGCCGATTTGTCGCAAAATCTTCCCTAAAAATGGGCGTTCTCAGCCCGTTTGTCGCAAATCGTTGATTGTCAAGAAATTGTAATAAATTTAATTAGCTGATTATCAGTTAATTAAAAACGAAAAGGAATCCGAAACATCGCGAAGCGTGTTACCCTCTTGCTATTCCCTTAGTTTAGCGATGGCCATTTGCATAGAGCTTTCTTTTAAGATTATAGTCATTTAAATGACCGTTGTCTTTCACTCGGGAATACCCTCGATGACCGTAAGTGGCCACCGACCGATAAAGGAGGATTACGCGCAAGGAAAGTCCAGGACTTATGCTTTTCAAATCCTTTTATCGGTCTTCTCTGAACAGGATCAGATGGAAATTCAGGCTTCAAGGCCTATTGTCCAGGGTTTCGATACAGGTTCAGATATCCCCTTGGTATGGAACCGGTCCTTTATGACACGTCCCAGTACCAGAACATATATCGCTGTCCATTGAGAGGGACCCGGGTATTGCCTATCTTGGGACTTCATTGATATTGGACGGCAACCAGACCGATAAAGACGTATTAATTGCTTTTCAAAGTTCAGGACTTATAAGGAAGGATTAAATGCTTTATCGGTCATCTTCTGGGCCCGCATCATATGGAAATTCAGGCTTGAAGGCCTATTATCAGGGATTAGATAATCGTTCAGTTGTCGGTTGTACTCTAATTCATGGATCTCTCATTTTTTAAACTTTTTTATCATGGAAAAATCTGACTTCAAGTATTTTGTTGGCGTGGACATATCCAAAAAGTCCTTTGACATCGCCATTATCGAAGGGGACGACACGTCCTCGTTCGTGTTCGACAATTCACAAAAGGGCACCAGGGCGTTCATAAGGCTGCTCAAGAACAGGGACATACCCTTGGAAAGCACCCTGATCTGTCTGGAACATACCGGGATATACGGTAGGCCGTTGATCGCAAGGCTGTTGGAAAAACAGGCCAATTTCTGCGTCGAGATGTCGTTGAGGATTATCCGTAGCCTGGGGATACAACGCGGCAAGAACGATAGGCTTGACGCCATCCGGATCGCACGGTACGCCGCCAAGAACCACAACGAGGTCGAACTGTACAGGCCGTTACCGGAGATCCTGGAAAAGGTCAATGCCCTGCTCAAGGTAAGGGACCAACTGGTCAGGTTCAGGGCCGACCTGGGCAAGCACCCCAATGAACTCAAGACCTTTGACCCGAAACTTGGGAAGCTGGTCCAAAGGCACATCAAAAAGACCACCAAGTGCCTCAATGACGAGATACACCGCATAGAGGGCGAGATAGAGGCCCTTGTGCTCTCCGATGAAAGGCTGAACACCACGGTGCGACTGGCGACGTCCGTTACGGGGATAGGTCTGTTCACGGCTCTATACTTCACCATCTTCACCAATTTTTTCACCAGGTATGAAAATCCCAAACAGCTTGCCTGCTACTGCGGCGTTGTGCCCTTCGAGCACACATCCGGTTCCAGTATACAGAAACGCTCCAGGGTGCACCATATGGCCAACAAGATGATGAAAAAGCAATTGCACATGTGCGCACTTGCGGCTGTCAGGCACGATCCCGACCTGAAGGCCTACTATGAAAGAAAGGCAGAGGAGGGAAAGAACAAAATGTTGGTCCTCAACAATGTCCGAAACAAGCTTGTCCTTAGGGTCTGTGCCGTGGTAAAACGGCAAAGCCCCTATCAAAAAAACGTGGCTTGAGACCAATATCATTATTTTAATCACTTTATTCATTTTTGCCTTGTTTTTAACATGGAAATCCTTTCGTCCCGCGAGCGGGACAAAAATCCATACAATCCGGCTAAAAAGCCGATTGCCATTTTTCAGGAAAATGATTTTCCAGTATGTTTAATTTCGATGTGTAAGGGTATCGGCGAAAGTCAAAAATTGGATAACCTTACTTTAATTTGTATGCTGAATTTCAGCAAGGTAAAGATACATTTTTTTTATTGAACCTGATTTGAATTGTATAAAAAAACACCTCTAAAAATGCAGAGGTGTTGGGTTTTAAAATCGACTCAATTATATATTGAATACAAATTTATAGGTATATAGATTACGCATTGCTTCTTGCTCAATCATAGTTTCAAAACATCCATAATTTTCCTTTACGTATTTGCGAATACTATCCCCAAATTGTCGTTCCACATCTTTTTTAGAAATTTCTAAAAGTCGGTTCTGAGCCTCTTCGCTCAAGTCTGTAAAATTGAGATGTACCATAGCTCTTTTTTATAAAATACCGTTATCAGAAAAACTATAGTAATTGCCATCTGGTGCAATTATTAAATGGTCAAGAATGGTAATATCAAACAATCTTGATGCATTTTTAATCTTGTTTGTAAGCGTTTTATCCGCTTCACTCGGCATTAATTTGCCACTAGGATGATTGTGTGTTAAAATAATGGCTACAGATAAAGATTTTAAAATGACCGCAAACAAAATCCGTAGGTCTATTAAGGTACCTGTAATTCCACCTTGCGACAATTGATATACGCCTTTTACCTTATTACTGTTATTCAACAAAACAACCTTAAAAGTTTCCTGTATGCCAATAGTATCTTTATCCCAATCTTCAAAAAGCAGTTCAGCGGCATCTTGTGAATTACCTATTTTCTGCCAATTAGAAGATTTTAAACCTCCTTTGTAACTAATCTTTATTTCGTTAACTTGTGCTTTCATTGTTTTAAGTATTAATTTTTAATAATGAAAAGAGGGCGCATCTTTAGACGGTTACGCCCTCTTTAATTCTAGGTTTACTTATCGCCTTTACTACCAAGTAAAAGGATTTCATCGGCTATGACTTCCGTAACATAGCGTTGTTCATTATCATCAGTTGTGTAACTTCGGGTTTTTAGTTTTCCCGATATTCCAACTTCTTTTCCTTTAGAAACATATTTTTCTACTATTTCAGCAGTTTTGCCCCAGGCAACGATTGTATGCCAATTGGTATCAGTTTGCTTCTCGCCTTTGCTGTCTTTGTAATACTCATTTGTGGCTAGTGAAAAACGGGCTACTTTCTTACCGCTTTCAAGGTTTGTAATGGTTGGTTCCTGTCCAACGTTTCCAATTAACTGTACGTGATTTTTAATAGTACTCATAATAAAAAATTTAAGTGATTTATATTTCCCCTATTGATTTAAAACAGATTAAATTTTAAGGGGTGTTTGTTCTTTTCTTTCGTGCACCGCACAATGGATAGAGTGGGTTTTGTCAAGACTTTTAGGGAATAAATCAGGTGTGTTTGCGACGTAGCAAAATCCTTGGATTTTCAAGGAAGTAGATACCTTATTTTTCACTAAAACTTGTGTAGTCTTGACAAGTTCCATAAGGGCATTAGCAATTCTTTTAAACGCAGTTGCGTTTGAGCGTACCGGCAGTTAAGCGAAATAAGTAGCTGTGGTTAAGTTAGAATTGGTTATGCCGTGCCTGTTTTTCGACGACCCGAAAAACAACACAGGCTTTATCCATTATAAACCCCTTAAAATGTGTAAGGCATCCGTTCGGTTTTTAAGAATTTTCGAGGAAGCACCCAAGAAGGGCTTACCGTAAATTCTGTTAAGAAAACCGAAATGATGGCTTTCCGATGAGAAGCGGACTCTATTCACAATTTTGGCTCAGGAATGTAGTGTTCCTTCCCAGAACATCGGGAAGGGTTAACGAAATGGATAGCTGAAATTGGGGATTGTGTCCAAGATATTTGTAGCGAAGCTCTTTTTCCGGAATGAAGAGCAACGGAATGTAGGGGAATGTGCTGAGTGGGTAACAACACTAAATCCTGCATTTCCAGTTGCATTCATTGGTATGGATTTCTAATCTTAATTTTTATCTTCTTTTTTTGGTATCAGTTCTTCTATATCTGATAGTTCGTTTACGATTCCCTGTTCCCTTAATGAGTTTTCAATATTAATTTGAACCACATTGGCGTTGGCTTTCCAAACAACCTCGGTAATAAAAGCGATGGAAAGCTGCACTTTTAAATCGGTAGCAAAATCAATATTCGAATTTTTCCATTTGTCTCTGTGTTTAGAATTAGCATCTTGTGTTAAATCGATTAAAGAGCCGTAGATTTTTCTATCTTCATCTAATATCCCAAGTTGGTGTTCTTTTTGTTCATCAACATCAAGGTCATTATGTTTTAGAATAGGCAAATCAGCTTTTGGTAAAACGAACAGTACATTTTTGAGTCCCGTAGATGGAATCCTAATAATATTATTTTCAATTTTATTAAAGTTATCTATCCCGTAGATATTTAGATTCATTGCCACCATAACATCTCTATCCGCATCAAAACCCAATTTTTCTACCCCCTTTATTAAATCCTCTTTACGTAGAAGATAGCGTTTTTTCTTAGTAGATAAAAATGCGTTGGGAATGTAATAATTAATGTTTTGATACACTATCTGCTGCGATAGAATAGTGTCTGCATTAAGATGTGGAATGTCTCCAGTGGTAAATGCAGATTTTTGAAATAAGTTCATTATACCATTTACACCGAAGGAAATAGTAGGTTGCCCATCAAAATTCTCAGCAGAATTTTGGATACAATCAAATCTTGCCAGTGCTTTGACAATAGCATCTTTAGAATTTACAAGAAAACCCCATTCTTTATCATAGTCAATATCTGCATTTAATCTGGCTTCTTCAATAGCTTTTTCAATGGATGTTTCGAGAACATCAATAAATTCTGATGATTTCGCCTTTAGCTTTTTCATCTCTTTCTTCTTCATATTAAATTGTATTTAAGAGATTTTTATCTTTCATTACTTTTTTCAAACAGAACCTGAAATAATTTATGGATTCTTGCCAGCGTAATAACTCTAACACTTCGGCTTGAGGTAATGTAGGTTGTCTTGTGAAGTTATCGTAGGTATTGTGTTCTGGCAGTTTAAACTGTCTTAAAAAAAGCAATGTCAAATACTGACAGATGTAGAATGTAACACGCCTTCTGTTCCCTAAATTATCCAATCCTGGGAAAGGGTATGATAAATCAATAGGATAATAACCTCTCCCAAACTCGTCTTTAAAGCTACTGAACCACGTAAAAATCTCGGTCATATTATTAGGCAGCAGAACATATTTTGGTGGCTGGTGTTGTGTATATGTAAACAGCGTTTTAAGGGCTTCATAGTTTTTCTGATATATCAATAAGCCTCCTAATGCCAAGTGAAACTCAAAAAAACGTTTTCTTTCGTTGTCTCTTTTATCTATTAACGACTGGTTATCATATTTTTTAGTCTCAAAATTGTAATCTGTGCCATAGACTCGTTGCAATCCAAAATTAAAATATTGATGTGCCGTACCCCAATAGTTACCTACAAATTTGGGATTGTTTGATATGAGTACAACATTGCGCCAAAGTTCTTTATAGGTGTCATTTGAGATGGGTGTTTCAAAAATACCTTGTCCCATTAACCATACGCCACTTACAACAAAATATTCGAGACTTTGCAAGTCTTCATTTCTACCCTTGGCAACTTCTCTTATAATTTCCCTAATACCATAATGAAACTCGTGATTAAACTCAACTTTAAAGTTTTCAAATCCATCTGGTTTTTCTTCCTCTCTTGGTCTAATGAAGTTAGCACGGTAATTATTGAATTCTTCCGTGTAGAAATTAACTAATGTTTCTTCTAAACCTTTATCTTGTGTCCTAATGGCAAATATTGCAAGTTCATTGATAATCTTAAAATGGTATTTATCATCTTGATCTTTTTTTAGCTTTCGGTATTCGGAAATTATATAGGTAAGCAAACGTGTGGACTTGCCATTGTACAGCGAAACCTTATCTAACCAAATAATAAAAATAACAACCAATAATACTGTTAAGAATAGCGTTAGAAGTTTTGCTGAGTTTTGCATCATCCAACTATCCTTCCAAAAAAAAGGTTCACGGTCTAATATTAAGAATATAAAAGAGCCGATTGTAAAGAACAAAACCCATTCAAATACTGTTATTCTTCTTGACCTTCCGGGAAATATCCCAAAAAGTTTTGTCTGCGGAAATTCATTTTCAAAAGCATTAGCCAGATAGTTTGATGAAAACTTGTGGCCTATATTGGATATTTTATCCACGATAATAGGATATGCTATACCCAAAATTGCGATGTCGATAGCGACACAGATTTCTATAATATACTTTAATTCCATTCACATTAATTTACAATAGTTCTACCACCTTGTACCAATAATAAAATATAGATTTATCGGGTTGGCGTTTTAATCTGTTCAAAAAGGCCCAATCCGGATTTTTAATAACCAATTCCTTTGTATCCTGATTCTCATAATATTCTATTTCAACATCCTCTTTTTGTAGAATAATAGCATTCAAATAGGCTACTTTGGCCGAAGCTGCCAATGCTTCTTCAATCCTAAAATGTCCTGTCATTAAAAATGCGCTACCAAAGCTTCGTATGCCAGAGCTTAAATCTGCAAATTTCTTTTTCTTTTCAGCGGTTGGGTTACGTTCTCGTCTTGCCATAATAGCACAGGTATTTATGGAATCCCATAGCACATCCTTTTCATTGAGTTTCCTTTTACTAAAATCCTTGTCCGTACTTCGATAGGATAGTTCTGCTTTCGCGAAAGCTGAAAAACTTTTCTTTACCATTGCTACATCAGTAATATTTTCAAAAAGTTTTCCCAAGTCGAACAATTGCTTGCAGATTTCCATTGCAAATAACTGGTCGCCTTTGTAGAATGGTATGCCTATGGTATCTGGTGCAAAAGCTGTTAGCTTATCGCCACAAATAGCGTTTACCGAAGGCGTAGTAATTGTTGTAGCAGTTCCATCAATGGAAAGCCAAGGTGTTTCAATGGGCGATTCTATAAGTTCTGGATAGTGCGGACTGTCAAAAAGGATATCCAATAGAATGGTTCCAGGAACGTTTGGATTATATACCGACTCGAACTCAAAGGTGTAATGTGCCTTTGGAACACCTTCCTTATAGCTTCTATGCTCATTAAGCACGTGCTTTTTGAAATGTGAATTGGCTACAACTGCATCCAAAATTTCTTCTAATTTATCACGCTCAACGCTCGAAATAATATCGATATCAATAGAAAATCGGTTCCCTTCTTTTAGCAAAAGCACAAGTGATGTTCCCCCTTTGAAAACAAAATCGAGTCCTGAAACTTTTAAATGTTCGAGTAATGATAGTGCGTGAACCATTTTTTCCAGAATGGTTACATCGATTCCCTTATGTTCCTTTTTTGCACGGAAGCCATTCAGCCATTCCTTTTCAAAACTTTTGTTGTTAATCATAATGAATATCTTCTAAAAAATTTGGAATGTTGTTGCCTATAAACTGCTTTATTTCCTGTTCTTTTTTGCGTCGCTTGGCATAGCTGAACAACTTTGTAAAATTGATGCTATATCTATCAATTATTTTCTCGTAGATGTTTACCATTTCAGAACCTTGGTAAAAATGTAGCAGATTTTCATCTGCAAACAGGTCCACCATAATCTTTTCAAGAGTTGCAATGGGCACTACCGTTTTTTTATTTTTTATTTTTTGAATGGGTGCCCTTGTCACCAAACGTTTAATGATAACTGGCACGTTACTTTCTGAAATATAGAATTGAATTTCCTTTTCATCTGGATTTAGGAAAAAATCCATTCTTAGATTATCATTTAGGTAGTAATAGAGTGAGTCTACAAATTCTTTTTCTACTTCAACAACAATCATTTGATTTGACGTCTGGTGCTGAGAAAACTCATTGAGCCATTGGGTTTCCCAAATGGCATATTTTATGTCTTCAAAACGCTCATTGGTTTTACGGGCTATCTTGAACACACTATCTGATAGAAGAGGTTTATATTTAGGTTTATAGGAAATAACATAAAGTCCACGACCAATGGTTTTGATGATATCTTTTTTCTTTAGGTCATAGATTCGCCAACTAAAGGTGCTTTCCTTTAGGTCCGGTTCAAAATCCAGATAGAAGTTATATAGCGCATCCCTATCAAAAGAACTACGGTCTTTGAAAGCTTGTATCAGTTTATTTTCAATAATCTTTGGCATAGTTAAAAATCAAAACTTTGCCAAAAATACAAAAAAGTGGCGAATATTTGAAAACAAATTTTTGCCACTATATAGATTAAGTGGTAATAATTGGAAATTAAACCTATCTAAATTCAGACAAACTTAGAATATGATAATAGCAAATACATATATTACTGTTTTGGGTTCAATATGGAAAGGAATTGCAACGATTTCAATTTTATCTCTTCAATCACAACACTATTCTTTTCAGTCTCAAGTAATGCCCAATATTTGGATTCGTTCCAAACAAATTCTCTTGTTAGACCAGAACCGCGTTGATTTATAAATCCCCAGAACCAAAGGTCGTCCCAAACTTCCATTTCTTCAGAAGAATAATTATGCTGTAGCAGTTTATTAATTTTATGGAAATTCCATTTAATTGTTGGGTCAATACGATGGAAAATTGCTTCAATTACAGCATCGACAGGTAAGAAGATTTTTTCTTCTTTGTCAATGATTTTCGGCGCATCGTCCCATATTGAATTTTGAAATCCATACTTACCATTATGTAAATGATAAATGGTTTTGGTAAATAAGGCAGATGTTTTGTTGCCCCATCCTTTTTGTCTCAACATACCATAGTAAATAGATTCATAATTATAGGCACCATTTTCTTTATCTGTTAGAAAATCGATGAATGTCTTAAAACTATGAAGCTGTAATTTATTCGAATATACTTTCTGAAAAAAAGGTGCAAGTAAGTCAATTTTAGGTTGGCTTTGTGTATTCGCTACGTGATGAAGAATTGAATACAATTTATCTTCGAGTGAATCGAACGGCGCTAAAAACCGGTTATAAGAATTTGACTGAACCCTTTTATTATAATATCTGTTCTCATTCAAGAAATGCAATAAAGAAGATAATTTGGAATTCATTGTTGTATTCAAAATCAACTATTTTTCAAGGGTTACCGTTCCCTTAGCATTAACCCAATAATGTTGTATACCTATCTTATTGAGCTCTGGAATAATACTGGCTATTGCTTTTCTTATTTGTTCGTCTTCGGGATGCGCAATGGCAATTTTTGCATTTGGGAACGCAACTTTGGTTTCCAAGCATTTAATAATTGCTTTACCAAAATGAGTTTTAATCTGTCCAGAGTTGAAATAATCTCGTCGCTTTGTTGGCGAATCCTTATGTGCTTTTGCACCTTTTACCTCAATTAATAATTTTTTGTCATTCTTAACAGCTACAATATCATATCCTCTCGTTTGGCCCAAGCAATAACTCTCTATCTGATAGCCTTGTTGAACCAAATGAGGCATCAGTAATTCAATGGTTTTATTTTCCGTTAGTTTTTCCATTTAAGCTAAAATTTCTCACAATATAACTGAATTAAAAAACAAATAGACTTTGTGAAAAATAAGACGGGTTTCAAGCGAACTTAATTCACGATTTTGGCACGGGAATATAGCCCTTCGATTACACTCAAGATAAATGTTCCTTCCCAGAGCCATCGGGAAGGGTTAACGGAATGAGAAGCTGAAATTGGGAATTGTGTTCAAGATTTGTGTGGTGAAGCTCATTTCACGAAATGAAGTGGTCGTCTACTTTTTTCAGCAGGCGAGCGTGGAATGTAGGGGAATGTGCTGAGTGGGTTTTAAACAGTTTACAAGAATGGATATTCAAATTATAGATTAAAAATTAAATACTAAGGATAGGGTTTTTCCCGTTATGTTTGTTTTATATATGATAACCAAATCTTAATGAATTATGAGAATTACGAAATTCTATTTTATGCTTTTAACCATTGTCGCTACCACGGTCTTTGTAGGCTGTAGTGACGATGATGATAGTGACACGATGGCTCAGGTGAGTGTCGACGGAACTGTATTGTTTGATGATGGTGACGATTTTAATGGTGATGTGGACGGTGACTTCACAGGTAACGGTGGAAGCGCCACAAGGACGTTCCTCTGGATGAACAATTTGACCACAGCGGACTATAATTCGGATATAACCGCCTCAGCCGAAGGCACTTTTAATATGCTGGTTTTGGATGCTGACGGAAATACTGTATTGAACAGGTCTCTTGATGGTGCTTCAGAACCGGATTCCTTTTCTGGGGTGACTGATGCAGGTGCGTCTGGCATATGGTCGGTTACAATCAGCCTCAGCTCTTTTAATGGTGACGGAAGCTTCTCGTTGAGCGAGGGCAACTAACAAAATTGGAATGTCCAGCAGCCTCTATAGAATTTTGTAGGGGCTTTTCTAAGAATGAAGCGGCAATATGCTGAGTGGTTTACGTACACTAAATGTTTTTGTTTAATTGCTGTCCCGTAAATAATTATATCATTTTTAATCCCATTTCATCTTCTGCAATCGAACAGCATTGAGAATAGCAAGGAAAGCAACGCCCACATCAGCAAAAACAGCTTCCCACATTGTCGCTAATCCACCTGCCCCGAGAATGAGTACAATAACCTTTACACCAAAGGCAAGTCCAATATTTTGCCAGACAATTCGTCGCGTTGAACGACCAATTTTAATCGCTCGTGCAATCTTGCTCGGTTGGTCGGTTTGAATGATAACGTCTGCTGTTTCAATAGCTACATCACTACCCAAACCACCCATTGCAATTCCAACGTTACTTGCTGCTAAAACAGGCGCATCGTTTATACCATCCCCTATAAATGCTACTTTATTTTCAGGATTCTTTTTTAAAATTTCAACTTCGTTTAACTTATCTTCTGGTAATAAACCACCTTTAGCATTTTCAATATTTAGTTCTTTAGCGACTTGTTGAGTAATGGAATCTTTATCACCAGAAAGCATCATAATATTTTTAATGCCTACTTTGTGTAATGCTGTAATTGTTTCTTTTGCATCTTCCTTTAATTCATCTGCTATGACTACATAACCTGCAAATTTCCCATCAATGGACACCATAACAATTGATTCTACAATACCATCTGTTTCCGAAGGAACTTCAATACTGTTTGAGGTCATCAATGCTTTGTTACCTACAAGTACTGTTTTTCCGTTGACCATCCCTTTCAATCCTTTTCCGGCAACCTCTGAAACATTGGTGGCCTCATAATCAGAACCGTCCGCTTTATATTCCAAGATCGCCTTGGCAATGGGATGTGTGGATTGTTCTTCCATCGCCATCAGGTACTTCATAAACGTTGCCTTTTCTAATGTTATGGGTTTGATTTCCTTTATTTTGAATACCCCGTGAGTAACGGTTCCTGTTTTGTCCATTACTACCGTATTCACTTGGGTCATTGCATCCAAGAAGGATGCACCCTTGAATAGAATACCGTTTCGGGATGCTGCACCCAACCCACCGAAGTAACCCAGGGGAATGGAAATCACCAATGCACAGGGACAAGAAATTACCAGAAAAATCAAGGCCCGGTATAACCACTCCTGAAATACGTACCCGTCCACAAAAAAATAAGGTAAAAACGTTAAGCATACTGCTAAGAAAACTACGATAGGAGTATAGATGCGTGCAAATTTCCTTATAAACAGTTCGGTCTTTGATTTACGTGCTGTGGCATTTTGCACCATATCGAGAATTCGAGCAATGGAACTATCCTTAAATTCCTTGGTGGTTTCCACTTCTACAACACCTTCTAGATTGATGCTCCCGGCAAAAACCTTGTCTCCTTTGGCAATGGTGTCGGGTTTGCTTTCCCCCGTAATCGCTGCGGTATTGACCGATGCTTTTTTAGATAGCAATTGGCCATCTAAAGGGAACTTTTCACCTACGCGCACTTGTATTTTTTCTCCAATTTCAACGGTCTCGGGATCGACCGAAACATAATCGCCGTTCCGATACACCACGGCCTCATTAGGACGTACATCAAGAAGCGCCTTTATGTTGCCCTTTGCTCGTTTTACAGCTGCGTTTTGGAAAAGTTCGCCCACGGCGTAAAACAGCATTACGGCCACACCTTCCGGGTATTCCCCAATGGCGAACGCCCCTAAGGTTGCGATAGACATTAGGAAGAATTCGGTAAAGAAATCACCGTCCCTGATACTTTTCCATCCCTCTTTTATAACAGGAAAACCAACGGGGATGTAGGCTACCGCATACCAAGCGATTCGTACCCAACCTTTAAAAAACGGAAAGGCATCAAAGTAATCAATAGCAATTCCCGCTATCAACATCACAAAACTGAATATGGAAGGGATGTATTCCTTAATGCTCAGTTGTGATGAAACCTTATTTTCAATTGAAGGATCCTTGAGGTCTCTTAGATTTAGTTTTTTCTTTTTCATATATGTTTTATTTTAAAATAGTTTTAGAACAAAAAATACCATTGTCAATAGATAGACGATATAGGCTGCATCGAACGCGAATATCTGCCATCTGCTAAAACCGTGAAGTTCCTTGCTTTGATGGACAAAAAGGGAGTACAAAAGCGGCATCAGTCCAACGAAGGCAAGATTCACCCAAAACAACTGGAAATCTTCGATAGGGGTAGTAACCAGCGCCAACGGGAAAAAGGCGACCGTCATCGTAACAGCATTATCTGCGATAACACTAGTGGTGCCTGCCGTTACTTCGCCTCCTTTCACCACGCTCCAGGTCTTAAATATTTCAGGCGCGGTGGTCATTATACCCGTGATGAACAATCCCCCAACGATTTCAGAAATATTCAGGGCCGAAACAATATTTTCTGTTGCCTTAACAATAAAAAAAGCACCCACAGCTATGGCCAGGGCCCCGGCCACGGATAACCAGACTTTCTTTTTGTCCCATTCTACTTTTTCGCCCTTTTCCCTGCCTTTTATAATGGCATGCGTTAAAAAAGCAGCATAGGCAGCCAGCATAATATAGCCATCGATGGGTTGTAATCCACGCCAGGCTTTGGGAAGGGTTAGTATAGCTACCAAAGCAATGATTGCCAGGTAGGGGATGGACAATACCGAAACAGAACGTTTGTTCAGAGCCAGTAGGTTGGCATCCAGATGTTTTTGGTGTTCCTTATTATTTTTAAATTGCTTTCTGGAAGCGAAATAGGCTATGCTAACCATCAACGGAATGGAAATTATATTGGAACCCAAAAGGTTGCCCAGACCAATTTCCGATACTCCCCGGGCTGCACTGGTAACGTTTACAGCTACCTCGGGGCTGGCGGTCACAATGGCAAGGAGAGCTGCTCCTGCAGAAGCTGTAAGCCCCCATTGCTTACGGAGCATCTTTAAAGGCGTCAAGAGTTGGTCCGCACCCCAATGGGCAGCCCAAGCTGCCAATCCCAATACTACTACCCAAAGCCAAACGTTCATAACTAATCGTTGTTTATAATTTTTCTGTTACCCTCAGTATATTTCAACTTTTTATTTTCCGATATTTTCTGGTCTTTTTTTTGTTGGCTTTGAAAGATCAGGAGTAAAATCACTCCCGTGCTAATCCAGACATCTGCGGTATTAAATACAGGGTCAAAAAAAGTAAATTGATTACCTCCCCAAAATGGCAGCCACTCCGGAAGCCTTGTATCAATAATGGGAAGGAACCACATATCCACGACATTGCCATTTAAAAATCCAGCATATCCACCCCCTGACGGGAATATTTCTGCAACGTTTTGTACTGCCGGATCACTTTTTTCAAAGATCAGTCCGTAAAATGCACCGTCAATCAAATTACCCAATGCACCTGCGTATATAAATGCTGCACAGATTACAAAAACCTTTGCATATCCTTCACGTATCATCTTTTTGATATAAAAAGTCCCCCAAACAATGGCGGCCAGCCGAAATAGGATCAAAACAAGCTTGGCCAGATATCCCTCCCCAAACTTAAAGCCCCAGGCCATTCCGGGATTTTCCAAAAAATGCAAGCGAAACCAATCCAGGCCAAATACGTAGTACTCCTCGCCATAATAAAAATGGGTCTTCACATAAATCTTTATGGTCTGGTCTATTGCCAACAACAGTAAAATCAATAATGCTACACTACTTTTATTCATAATTTCCTATTGTTTCCCAACGTCTTGTGCAACATATATTTGCATTATTTAGATAATTTTAAAATTCTTATGGCGCCCCGCATTACAAACGTGAAGACGATGCCGCCAATCACCAAATCGGGCCATTTGCTATTCAGAAAATAGACCAGTACCCCTGCCACTATAACCCCACCGTTTACAATAATATCATTGGACGTAAAAATGGCACTGGCCTGCATATGGGCCTCCTTACTTTTAGCCTTGTTTATCAACCAAAGCGAAATAAGGTTCCCCAGTAGGGCTAAAATGGAAACTACAATCATCCACTGGAACATTGGTGTTTCACTACTGGTAAAAAACCTTCTTAATACCTCTGCAAAACCAAGTGTTGCCAATGCCATCTGAAAATACCCGCTGAATTTTGCGACCTTCTTTTTTCTTGAAATGGCACCGCCTACCGCGAATAGGCTTAGCGCATATACGATGGAATCTGCCAGCATATCCAACGAATCCGCCACAAGTCCCATAGAAGAGGAAATCCAACCTGTGGTCATTTCGATAACGAAAAAACCAAAGTTGATGCCCAAGACCCACCAAAGGATTCTTTTTTGTTTGGATTGGTCTTCCATTACGGGTGGTTCGGCTTCTGTGGTTCCCTCTAAAGAATCCCCAAGGTTTAAACCGGCTATTGATGTTTGTATATCTTCAATGCCATCCACATGATATACTTCCAATTTCCTGTTGGGAATATCAAAATCCAAATATTTCACTTGAGCATAAGATTCCAACTTCATCCGGATCATCTGCTCTTCCGAAGGGCAATCCATTTTGGTTATCTTAAATGTTGTTTTCTCCATTATCTCTTTTTTTATTTTTAATATTCGTTATAATAGTTGTCCTTTATCCGGATACAATTGTTACAAAATCCTTTTAGCAGCAGGTTTACTTCTTCTGCCTGAAACCACTCCGGCAAAGGCACTTTTGCTCTTCATCTTTCTCCCATTTACCAATGTATGTTTCCCAGTAGCTCTTTTGAATTTTTAGGAACCCCCGCAGGCTATCCGGTTTCATCAAAGACATAGACATTTCATTTCTTTGCCTGTATGCTGAATTATTCAGTGTCTGGACACCCTTCTGGAGGAATAATGTTTTTTGCACTCTTTTAGGAGCAGCGTCTTTTCGCTGAAACTTTTCAGTGTCATAGAAAACCTCCGCGGCTTCTTTTCCACTCATGCAGATCGTTTCCTTTAACATCAAACGGGTTCTAAAAATATCGGACCAAAGCTTTTGACGCTTTTTCTGAATAAATTCATAGCCGTCACGAAGTAGCGTCAAACTACTATCGATGTTTTTGTCTTTCGGAATAGTTCTCATGCTCTTTACATTTTTAAAATATTTATTTTATTTTTTAGACCATAAACTTAAACTTAATACAAACTGATTTAAGTCTTATGAAATGATTAAAAACTGCCTAATCCGATTTTACAATTAAATTAAGGCCGTTAAATATGCAACGCTCTGTCTTCGGTGGCTGCCAGACAGGCCTCTTTAAAGGTTTCTGAAAAAGTTGGGTGCCCGTGGGACATCCTTGCAACATCTTCGGCAGATGCCCTGAATTCCATCGCTACCACCGCTTCGGTATAGCTGTCTGCAATGCGTGGCCCTATCATATGCACTCCCAATATCTCATCAGTTTCTTTATCTGCGATTACTTTTATGAAGCCGTCGGTGTCCATACTTATTTTCGCCCTTGCGTTGGCCTTAAAAGGAAAAGAGCCTGTTTTAATACTTCTTCCTGCTTCTTTCAATTCTTCTTCGGTTAAGCCTACCCCGGCCACTTCGGGCTGGGTATAAACAATATTAGGAATAAGCGAATAATTGATATGTGGCTTTTGATCTGCTATCCTTTCGGCTACAAAAACGCCCTCTTCACTGGCTTTATGGGCAAGCATTGCCCCTCGGATTACATCCCCAATGGCATATACACCCTTGACATTGGTTTCAAGGTTCTCATTTACCGTTACCTGTCCTTTCTCATTGGTTTCCACGCCAATGTTTTCAAGGCCTAAATTGGCGGTGTACGGTTTCCGGCCAATGGCCATAAGGCAATAGTCGCCTTCTAAATTCATTTCTTTTTTATCGGACAGGTTTTCCGCTTTCAATTCAACTTTGTTGTCCGTTGCTGTTGCATTGGTCACTTTATGTTCCAAATAAAACTCAATTCCCTGTTTTCTTAGGGAACGATGCAATTGATGTCCCAGTGCGCCATCCATAGTGGCGATGAGGCTATCAAAATATTCCACAATAGACACCTTAGAGCCCAGGCGGGCGAAAACAGAACCTATCTCAACCCCGATAACGCCTCCACCAACGACCAATAAATGGTCGGGAATTTCCTGTAGCGCAAGGGCCTCGGTAGAAGAGATTATCCTTTTTTTATCGATTTTAATATTGGGCAAGGAAGCGGGTTTGGACCCTGTGGCAATGATAATTTTATCGGTTTCTATAGTTTCCGTTTTAGCTTCGGCCTTAATCTCAATCGTGTTTTTGTCCTTGATGGTGCCGTGGCCTTCATAGACGGTAACTTTGTTCTTTTTCATCAGATACCCAACGCCATTGATGATTTCCTGTACCACATCCTGAACCCTTTGGTTCATTTTTTTGATATCGACATTGGCTTCTTTTACATCAATCCCAAAATTTTCGAATTGATGTTTGAGTTTGTAATAATGCTCAGAGGCTTCAAGCCAGGCTTTTGACGGGATACAGCCCACGTTAAGGCAGGTGCCGCCAAGCGTGCTGTACCTTTCAATAATGGCTACTTTTAATCCTAATTGGGCGCAACGTATAGCGCTTACATACCCGCCAGGGCCAGAGCCTATAATTGTTACATCATATTTTTCCATATTCGTAAATTTTTTAATTAAATAAGGTGGGGGAAACCTTAAGCTGACCAGGGGCGCAAGGGTTCAGTTTTAAGGTACTCCCACCTATTATTTTTTACTACAATTTTTACATACCCCTTTTAATACCAGGTTCAAATCGTTTATTTCATAATCGTCCGGCAAGTTTTGTTTCGATATTCTATCCGGCAAGCAAATAGTTTTTCCGCAAACGGTACAATGAAAATGCATATGTAAATCTGTACCGTATTTACCTTTGGCCTTTTTATCGGAAATTGCAAATTTTGCCACTCCTGTCCCATCATTAATCTGATGAATTAGCCCTTTATCTTCAAAAGTTTTTAGGTTTCGATAAAAGGTAGTTCTGTTTGCCGTTTTGTTTTTTTCGCTTTTAGCGATAAAGACTTTTTGCATTTCGTTTAAACTTACTGCATAGGTCTTCCTATTGAGGTATTTGTGAATTTTCAACCTCATTTCAGTGGGACGTATCCCTTTTGACGATAATTTTTTTTCCGTTTTTGTCATTTTATATTCTTTCGAAAAACAGTCTAAGTCCGGATCTAATCTTTTTTATAAGCCAAAAGCCTTAACGCATTAAAAACCACCAGAAGCGTCGAACCTTCATGGATTACTACAGCCACTCCAATATTTGCCAAGCCGAATATGGTTGAAGGTATAAGCAGGGCCACAATACCAAGGCTAACCCAAAGGTTTTGCCTGATAATCGCCTTTGCCTTCCTGCTTAAGCCTATGGCAAAGGGCAGGGTTTCCAACTTATCGGCCATTAGCGCAATATCCGCCGTTTCCAAGGCTACATCACTTCCCGCAGCACCCATAGCTATGCCTACAGTGCTGTTTGCCATGGCAGGGGCATCATTAACGCCATCGCCCACCATTGCCACCTTGGATTCCTTTTCTTTTAATTCTTTTATAGCATCCACTTTTTCTTCCGGCAATAGGCTCCCCCAGGCATCGGTCAATCCTATTTCTTCTGCTACAGCGTCTGCTACCTTCTGGTTATCTCCGGTAAGCATGATCATTCGTTTAATGCCGATTTCTTTTAATTTTTTGAGGGTTCCCTTGGCGGCTTCACGAGGGGTATCCATTAATGCAATGATGCCTATATATTCTTCATTTTTTCGTATAAGCATTGTTGTATTTCCACCACCTTCAAGACCACGCACTTTCGTAGCTATTTTTTCGGAAGGTGTACTCTCATCAAGCCCTTCGTACAGGTCGAGGTTACCTATATAGATTTTATCATTGCCAAACGATGCTTTAATCCCTTTACCCAGAACTGCCTCCAAATTAGAGGCATTTGGGATTTCCTCGCCTTCCAGACGCTCTTTTCCATCACGAACTACAGCTTTGGCCAGGGGGTGATCACTCAAACTTTCCACAGCTACTGCTATTTTGAGAAGTTCGTTTTCAGATATATTTCCAAGTGGCACCACTTGGGTAAGTTTTGGCTTTCCTTCCGTTAGAGTTCCGGTTTTATCAAAGGCGAGGGCGGTAATAACCCCCAGGTCCTCCAGAGGGCGCCCTCCTTTAATTAATACCCCGCCACGGGCAGCTCTGGCCACTCCACTCAATACAGCACTTGGGGTCGAGATTGCCAACGCACAGGGACTTGCAGCTACCAGTACCGCCATTGCCCGGTAAAAGCTCGCGCTAAAGGGTTCGTCAATAACTAAAAAAGCGAACAAAAGAATCCCGACCAAAATAAGGACGGACGGCACAAAATATTTTTCAAATTTATCGGTGAGCAACTGGGTAGGTGATTTTTGGGTCTGGGCCTCGTTAACCAGTTTCACCAATCGGGAAAGCGTTGAATCTTTGGCTGCTTTGATCACTTTAATTTCCAAAGTATTGTTCCCATTGATCGTTCCGGCAAAAACGCGGTTTTCATCCTTGATATCATCTTGCGCCGAATAATCCTTGTCAACATCTTCTACGGGAACTTTATCTACCGGTACACTTTCCCCGGTAATCGGAGCTTGGTTGACACTGCTTTTTCCGTTGACCACAACGCCATCGGCAGATATTTTACTGTTCGGCTTGACCACGATAATATCGCCTATACCCAATTTTTCGATACCCACCTCTTCGGTTTTGCCATCTTTTTTGAGCAAAGCTGTTTTTGGTGCGAGATCGGCAAGGGCCGCTATGGACTTTCGGGCCTTGTTCATTGCATAGTGTTCCAGGGCGTGGCCAAGGCTGAACAGGAACAGCAAGAGTGCACCTTCGGCCCATTCTCCCAGAACAGCGGCACCTATGGCGGCCACCAACATTAAAAAATCGATTTCAAAACCACCTTTGGCAACGGTCTGTATGGCCTCTTTTGCCGTAAAGTAACCCCCAAAAAAGTAAGCACCTATGTATAAAGTAAGACTGACCCAATCTGGGATGGATGCAACATAGGAAAGTCCGAAACCTATCCCGAGAAGGGCGCCGCAGATAATAGAAAAAATAAGCTCCGTATTTTTACCGAAAATCCCACCGTGGGCGTGCCCTTCTCCTTCCTCGTGGGTCTCGCCCTCTTTGTGCTCGTGCCCCTCTGTGGAAGTTTGTTCTTTAGTATCTTCCTTCTTTGAACGCTCCTGTTTTTTGGATGCTTTGGTGTAATCATTTTCGTTTGAAGAACTCCGCTGAATCTGAAGGTATTCTTTTTCAATTTGTTTACTTATTTCATCAAAATTCGTTTGCTTTTTATCAAATTCAAGTCGTACCATTCCAGAGCCTGAAACGGAAACTTCCAAAACTCCATTGATTGCCAAAAGGCTTTTCTCGATGGAACGAGCGTGCCTTGTATGTCTAATCCCCTCAACCTCTAAAAGAAGATGACCATATTTTTCTGTAATTTCTGCCCCGGCATTTTCCGCCAAAGATTGAATTCGGTCAATAGAGATAATGTCCGGATCATAATGAAAGCACAGTTGCGGCACCGTATCTTCCTGATCATCTACTATATGTACTTTTTCAAGACCCTCTTTGGCCTCTAATTCAGCAATGAGCCTTTGCACACAAGTGTCTTTTTCATTTGGCACCTGAGGTAGCAATACCGGAATTTTTAGTTGTAGCTTTTTCATATCCCTATTGGTTTAATATCCATCTTTTAGCTTCTTCCTTTTCGGTAAAGTCGAAATATTTAACTTCCGAGCTTGTAAAAAAATCAGTGGCTTTAGCAGCCCATTCCTGCCATTCTTTTTCACCCACAAAGGCCATCTTTCCATAATCTGAAATATGGGCGGTATCAACTTTTAAATCTTCCCATAAGCCTTTGAGATCGTAGCCCTTAAAGTTAACTAGTTCAAAAAAGAAATTCACCTTATTTCCATTTTTGACAATATTATGTATCAAAGGATGGATTTTCTCTATATCCTCTTTAGTAATCTTACCGCTTATTGAAGCGGATATCAAATTGCTTTTTTCGACATTTTTGATTCGTATCATTGTTTTAAGTTTTTATGAGCAGATTGGTCTATGTTATATTTTAGCTTCTTTGCTTTTTGGCATTTTACACATGCCCCCTTCAAAACTAAATTTACTTCGGTTATTTCGTATTTGTCAGGTAAATTTTCCTGTGGAACTTTATTGGGCAAACAGAAGGTTTTGCTGCAATTCATACAGTGAAGGTGTAAGTGTAGATCCAGCGAATTCTTATCAGAATATGCATATTTTGCGGTAGCCGTACCGTCATCAATTTGATGTATAATCCCTTTCTTTTGAAATAATTTTATACTCCGATAAATTGTTGTTCTATCTCGTGTATGTTTACTTTTTTTAACGAAAGCCGTTTCTATTTCCCTTAATGTTACAGCATAAAACTTTCTTTTGAGATATTTATAAATAAATAATCTCATTTTGGTAGGTCTAATCCCGTTGTTTCTAAGTGTTTCTTCGGCTTTGGTCATCTCATAAAATTAAACGCCACTACATTTCTCACATATTCCCTTTACTACCAGATTGATATCCTCTGCCACATAGCCTTCGGGCAGGTTTATCTGAGGGATTTTGTGCTCTGTAAGGCACACGGTTTCCCCGCAACTATTGCAATGAAAATGTAAGTGAAGGTCGTTTCCCACCTCACATTCACAATTGTCTTCGCACAGGGCATATTTAATGATGCCGGTGCCATCCTCAATTTGATGCACGATTCCTTTTTCTTCAAATGTCTTCATAGTACGGAAAAGCGTACTCCTTTCCGAGCTTTCGAAATCCTTTCCAAGGTCGCCTAAGCTAACGGCCACATTCAGTTGTGCCAGCCGTCTATAGGTCATCAAGCGCATTGCCGTAGGGCGGATGCCTTTGCTTTCCAACTTTTTTACTATTTTTTCCATTTGCTATAAAAGTATTTAGGGGTCGTAACGCTTTATGGATTCCCCGGTTTTTATCTGGAAGGCATCTTCAATATCGGAAAGATAAATTATTCCGTCACCGGGTTCAGTTGTTTTTGCATTCTCAAGGATAATATCTATTGCTGATTGTGCTTCTTCGTTTTGACATACCAGTTCTAACTTTACAACCGGACTGTCTGTTACACGGAAATCTAAAGAAGGTGATGCGCCTTTTGCTTTAAAAGCCCCGGTACCTTCCCCCTGGGAAAGCGTCATACTTTTGAATCCACTTTCACTAAGGGATTCTATCACTTTTTGAACTCGTTTCGGTTTTATAAATGCTTTTATTTCTTTCATTGCTGTAATATTAATTTTAGTATTAAGGATGAACCCTCTGGAATTTTAATTAAGACAAACATTTAACAGAGAGTCCATCCATCTAATTTTTTTAATTTAATGACCATGGGAAGTCTGGCTTTTCTGCATTTCAGAAACCAGATAATAGGCATTATTATAGGCAACCAACGTACCTTCAGGCAGAGGCTCCAGCAGTTTAATTTCAACCCAACCATCTTCATTTATTCCCGTTCTAACCTGCACTGGTTTCAATTCCCATTCGGTTTCACCATCTTCCTGGTGTTTTTGGGCCGTAAAGATGTAGGGATTTCCTTCTTCTTCAATTATTGCTTCTTCCGGTAAGGCAGGAACAGCTTCTTCACCGGTCCTGATTTTTCCGTTTATATACATCCCCGGAATTAGAAAATCTTCTTTATTATCGATTTCTGCATGCACATGTACCGCTTTGGGGTTTTGTTCAAATTGTTTCCCCACTGAATAAATTTCCCCGGTTAAATTACTGCCTGGAACCGATTCCAGTGTAAACGCAATCTTTTGGCCTTCTTTCACCTTATAAATATCTTTTTCAAAAACCATTAGATCGGCATGCACATGTTCATTATCAACTACCATAAACATACTGGTTTGTGGTTCTACATATTGGCCAATTTGCACCTTTACTTTTTCTATATAACCTCCAATTGGGCTTACTACCGGAATATATTCATATAATTCACCGTCTCTAACCTGGGAAGCATTTAGGTTTAACTGCCGTAACTGTGATTCATACCCCCGCACTTCACCTTGTACAGACTGGTAATCTGATTGGGTTTGTTGAAAAGATTTTCCAGATCCTACCTCTGCTTCATATAAACGTTTCTGTCTTTCAAATTCCTTTTCCAAAAATTGCATCCTACTATATGCATTAATATAATCAGACTGCATTCTGGTTAAATTTGGGTGAGAAAGATAAGCCAACACCTGACCTTTATTTACCTTATCCCCCTCAATAACCTTTATAGAAGTTATATTACCGCCTAAAATTGCCGTAACGGTAGCTTCATATTGTGGCGGCACTTCTAACTGGCCATTGGCTTCCACAATACCGGACAAAGCTTTTTTAGGCAAGGTATCTACTTTAATCCCCAGACTATTGAATTTCATTTCTGAAAGATGTACCGAACGCATCCCTCCTTCTTCTTCATCTCCTTCCTCACCGTGATTTTCACCTTCTTCGGTATTAGTAGTTGCAGTTTCACTGGAAGCATCTTCCCCTGCCGCAGGATTTTCTTTACATCCAAAGAATATGCTGAGCGTTAAGGCAAGCATTAGAATATTTATTGATCTTGTATTCATATCGATTTTCTTATTTTAATTTTTAATTTGAATTCTTAAGGTAATATTCCAGTTGGTAACGGCTGTCGAGATAATCGTTAAAAGCACTCCAGGCATTTACCTCGATTCTAATGGCATCTCTTATATTTTGAAGGAAAGTTATATAATCTATAGCTCCCTCTTTAAATGCTAATACTGACCCTTCCTGTTGTTCCTGTGCTAAAGGAAGTGCTTCATCCCTATAATAATTCCATGAGTTTCTCCATTTGATATAGTCTTCACGCATATTTTTATAGGCGGTTTCCAGTTCGATTTTATCCTGATAAAAGTTTTGCTCTGCAATCTGTCTATTTACTTGTGCTTCCTGTGTACGGCCTAATTCCGGCCCAAAAAACAGCGGAATTTGAATTCCTATTTGATATTGGAAGAAACCCGATTGCCCGGCTATTTCCTGCCTACCGTACTGACCCTGAAATTTGGGCAAAAATTCAGATTTTCGTTCTCTGGTAACCGCTTTGGCAACATCTATCCTTTGTTCCGAAACCTGTAGCAACGGATGATTTTCAAGCGACTCTACCAGAAAGTTTAAAGGTTCGTCTAAAGTTTCAACAGGCAAATCTGGTACATCATAGATTGTGTCACTAACGAACCATAGGTTTAAACGCTGTATTGATTTCAGGTAATCTCGGTACGATTGTTCCAGCTGTATTTTAACCTCGTTCGCCTGGTTGGAGGTAGCAAGATATTCCAATTTGGAGGTGGCCTCTGTTTCATACCTGATTCTTGCAGCCCTTTCAATATCTTCAAAAATTGAATCCATTTTTCTATAAACCTGGAATGTCCTTTTAGTTGTATAAACCGAGGCCCAGGCCCTGCTTACTTCACGTTCAATTTCAATAGTAGATAACTCTAAGGCACTTTCAGCAAGGGCAACCCTTTCTTTCTGCAATTTTAACCGGGGGGCAATTCCAAAAATATCAATGCCTTGCTGTTGGACGCCAATTTGAGTATAGACCCCATCAGAGCCATTTCCTACTTCTTCTTTTCCTGTAAAGATTTGGGTATTTCCAAAATCATAGGCGGTTTTACGCAATACTTCCTCACTTTCAATTTCAAGTTGAGCAGCTTTTAATTGCGGAAAGTTTTGGATTGCCATTTCTTTAGCCTCTTGCAAACTAATAGTTTGTAAAGAATCCTGTTGTGAATATTCAGATGACATTGCATCAGATTGTGCATTTACAGAAAAGGTTCCGCCTAAAACAAAGCCAATTATCAAAATCGTAGCTAAAGATCGTGAATTGGAAGAACCAAGCTTGTTCTGTTCCTTTTTCTCCCGTCTCTTCTCTACAAATGTATAAAGGACAGGAAGAACCACCAGCGTAAGCAAGGTAGCCGTAAGCATACCACCTATAACAACTGTAGCAAGTGGTTGTTGAACTTCTGCACCGGCAGATGTGGAAAATGCCATTGGTAAAAAACCGAAAATATCTGTTGTTGCTGTTAACATAATAGGTCGTATTCGTTCTTTGGTTCCTGTAAAAATTCTATCTCTTATACTGGTTACTCCTTCTTCTTTTAAAGAATTGAATCTATTTATTAGTACCAGTCCGTTTAAAACTGCAACACCAAACAGAACAATGAAGCCTACACCTGCGGAAATGCTAAATGGCATACCTCTTAACCAAAGGGCAAAAACACCTCCGATAGCAGCCAATGGTATCGCCATATAGATCATGATAGATTGGGAAAAAGATTTTAAGGCAAAATATAGAAGCACGAAAATCAGGAATAAGGCTATCGGTACCACAATCACTAATCGGTCTTTGGCACTCTGAAGGTTTTCGAACTCCCCTCCATAAGTAATATAATAACCTGGTGGCAATTCTAATTCCTCATCTAATTTTTGCTGAATGTCGTTCACCACAGACTCTACATCTCTTCCCCGGGCGTTTACACCCACATAGGTTCTTCTGTAGGTATCATCTCTTGAAATTTGCATAGGCCCCGGAACATACTCAATATCTGCTATTTCTTTTATAGGCACCTGAGTTCCGTCTGGAAGATCGATATACATACCACGCAAATCATCAATATTCTTTCTATGATCTTCATCAAATCTTACTACCAGATCAAATCGTTTTTCTCCTTCAAAAATGACTCCGGCTGTTCCTCCTGCAAAAGCTGTACTTATGTAATCATTGGCTTTTTGGATATCCAGTCCATATTGCGCAATTTTATCACGGTTAAATTTAACGGTCATTTGTGGGAGGCCTGATGTTCGCTCCGCGTTTACGTCTCCTGCACCAGGCACGGTTTGGATAATACTGGCCATTTCCTGTACCTTTTCCGACAACACCCCCAGGTCCTCTCCATATAGTTTAACCGCAATATCTTCTCTAACCCCCTCTAATAATTCGTTGAACCTTAATTCTACAGGTTGCGTAAACACAAGGTTTACCCCAGTAAGTTCTTTATTGAGTTTTTCCTTGATTTGCGCTATAAGTCCTTCTTTAGTTTCAGCGGTTGTCCAATTATCCTTATCTTTTTCAAGAATCAGGTACATATCTGCTATATCCATCGGCATTGGATCTGTTGGGATGTCCGCTACTCCAATTCTTGCTGTTGCTGTTTTAATTTCAGGAAAATTTTCTAGAAGGATATTTTCTATTTTTTTGGAAACTTCAATAGACTCTGTTAATGAACTTCCTGGTCTGATTAAAGCCTGCATTGCAATATCCCCTTCATCCAGTTGAGGCACAAATTCTCCTCCCATTCTGGAAAAAAGGAAACCGGCTAATACAAGTAGAACAGCAGCAGCACCTACAACAATGAGCTTCAGTTTTAATGCCCCTTTCAGTAAAGGCATATATACCCTTTGTATTCCACCAATTATCTTATCACTTATCCTTTCCAGCCAGCGTTCAAACCTTCCAAACCAGTTCTTTTTATTCTGAATGGGTTTCATAAATAGGGCAGACATCATAGGGACATAGGTAAGGCATAAGAAAATAGCACCTATCATGGCAAAACCGAAAGTGTACGCCATCGGCTTAAACATTTTACCTTCTACCCCCGTAAGAAAAAGTATAGGCGTGAATACAATAAGAATTATAATCTGTCCAAAAAATGCGGAACCCATCATCGTGGTTCCGGCATCATAGGCTACTTTATCCATTACGCCTTGATTGAATTTTAGCTTTCCAGACCTAATCCGTTTTTGGATCTCATACACCGTTCCTTCTATAATAATCACGGCACCATCTATAATAATCCCAAAGTCTATAGCTCCCAAGCTCATTAAGTTTGCCCATACATTAAATTGCTTCATTAATATAAAGGCAAAAAGCAAGGACAACGGTATGGTCGTGGCCGTTATGATGCCACCTCTTAAACTACCCAACAATAAAACAAGGGCAAATATCACGATTAGGGCGCCTTCCAGTAAATTGGTTTTAACGGTATCGGTCGTTCTGGCAATTAGCTCACTACGATCAATGATAGGGGCGATAGTGAGACCTTCTGGCAGGGATTTTTCAATTTCTGCCATACGATTCTTAACATTTTGAATAACCGCATTAGGGTTTGAACCTTTTAGCATCATTATTATTCCTCCCACGGCTTCCTTACCGTCTTGCGTAAAAGCACCATAACGTACCTGATTCCCAAAATGGACGCGTGTTGCAACATCTCCAATAGTTACGGGAATGTTGCCCTCGTTAATAATCGAAATATCTTTAATGTCTTCCAAAGAGCGAATAAGACCTTCACCTCTTATGAAATTTGACATTTTATTTTTTTCTATGTAAGCACCGCCTGTATTCACATTGTTCCGAGCGAGAGCCTCATACACTTGTGAAATACTAATACCCAAACTATTCAACTTATCTGGGTTGACAGTGACCTCGTACTGTTTAATACTGCCTCCATAAGAGTTGACCTCTACCACGCCTTCCAGTAATGTGAGTTGTCGTTTGATAACCCAATCTTGCACGGTGCGCAGTTCCATAGGCGAATACTTGTTTTCAAAACCCTCCTCTGGCTTTATAGTGTATTCATAGATTTGACCTAAACCAGTAGAGATGGGACCCATAGATGGACTTCCAAATTTTTCAGGGATAGATTCGCCCAGTTCGTTTAGTTTTTCCTGTACCAGCTGTCGAGGAAGATAGGTTCCCATATCGTCTTCAAAAACGATAGTAACTACGGAAAGGCCAAAGCGTGAGATAGATCTTATTTCTGTAACGCCTGGTAAATTACCCATAGATAGTTCTACGGGATAGGTTACAAATTGTTCAATATCTTCTGTGGCAAGATTTGGCGACTGGGTGATCACCTGAACCTGATTGTTAGTAATATCTGGCACCGATCCCAGGTTGACGGTCATCATGGACCAAATACCCGTCCCTATCAGCGCTAAGGTAAGTAGTCCAATAATAAATTTATTATTAATGGAAAATGCGATTATCTTATTAATCATATAA
Organism: Flagellimonas alginilytica; assembly: GCF_042134605.1. Lineage (GTDB taxonomy): Bacteria > Bacteroidota > Bacteroidia > Flavobacteriales > Flavobacteriaceae > Flagellimonas > Flagellimonas alginolytica. The sequence goes on along the minus strand of NZ_CP169638.1, from coordinate 2,022,055 downwards.
ATAAAAATTTAATTCAGTTAAAATTCTTGATAATAATTTTGTGCCTAACAAAATCTATCAATAGGACCAAGGATCTAGTATGAGAACCAGGATTTGGTCAAAAAAGGATATAATTATCCTTTAAAAAAACTGAATTATGCCCGAGGGGGCTGAAAAAGGGAATGGGGAATATCTTTGCCAAGGTCATCAAAATGGACAAAGAATTCTTGAGGAATAGCAGGCTGTAGCGGTTGAAATGCAACAAGCCCAAAATTTATCGTGTGAACGTGACAACAATGGCATTGGCAAAAAGGCGAGCATAACTCACAGTTTTGGTCGTGGTCGCCATCAATATCTATTACCGTAACAACTTGGGTGTCATCGGCACTATTTGCCGCATCGCTACAAGGCACTACATTGAGTGCCAAGAAATAAAACGATAATATGATTGCTACAACTTTCACAATGCAAAGATAAAAATATTTTGGTGCAACTGTGTTGCAAAATGGTAAGGCAGAAAAAATCCAGTTTGAGGTACTGGACAAACCTATATTAACTTTATGCCATAGCATAGACTTCATCAAATAGCTTTTTATCCAACCGTTCCTGTTGGCCAAAGCTCTTCTTCAATGTATTGTGTAAAACTGCATTAAAGGCATTGTAGCCCAACCACAAATTCGGTTCTTCATTGAGCAACAAAGCCTCATAATTCAAAATCTCAATGACCTCACGGGATTTTTTTGAGGGGTCACTGTTCTTATCGCTACATTCATACCGAAACAGTTTTGTTCTGTCCAGCACTGCTTTTACGAATTCTCGTGTATCGATGATTTTAAATTCCTTCATCTTATCAAATTTCTTAGTGATGGTATAGAACTCATTGTCTAAAAATTTGTCGAACAGGTTGTTCAGCCTAGGCATTATGAGGTTCGTATTATTCTTACTATGCTTAATGGAAAAATCGATTTCAGCCTGAGAAACGTGTAAGCCATTGGAACAGATTTTGCGATAAAACCCAAAATGACCAGAGGTCTTTTCACTACCGTCATACGAGTTCTTAAACCGAAGCATTGGCAGAATCAAATCCTGATGGTTCTTGACCGTAAACTGGCTTTTATCGTCTATGATGAAGTCGGTAATAAATGACCTGTCATTTTTGTTGATGGTGCGTTTGTGATAATTCAACTGCGCATCGATAAGCATTTCTTCAGCTTTTTTGAAGAACAATTGGTTCGGAATGTGTCCGTAGCTGTTGGATACCACATTGACAATCTTACCATTTGATATAATGGCATTTTCCAATCCACGACGGGATTCCATTTGGGTAAGACTTTTCAAGGATTTCATTTCTGATGATACGAAGATTTCATCCTGTTGTAAATTTTGTAAATACATAACTATTAAATTTTAATTAGACATTTTGTGATAATACCGCGAAGTACTTTGGGTATTTTTCTCTGTAGTAAGCCAAATGGCTTTCGGCACTTTCAATCGTGTAATTTTCTTTACTTGATTGATAATGTTCTTCGGCTTCTTTCACCGAAATCTTTGATTCACTAAATACTTGTTCCATAATACTAAAGGTTTTGATTAAACAATATTTGAGCATTGCCCAAACGGAAGCTAAAATCTCAGCTCAAAAGGAAACGGAATAAATAAGCGATGGATGGTGAGTAGGCTTTATGCCGTAGTCTTTTGATAGGTGTATTTTACGAGTTTACCTTTGCACCGATATTGATTGATTATTTTTCCCTGCACCGACCGTATTTTGAATTAAAAGAAAAAGGGCCGACACGAATGCCGACCCTTCTTCAAACAACAAAAGCTAATCGTTGAGTTCCTGAATTTTCTTTTCGAGAACTGCAATCCGCTCTTTCAAACGTGCTTCACGCTTGTTTCTCTTTTCCTCATATTCTTTCTCGATACTAGAAATCTTGGATTTGTAATATCCTTGCATCGCATTGTAGAATGAAATATTCGTTAAATTATTGACGTGGTTACTTTCGCCAAAATGAACCTGTTTGGTCAAGATATAGCGTATCAGCCTATAAAAAATTTCTTTTTTGAAATTCTTTCTGAAATGTTCTACCATTTCGACCCGTGTCATTTTTGATGTATAATTCAGAAGTCCTGAAAAGTATTTCTGCTGACCAGTATAATCTACATTATTCTCAAAAAGTGATATTGAAAATGCGACCATCTCATCAGTCGAAAGCGCATTCTTTTTATCGACATATTTGGTCTCTCTTATCATTTCGACAATTTCTTCAAATTGCTTATTGTTTTCTATCTGCTTCTTCCGGATTTCCCTTTCGTTGATTTTGATGATTTGTTCCTTGGGCGTACAATCTACCATCTTTCTACTGGTCAATGGTTCAGAATATTCAGTAGAATCATTCTCTGATTTCTCAACCACTTTTACGAAAATCTCTTTATGCTGGTAGGTCTCGGGATGGAATACGGCGCCATTCACGAAGCCATTGTCCTTGGCTGAATTAAACTTTTTTAGGTCTTCCTTGTAACTCTGTATTGCTTCTTCTAGCTCTGCTTTCAGTTCAGCTTCAGAATAATCATAATGCTGATATTCAGCCTTAATGGCATCCATTGTTGGCTTGATTGGGCTTTCAATGATTTCAACATCATCCAGCAAATAGACATTCAACCCATTATTTTCAAACTGGGAAATAATAAGCTGATTCTTTTCTTCATTTGCCCAATACTGTCGTATTTCTGGAATTAACAGTATGTTTTCTTTCTTGGATTTTTCAATCAGGTTCAGGAACGACTTGGTTTTTTTCGTCTCAAAACAAGCCGATTTGGTACAAACCATTTTACCTTCGCCGAAAAGATTTCCTTGATTGGCTGCATTGAATGGACATTCTACACAGGAACCAGCTTTTGAGACTAACTTTTTATCCGCAACATCAAAAGGTGCTTTTTCCAAATCGTAGGTCTGGTCGTTAATCATTCTGTTGATTTGATGTGCCTTAAAATTATCACCCATCGTTTCCAGCATCATCTGTTGTTCTTCTGGTGTAAAGAGAGCCACACCAACACCCAATGAAATCGTCATTTCGCCATTGCGCACAAAATGTTTGAAGCCGTCAATCAGTCCAGCCAACTTCAATCGTTGTCTAATAAAGTTATCCGTTCTTCCTAAGCGCTTCGCAATTTCTAAAGGTGAATACTTATCGCTCAGATAAGAAATCGCCTCGGCTTCTTCGGTGGGTTCAACATCCTGTCGTTGTAAGTTCTCGATAATTTGTACTTCAAGGACGTCATTGTTCTCATAAGTCCTTACGATACAGGGAATTGTTTTCTTTCCGGCTAATTTACTAGCACGATACCTACGTTCACCCATTACAATAGTAAAATTCTTTCCAGATTTTCTAACGGTTATCGGTTGTAAGACACCGAACTCTTTGATACTATCAGAAAGTTGTTGTAACTGTTTCTCATCAAAGGTTTTTCTTGGTTGTTTAGGGTCAGGCTTGATTTTACCAATGGGTAAGTTCTCAATTTGAAGTGCTGTAGTTGGTTTTCCGTTCACTTCGACTTTGGCAGCAACTCTTGTTCGACTGCGCTTTCTCTTGGTACTCGCTTTTGTTGTCATAATACTCAAATTTTAGATTAAACAATATTTGAGCAGAAACACAAACGGAAGCTAAAATCTTGGCTCAAAAGGAAACGGAATAAATGAGTAAAGGAAGAAGCGTCGGCTTTATGCCGTAGTCTTTTGATGGAAGTATTTTACGAGTTTAACTTGCGGTTATATTGTATGATAAAAAAACTTCTATCCAACGCGCTTAATTGCAATACTTTTTCTCTGATGAAAATAGAAGCTTGAGAGCAAGAACTTGTACTATATTTATACTTTTCTGTGGCAAAAATTAAGCGACTTGGAAACTATAATTCCTTAAGTAAAATGATAAAAATCGCTAGACTTTTTTTAACAAAGGACTATTTCATAGCAATCAATATCGAAAAATCACAAATGATACTATTTGAAATTTACACCCTAAAAAAGACAAAATGTTGTACCTATGTTGTACCTGTATAATTTTTAGTGCCAATTTTTAAATAAGAAAAGCCGAAGATTTCTCTTCGGCTTTTGTGCGGGTGAAGGGACTCGAACCCCCACACCTTGCGGCATCAGATCCTAAGTCTGACGTGTCTACCAATTCCACCACACCCGCATAAAGTGCAATTTAACACTTTTTATTTGGTTTAATCCTAAGTCTAGCGTGTCTACCAATTCCACCACACCCGCGAATTGGAGTGCAAATATAAATCAATTTTCCGATTTGCAAATGCACTCCCCTTAAAAACTTGTTTTTTGTACTTTTAGGGTCCTTTTTAATTCATATATGAAAGACATAAATAATTACATCAACACGAACAAAGACAGATTTATCAACGAATTGATCGACCTACTAAAAATCCCCTCCATTAGTGCGGATCCGGCTTATTCCAATGATGTTCTGGCAACTGCGGAAGCGGTAAAAAAATCATTGGAGGACGCTGGTTGCGAAAACACCGAAATTTGCGAGACCAAAGGTTATCCAGTGGTGTATGGCGACAAGATTATTGACCCCGATTTACCTACTGTTTTGGTGTATGGGCACTACGATGTTCAACCGCCGGACCCAATCGATCTTTGGGATTCCCCTCCTTTCGAACCCGTGATCAAGAACACCGATCTACACCCCAACGGTGCCATTTTTGCCCGTGGGGCCTGCGACGACAAAGGACAGTTCTTTATGCACGTGAAAGCCGTTGAATATATGATCAACAACAACGCTTTGCCCTGTAACGTAAAGTTTATGATCGAAGGTGAAGAAGAAGTAGGAAGCGATAGTTTAGAGGATTTTCTTAAGGAAAACAGTGAAAAACTTAAAAACGATATTATCCTGATTTCGGACACCGGTATGATTGCCAACGATACCCCGTCCATAACCACGGGACTGCGAGGACTAAGTTATGTAGAGGTAGAAGTTACCGGTGCCAACCGGGACCTGCATTCCGGGATTTACGGAGGCGCTGCACCCAACCCTATTAATGTGCTGGCCAAAATGATTGCGCAACTCCACGATGAGAACAACCATATTACCATTCCAGGGTTTTATGATAAAGTTGAAGTTATTTCGGACGAAGAACGTGCCGAAATGGCCAAAGCCCCTTTTGACCTGGAAGCCTATAAAAAATCCTTGGATATTGGCGATGTACATGGAGAAAAAGGGTATTCAACACCGGAAAGGTTCGGTATCCGACCTACCTTGGATGTCAATGGAATTTGGGGCGGTTACACAGGCGAAGGTGCAAAAACAGTAATCGCGAGCAAGGCTTATGCCAAGATATCCATGCGATTGGTTCCCGATCAAAATTGGCACGAGATTACAGAACTGTTCCAAAAACATTTTGAATCGCTGGCGCCAAAAAGTGTAAAAGTAAAGGTAAAACCACACCACGGTGGACAAGCCTATGTTACCCCGATCGATAGTATCGGATACCAAGCGGCATCCAAGGCCATGGAAACCACTTTTGGAAAAACCCCAGTACCGCAACGGACGGGAGGAAGCATTCCGATCGTTGCCTTGTTCGAAAATGTTTTTGACAGTAAAACAATCCTTTTGGGCTTTGGTCTGGACAGCGATGCCATACACTCGCCCAACGAACATTTGGGCGTATGGAACTTTCTAAAGGGCATAGAGACCATCCCTTACTTTTATAAATATTATACCGAAATGAAGGGCTAGAGTTTTTTTACGTACTTGGTCACAATCACAATATTCTGACCATCTACCTTACCTTCAATATATTCAGCATTTTCGTGATCCAGGGAAATCCGTCTAACGGCGGTTCCCTGTTTTGCGACCATGCTCGACCCTTTTACTTTCAGGTCCTTCACCAACACTACACTATCTCCATTTTCCAAAATATTGCCATTCACGTCCCTGTGGATAATTTTTTCACTGTCCGACATACCTTCGCCAGTTGCCTTCGCCCACGCCAAAGTTTCATCGTCCATGTACATCATATCCAAAAGATCTTGCGGCCAGCCTTCGGATTTTAAACGGCTGAGCATTCGCCAAGCAACAACTTTTACCGCATCGTGTTCGCTCCACATACTATCGTTTAAACACCTCCAATGATTCGGGTCTGTTGTCTCCGGGTTCTCTATTTGATCTTTACAAGTTCGACTTATTAAAATACTGCCATCCAAGCCTCCCGTGGAAACTGGTGGAACCTCATAAATGATTAAATCTTCCGCTACACCGCTCAATTCGCAAACTCCTCCACTTCGTTCACGTAATTCGTCGATTAACCCCATAATGAATTATTTATGGGCAAACTTAACATTTTTAGAAGATGATAAAACCTTTTAACACCATAAAACAACTCTACATTTGTAGAATTAAAATTTTTATTCTATGTTTGTAGAGCAATTTTTTTTAAACAATCGAAAATGCAATTGTCGAAATCCGAGGAAGAGTTAATGAACATTGTCTGGAAATTAAAAAAAGCCGTAATGAAGGACCTTTTGGATGCCTACCCAGAGCCAAAGCCGGCCACAACCACGGTTGCGACTCTTTTAAAGCGAATGACAGACAAAGGTTTTGTCGCCTACAATCAAATTGGAAGAAGTAGGGAATACTATCCACTGGTAAAAAAGAAGGATTACTTTTCCAAGCATGTAAACGGGCTCATTAAAAACTTTTTTAACGATAGTGCAAGCCAGTTCGCCTCCTTTTTTGCCCAAGAAACGGATTTGACCAAAACCGAGCTCGAAGAGCTGAAAAAATTGATCGACAACGAAATCAAAAAGAAATAACTATGCTGGCCCTTTTATTAAAATCCACAGCTTGCCTGACCGCTTTTCTAGCCTTTTACAAACTGGTACTGGAAAGGGAAAGCATCCACCATTTTAAGCGATTTTACCTTGTGGCCGCTATAATTGCCTCTTTTTTGATTCCAAATATGGTTTTTACAGAATATATCGAGGCCCTACCATCCACGGAGATGGAGAATATTCCAATTTTAACCGATTTACCCACTACACAAGCGCCCCAAAATGCCGTACAAGAGGAAAATTTTAGTTGGGGGCCTGTACTATGGAGCATTTATGGCCTGGGGGTCTTAGGCTTCGGGTTTCGCTTTATAGGCCATCTTGCACAGATTTGGTCCCGTATCCGTAAAAACCCAAAGCACAAGGATAATTTTATTACCCGGGTACTGCTTAAGCAACCCATGCCGCCCCATACATTTTTCCGGTTTATCTTTTTGAACCAAGAACAATTCGAGAATAAAAGCATACCGCAAGAAGTACTTTTACACGAAGAGACCCATGCCAAACAAAAACATAGTCTGGACATCTTGTTTATTGAGCTGCTTCAAGTGGTGTTATGGTTTAACCCGTTGATCTATCTTTTTAAATCTTCCATTAAGCTGAACCACGAGTTTTTGGCAGATAGTGCAGTGATTCAAAAGAACAGCGACCATTCACATTATCAAAATACGATCCTATCGTACTTATCGCACGATGGACATATCACACATCAGTCGACCGGCATTGCTAATGCCATAACTTATTCATCAATCAAAAAACGTTTTACAGTCATGAAAACAAAAACAACAAAAAAATCATTTGTACTCAAGAGCTTTTTGCTCTTGCCACTGACCGCATTGCTTCTTTTTGGGTTTTCCGAAACACGGCAGATAGAAAAAGATGTAACCATTGATCAAATTATCCAGATGGATCTTAATGCTGACGGCAGCGTCCGAATAGAAAATAAGATGGTTCAGTATGAGGAAATTGCCCAGACTTTGAAGCAAGATTACCTTCGTACCATTAATGCGGAGGAAACCAAGGTAGAGATCAACGTAGAACATCCCGTTCATTTAAACTTTCTAAACAATATTGCCGCAGAGATAAGAACAACGGGGATCGACCTTATTAAAATAATGGCCGGCGAAGTGATTATGGAAGAAGGACAATATTCCGATCATATTCCGCTTACACCCTCTACCACCATATTAAAGGCCGACCGAATGACGATTGTAGAAAACACTGCTGCCCGATCGGATATGGCCATTTATAACCAATTGGCCAAAAAATATAATGCAGTCCCTGTTGAAGAACGAATTATCCCACTAAAGGATCTTAAGCTATTGGAAAACATCTATAAAAAAATGGACGAGGCAGAAAAAAGCAAGGCCCAGCCGTTCCCCGAATGTCTACCCAAAAATATTGGTCAAAAAACCGTTAACCCAATAGAGATCCACATCAACAATAAGGGACAATTAATGTTCCAGTACAAGTTGGTTACTTTGGAAAACTTAAAGGAAGAGCTCTATAAAATCAATGGTGACCTAACTACCGAGCAGCGGAACAAAATGGTCCGATCCATAGTGAAAGTTGAGAGCAATACTCCACAGAGTGTTATCGAAAAGGTCAATGCACTACTTACCGAATATGGTTCGGCCACAATCAATATTGTTGGGCCCAAGAACACCATACAACAAAGTGCCTCCAGGGAAGAAATGAAGGAGTACAATACCTTGGCCAAGAAATACAACGCTATGGACCGCAGTAATATGACCATCAAAAAGAAAGATGTGATGCGCCTAAAAGAAATCTATGAAAAAATGTCTCAGAAACAACGTGATGATGCGGAGCCCTTTCCGGATTTTCCTACTCCGCCACCAGCTCCTAAATCTCACAAGGCGCCAAAAGCAACTAAACCGGTGAATGAGGCGAACCCTAAAAATCTTCCAGTACCACCAGCGCCCCCAGCACCACCAAAACCTATTGAACACGTGAAAGAAATGGCGGAAAAAGGAGCATCTTTCACTTACAATTGCAAAGCCATATCGGCAAAAGAGGCCGTTGAGGTAGTTCAAAAGAACCAACACATCAATATCGATGCCCGCGAAGCCCATGGTGCCCGTCCTGTGGTAAAACTATCAACCGATCCCATTGTGATAGATAACTAACATACACCAAATTTCAAATAATGTTAAAAGCCCCATAAATGGGGCTTTTTATGTAACAAATCATACAAAATTGCGTTCTAATACTCTATCAATCAAATCAGAACACTATAATGCTTCAACGTTTTTTTATTTTCTGCTCGGGAGCCGACACCAACATTCTTGAAACCTGCTCCAATGGCGAGCGCAACAAATATGCTGGCATTGGTGCCACCGTATTCTTTACGGCCGTAATGGCTTTTATAGCTTCGGGCTATGCACTTTTCACCGTATTCGATAATATTTACACCTCCATTTTCTTTGGGTTGATTTGGGGTTTGCTCATTTTCAATTTGGACCGATATATTGTTTCCACAATTAAAAAGCGAGATAATTTTAAAGGGGAGTTGCTCCAAGCGGCCCCACGGATTGTACTCGCTTTGATCATTGCCGTAGTGATTTCCAAGCCTTTGGAAATGAAGATTTTTGAAAAGGAAATCAACCAAGTGTTATTGGAAGAGAAAAATGCCCTTACCTTGAACAACAAGGAACAATTGGCCTTGCAATTCACTCCAAAAATTGAAAGCCTGAACCAAGACATTGCCCGCCTAAAAGGAGAGGTTGCCACCAAGGAAGCGGAGACCAATGCGCTTTACGATACTTACATTTCCGAAGCAGAAGGTACTGCTGGAACTGGTTTGTTGGGCAAAGGCCCCGTTTATGAAGAGAAACGTGAGAAGCATGATGCCGCTTTAGCGGAATTGAACAGTTTGAAAAAAACAAACGCTTCAAAAATTGAAAACATCGAGGCCCAAATAGCGGCATTGGAAACCGATTACACTACCGCTGTCACCAATTCACAACCTATTATTGATGGTTTTGATGGACTCATGGCACGTATTAACGCTTTGAGCAAATTGCCCTGGTTCCCATCCTTTTTTATCTTCTTATTGTTCTTGGCGATTGAAACGGCACCGATCATTGCCAAATTATTGGCGCCCAAAGGGGAGTTCGATTACAAATTTGAAGAACAGGAAAGTGTGGTAGCCACTTGGGTGACCCAAAAGGTGGAACAGCGCAAATTATTGTTGGCCACAGAAGGAGAGATCAACCAGCAGATCTATGCCGACATTAAAAACGAGGAGGAACTCTATCGCTACAAAAAAGAAAAGGCAGAAGAATTGTTGCGTTTACAAGCGGACTCCTTTCATAATGTGCAGGTAAAGGGGCTTTAATCCACAATCCCCATATTTTTTAGCAGAAAAGAGGCGTTCATGTTTTGGCAAACGCCTTCTTTGAACTTGTAATCAAAAAATAACTCTCCGTTGATGATCTGGGCATCAAAATAACGGTTTTCCACCTCGGGGAGTTCTTCTGCCAAAGTGCACAGGCTTAAATCGTGGGTGGCCACCATTCCCGTAGAACCATTTTTCACCAATCGCTCCACAAACTTTTTGGAGCCCTCCGCCTTGTCCACACTGTTGGTACCTTTTAAAATCTCATCCAAGATTACAAAGCAGTCCCCTGTGTCCAATTCTTCCACAATATATTTTAAGCGTTTGAGCTCAGCATAAAAATAGGAAGTCTCATCTGCCAAAGAATCGGAGGAACGCATACTCGTTAACAAACGTACCGGGGCATATTTAACATCTTTGCCCTTGACCGGCAATCCCATATTTGTCATAACGATTTGTAATCCAACAGCTCTTAAAAATGTGCTTTTACCGGCCATATTTGCACCTGTAACTATGCAAAAACGTCCTTTTCCAATTTCAATATCGTTTAGAACGTTCTTCTCTGGGTCAACCAACGGATGACCTACCGCTTTCGCACTGAGCACGGTGGGGCCATCGACCAAAATAGGATAGGTATGGTCGGGATGGTTAAATGCATAGGTCCCCAAGCTAATATAAGCATCGAACTGGGCTATTGCAGAAAACCAATCGGCCACCTCTGTACCATACTTATCCATCCAGCGCTCCACTTGATTGGCATAATAAAGACTGTACAGCCCCAAGCCCTGTCCAAAAATGGAAACAATTAGGTTGTACTGTTGTTCCAACATGGTCATGCTCCGCGAAAAACGTTTCAAAACACTGGAGGTTCGCTCTCCTTCTACCGTTAATGTTGCCTGCAGTTCTTGCAACAGTCCCGATTTAAAACTTTGTCCTTCTATTTCCGCGATCAATCGTTGATGCTGCTGAATAGTATCCTGTGCTTGGGAAACGTTGACAGAAAATTCCAAAATGCCCTTGGCATACCTGCCCACAATGGTCATTCCCAAAAAATACCAGAAAAGCACCAAACTTTCAGGGACCCAACCCATAATGGCGGCACTGATAAAAAATAGGGAAGCCAATACAAATAAAGGCGCACCGAACCTCACCCATTTTGGGGTAATTGCTTTGTGATTCCTCATCCAATCGGAAACAATGTCCGGGGATGTTTTAGGTCGGGTCTCCCCTGCCAAAGCCGAAAAGTGCTGTCGCCATTCGGGGAGTTGGGCCAATTCCTTTATTGCTTCTTGTTTTTTGATAATATCCTTAGGATATCCATCCAACAAAAGATCGGAAAAAACTTGACGCCCTTGTTGCAAGGTTGTTCGGTTTGTATATTGATAAAAAGACCCCCTTCCAAAAAGATCAAGATCTTGGGCGTAAGGATGGTCCGGTCGCATAAACTCCTTACCATCCGGTAAATGATGGAATCGACGCTGTAAAATTTCCAGTTCGTTGGTATTGATGAGCACCAACCTGTCCAGATACTTTTTGTAACGTTTCACATTGCTGAACCGTGTTACCAAAAAAAGGAACAAGACCACTAATATTGGAAGTAAAAATACTAGGGCCGATGAACCCCACAATACATAAATGGCCAACCAAAAAGCTACGAAAACGGAAAGACGAAGTGTTGCCAAAAGAGAGAGCGTTCTCTTTTTTTGTTTACGTTCAGCTTCGAACATATTTCTTTGAGCCGTATAAAATTCGTGTAGGTCCGTCATTAAAAAATCAATCTAAATCTCTAAGTTCCTGCTGAAGTTTTTTGGTTAAACCAGATACGACCAAATCATAGGAATGATCTACTAAATCCTTGATTAATTTCGGCGGTAATTGTTCCAAAAAAATAGTGTTCCAATGTTTCTTACTCATGTGATAGCCGGGAATAATTGCCCCATCGTATTCTTCTCTAAGAATTTCGGATTTTTCGGGATCACATTTTAAATTGCATTGGGTCGGGATACGTTCCAAAGGTGCCAACGCGAACATTTTCCCCATAACCTTAAATACCAATGTACTTTCATCAAACGGGAATTCTTCTGTTACGCCCTTCTTGGATAAACAAACTTCCCTAAACTCCTCAATATTCATTTTAAATACCTTTGGAATCGTAAACAATCACCTTTTCCCAAAGGTCTTCACACTCTTCAATAAAAACAAGGTGTGGCGGTTCAGCCTGGTAAGCGGCTTGATCTTCGGCGGACGCAAAGGTCAATATCAACGAATAAGTGAACGAATCATCCACCACATCCCGAACGGCTTTAGGGGGCTTGCCAATGAACTTTGTTTTGGCGTATTGGGAATTGTTCAGAAATTTGGTCAGTGAAGCTTCAAAAGTAGCTCTATCCGCCTTACTGTCGGGGTTTTTGAACCAAAAGTAAACGACATGTGTAAAAGTAGGGTCAAATGTAGTCTGGGTCTTGTTCTGGGCAAAGCTCATTGCAGAAATTGTCCCCATCAAAAGGAGAGCTATACATTTAGTTTTCATCTTAACTTTCTATTTTTTGTTTTTCCTGTTCGGATATTTCCAATGCGGAGTAATCGAGTTTCCAGCCAATGGTCTCCACAATTTTTTCCACTACCAATACAGCCTGCAAAGCTTCGTTCTTTGCTGTCTGCATTAAACCGCTTTCTGGGATTCTCTGTTTGATATGTTCCTTGGCCTCTTGATTTAGATTGGTTAAATCCGTGGGGGAAAAACTATTGAAGATTCCGTTTTTTATATCATAAAATTGTAGGTCGGGCTCAATGGACAGTACTTCTGGCTCCGGAAAATGGCTCAATACTATTGTTTTTTTATCATTTATGGCCTTTAGGCTCAATTTATTGAGGTCGTAACCTATATGTGCCTTGGCCTTGATAACAATTAACGCCTTTTTTTTGCTGCGGAACAGGCTCATAAAACTGTCCTTGGTGTTTTCGTAATGGTAGATTTCGGCAAAATCCCCTTCTACGGAAACCAGTTTACAGACGCTCCGAATCTTGTTCAAGATAACGGTGGATTGTTCCTCGGTAATCTCTTTATTCCTCTTTTTACGGAACAGTGAAAAGACCCAATACATAAGTATGGCTCCCAAAATCAATCCTAAAATTATGTCGACGACGTCTCCCATTAATTATTTCCTATTTCACCCAAATGGGTAAACTTGAATCCTTTTTCATATTTTAAGCCATATCCCAACATTCTATCCAAAGCTGAATGTGAAAATATTATTATTCCACATAACTTTAAAATGGGCATATCTAAAAAACTTGCGCCAATTAAATAAAGTAAAATCCCAATCCCTTTATGATGAAATATGTTATAGATTGTCGCTCCCAATTTATTTCCGAACAGGTACCCTACCATTCCTATATCAGGAACAAGAATCAATATTAAAAACCACCACCATTGCAAATCAAGTTGCATAAAAATAAAGAAACCAAATAGTAACATCATGGCTTCTTCCAATTTAAGTACTGTTTTCATCTATTTTGTTTCAATTTTGTAAAGTACGGGCCTACTGGGACTGGCATCGTTTTCGAAAGGGGCCACTTGTAGATTTAAAAAGTAAGTTCCATCCTCCACTTTGTTGGGCACATAAATAAATTCGGTAATAGTGGCTTTTTGCCTTGGCTTTCCGCTCTTGTTCCAAAAGGCCTTATGTGCTAAAAGCTCTCCCCCATCTCTTTCCTTATCCACCGATGGCAGGTCGATCAACAAATGTTCCACACCTTTTTTTACCAGATATTTGGCCGCGGCTTCGGTTAAATAAGGTGGATTGGTATCCGAATAGTGCCTGGACTTCTTATCTCCCAAATTTGGCAGGGTCCTGATCACAATGGCCTGTCTCTTTTTATTGCCCAAGGCGTATTTAATCTGTTTTTCGGAAATCACAAAATCGTTGGCCTGTTGTTCCGGGGCCACCGTGATCACCTCGGCAAAAAAGAAAAACTTTTTAAGTTTTTTGTTCACGGAATTGAATTCTTCGGAAATATGGCCCAAACACTCGGTATGTGTAACGTGCGAGTGCGGATTGAACCAGACATCGTTAAAATTTACCGGCGCTCCTTCGGATACCTTGCCCACAAAACCATCTTGTTCGTGCGGCTCTATTTTTGGCGGCCCCAGGTACCACGCATTTACATTTTTGTCCCCGCCTTTAAGGGGTATGGAAATATCGAGAGGCTGGGCAAGGTCTATTTTATAGTTTCTTGAGTTGTGTTTTATCGAGGCTATCATCTATGCGTAACTTGTTTGGAGTAATTAAGTCAATTCATTTGATAAATGCAATTTTTATATGTGTTGCTTTGAGTTGTTTCAGGAATTTAAATGAATATGGGATATCCCCATGTAGAATGAATCTAGTTTTTACTTAAAAAACGACTAACTTCACATACCTATACTGAACACGTTTGGGTATCGACGGATAAAATCGGCTACAATTTTTAATGAAAGCGCAACTAATCGCAGCCATTTCCAGGCACATTGAACTTAGTTCCGAAGAAGAGAACTTAATTAAGGGGTTTTGGAGTGAGAAAACCCTTGAAAAAGGTGATTATCTCTTGCAAAACGGGCAAACATGCCGCACCGACAATTTTGTCGTTGACGGGGTGCTAAAGGCCTTTTATATAGATCCAGAAACAGGAAAGGAAGAAATTCTATATTTTGCTATTGAAAATTGGTGGGCAACGGATATCGATAGCTTTCAAAAACAACAACCTTCCATCTACAACATTCAAGCCATTGAAAAAACCATATTGTTACAGATTCATCATAGTTCTTTTCAAGAAATGTTAAAGCAGATTCCAAAGCTTGAACGTTTTTTTAGAATCATCCTGGAAAATTACCTTGGGAGTTTACAAAGGAGAATTATCTTAAATAAGATTTTTGATGCAGAACAACGCTATCTGGATTTTTTGAAAAATTACCCTAAAATTTCCGACAAAGTCCCCAACTACCTCATAGCATCGTATTTGGGGATTTCCGCCGAGTTTTTAAGCCGAATTCGCAAAAAAATCGAAGCATCTTGAACTAGGTCAATTTTTTTCATTGTCCAGATTCGGAATTTTGTCCCACAAACAAAAATTTTGAATTATGAACAAGGTATTGATCATCAACGCAAGTGTAAGAAAGGAAAGGTCGCACAGCCGAAAACTAACAGAGCTTTTTAAGGATAACTGGAAAAAGAAAAATCCCAACGACCAATTTACTTATCGGGAAGTGGGCTTGGAGGAAATCCCGCCCATAAATGAAAAATGGATCGCCAGTGCATTTATAAGCCCCAAGGAAAGGACAAACGAAAATCAGACGGGGGTTGAACTCAGTAATGCATTGATCAAAGAATTTAAGGAACATAATGTATATGTTTTGGGAACACCCATGTACAATTGGTCCATTCCGAGCGGACTAAAATCCTACATCGACCAAATCATGAGAATTAACGAGACCTGGAAATTCCGTTCGGGCAAGCCAGACGGGGATTATGTTGGGTTGCTAGAGAACAAAAAAATGTTCATCCTATCAAGTCGAGGGGATACGGGCTATGGAGAGAACGAGAAAAATGAGCATATGAATTTCCAAACAACCTACTTGAAATTTGTTTTCGGGATTATGGGAATAAAGGACATTTCCATAATTTCTTTGGACAATGAAGAGTTTGGTGGAGAAATATTCGAGAACTCCAAAAAAGAAATCTACCAAAAGATCCAGAATATTTGATAACAGTTGCCAACTCGGGTTCTAATAAGGTTTTAAAGGGATTTTGTAAAGAAAAATCACTTGAACTGGAGTATTTGAGATTACCGTAAGAAAAACAAATCGCTTGCAATCCCATCTGCCAAAAACTTACCCTTTTTGGTCGTGAGCAGTTTACCATCTTTGATAAGCAGTAATTCTTGTTCAAGAAATTTTGCAGCTTGTTGATCAAGGTATTGCGCATAGCGCTCTCCAAAATCTGTAGCTACCTGCTCCAAATCTACACCCCAAATGGTGCGCAGGCCGGTCATTACAAATTCGTTGTACCTATCGGGAGTGGATAGGGTCTCAATTTCCAATGGCAGGACACCCTCTGCTATTTTTTTAAGGTAGATGGGGTTGTTGCGGATATTCCAACTTCGATGTTTGCCATTAAAAGAATGTGCCGATGGCCCTACACCCAAATACGATTTGCCCAACCAGTATGCCGTGTTGTTCTTGGAGAAATAATCTGGTTTCCCAAAATTGGAAATTTCGTAGTTCACAAACCCATGGGCTTCCAAGGTATCCACCAAAGTATAAAATTGTTCTTGTGCCTGCTCGTCGTCCACATTGGGAACCACACCTTTTTCAATAAATTTTTGGAGGGCAGTTCTAGGCTCTACCGTTAGTGCATAACTGGAAATATGGGGCAATCCAAAATCCAAGGCCTTTTGGATATTGGTTTTCCATCGTTCATTGGTCATACCAGGAATGCCGTAAATAAGGTCGATAGTGATGTTATCGAAATACTGGGTGGCCTCTTTAATGCATTTTTCTGCTTCAGAAGCATTGTGGGCACGGTTCATCAGCTTTAAATCTTCATCAAAAAAAGATTGGATACCGATGCTAAGGCGGTTTACGGGACTTTTGGATAATTCGATGATTCGATTATTGGATAAATCATCTGGGTTGGCTTCCAATGTAATTTCGGGCCGATCAATTACTTTGTAATTGTCGTAAACGGATTTTATCAGGAACTCAATTTCGTCATTGGAAAGCACCGATGGGGTTCCTCCTCCAAAATAGATGGTCTCGATGCCTCCCCGCATCTCGGGTCTTCGCAGTTTTAATTCTTGGGCAATAGCTTTTACCATGGCCTCCCTTTTTCCCAATTGTGTGGAAAAATGGAAATCACAATAATGGCAAGCTTGTTTGCAAAATGGAATGTGGATATAAATTCCGGACATCAATTGTCAATTAACAGTAAACAATGTGCTTTTAGCTTTTAGCTTTTAGCTTTTAGCTTTTAGCTTTTAGCTTTTAGCTTTTAGCGATGTTCTTAAATTATTTCTTAATTCTAGATTCATTCTGCTTCACAAAAGCCTCCCAACCCGTGTAACTTTTTCCAACTTCTACCCTGCCCTCGTTGTAGAAATGGCAAACTGCCGCCGCCAGACCATCTGTACTATCCAAATTTTTTGGGAGTGACTTTAACTTTAGGACACTTTGAAGCATTCGTGCCACTTGTTCCTTACTGGCGTTACCGTTTCCGGTTATGGCCATTTTAATCTTCTTGGGCATGTATTCGGTAATCGGCACCTGTCTCGAAAGACCTGCTGCCATGGCAACGCCCTGCGCACGGCCCAATTTGAGCATGGACTGTACATTTTTTCCATAAAAAGGGGCTTCGATGGCAATCTCGTCCGGATGGTAGGTATCGATAAGCTCCAAGGTACGCTCAAAAATCAGCTTGAGCTTAGTGTAGGGGTCATCATATTTTTTGAGCATCAACTCGTTCATTTGCACAAAGTGCATTTGCTTGTTGATCACCTTAATGATTCCAAAACCCATGATCGTGGTACCAGGGTCTATTCCCAATATTATCTTTTCTGATGCCAAATTAGTCGGTGTTAAGTACCAACGGCAGCCTAAATCGCAGGCTTACCGGATTTCCTCTTTTTAATGCAGGTGCAACGGTGGTCAAATCGTTCAAGCGTTCGGAAACTTTGTTGTTAAAGTCCGATATTTCATTCAGTACAGAGGTCTTTTCCTCTACATTCAATACCGAGATAAAACCATGTTCATCTATCAAAAAATCAACATATACCGTATCGTTCATATCGTTCCAAACCTGAAATTGTAGTCCTGCCAAGGCTTCGGAAAAATACTCGGTAATCAGGTTTTGAAAACACTCTTGCTGGGCTTCTTTGGAAGCGGTTTCATCACAATCCTCAAAATGTGGATATTGATCCACATCGTTCCAATCTATGGACAAAAGTTCCTCATTGACCAGTTTTTGGGTCTTGTCCTCTTTGGATTCGAACAACTCACAGGATACGAACAGACCCATTAAAATGATTAACAAAACAAACTTCTGCATGACAGCCCCTAAATTTGGCTGAAATTACGACATTTTGAAGAAATCAGTTCCCCGCAAAATGGATTTCCTCCTTTAATTCGCTGACACGTTTTTTTACCCTTTCCTTAATGTACGGAACCAAATCGGGGTACATATCGAGCAAGTTTTCGTAATAGGATAAACGTGTTTTTGGATCTTTGTAATATTCATCGACCAAGGTGCAAACCTGATAATAGTTCAAATAGTTGTCCTTGTTTTCTTCCCATGCTTTTACATAGTAATCCATGGCTTTTTTGGTATTTCCCTTTAGTCTGGCGATACGGCCAAGGCTGGCATATTCTTGCGGGAATAGGGCCATTCGCGCTTCGATTGATTTTTGGATATAAAACTGCGCACTGTCCAATTGCTCTTCCTCAAAATACACATCGCCCAGGCCTAAATATGCCGCAGCTATTTTATCCGGAAAATGGCTCAATCTGTGATACGTTTCCAATGCTTTTTGGGGCTGCCAGTTCCTAAAATAGCAAAATGCAAGTTTTTCGAATACAAAAGGTTTTTCCTCGCCCAATTCCAATAATTTTTCAAAGTGGGGAATTGCCAACTGAAACTGACCGTTGTTATAAAAAGCCAAGGCCTTTAAATTGATCATAGCAACATCATTTTCGTAAAACCTAAGTCCTTTATCAATAAATACCAGGGCGGAATCCTTGATTTCCTGACCCACATAATATTTTCCCAAGGCGTACAAACTCCGCAGATGGGTATTGTCCATTTCTACTGCCGTTTTAAAAGCTTTGTTCGCCTTGTCGGTTTTATTTACCGATTCGTAGGTCCGGCCTAAATAATAGAAATACTCTGGGTTCTGATTTTTGGACGATAACAGGGCATGGAAGGTTTCCAAGGCAGATCCAAACTTTTTGGTTTTCAACAGAAGTTTGCCGAATTCAAAACGGGCAATCTCAAAATCAGGTTTTTTGTCCAAGGTTGTGGTGTACTGGACAATGGCCTTTTCATAATTTCCTATGGCATTGTACGCCCGTGCAATCTGAAGATTCGAATTTGGAGAATCCACCTTTGCATATTGGTTAATGGCCGAGGTGTAGTTACCTATAGCATACAAACTATCTGCAACGGACAAAGCCGATGTTTGTGCACCGGCTTTGAACGAGAACAAAATCAATATTATATAGCTAACCCTTATTTTCCGCATCTGTGGTTTTCATCAAATCCATTAAAAATTCTTTTTTGTCCACGCGAACCAATTTGTTGGGAAGTCCAATGTATTGAAAACTAAGTACCTCACCTTGTTCTACCGCAATCTCAAAGTGTCCACTAAAATTTGAAATCACGCCTTGGTCTTTACCTACTACAGAAATAGTGACTCCGGGTATTCCCATGGATTTGTGGTCGGTTACTTTACCGATGAACAAAGAAGTATTGTTTCTATTGTCCAAAATTCCCCCTACTTTCATTTCCTCTTTCTGGGAATCTTCTTGTTTATTCGCATCGTTTGTCTGGCTTTTCAATCTAAATGTAATAGGAATGGCAAATGGTACTTTTACGGTTTCGCCCTTATGTTTTCCCGGTTGCATTTTGGGCAAACGTTTAATGATTCTTTCCGCTTCATTCTCCAAGATTACATCTGGTCCTCGTTTTTTTATGGTTGAAATTTCTCCATTGGCGTCTATGGTAAACACTACGGACACTCTACCTTGAACACCTTTTTCCTTAGCTTCTTCGGGATAATTAAAATGCTTTTTAATGTGTTCTACAATCTTTTCATTAAAACACTTCCTTTTATCTACTGCGCCCTCACAACCAGGAAAGACCGGGACCTCATCTATCGTGGCAAAAGGAACAGAAATTTTAGTTTCTTGGTCATAGCTTTCTTGTTTTACGGCATCCAACTTAAAAACTATTGGTATGGAAAAAGGTACTTTTACGGCTTCTCCCTTGTGTTTTCCGGGCTCCATTTGTGGCAATTTTGATAGAATCCGTTGGGTTTCCTCCTCTAAAATTTCATGCGGTCCTCTCATGTTAATATCAACAATGTTTCCACCTGCATCGATAGTAAATATGGAAGAGACCCTCCCTTGAATTCCCAGTTCTTGGGCGGCTTTGGGGTAATTGAAGTTTTTGCGGATATGCTCTTGTATTTTTTCTTGAAAACATGCTCTTTTATCTTCGGCATCTTCGCATCCAGGGAAAACTGGCACCTCATCGATTACAGCAAAGGGTACTGAAATCCCACCAACTTTGTTTTCGGAAGTGTCTCCATCCACATAAATATTAATTTTGCGATTTTCCTGTTCTAGTTGTATTTTAACCTTACGATTTTCCTTATCGACTATTTCTAAAATAGACTCCTCATTCCTATTACGTATTTCCTTTAAAATTTGAGCTCGCATATCTTTCTCTTCATGCGTCAATGAGGCTATGTCACCCACTTTTAAAGTAATTACATGATTTTTATCATCGTGATTGACACCATTCTCAAGTGAAGTTACCTCGTCGGTATTATTGGCTTTTAATTCACTCTCACAAGAAGTATATATCAACATTCCCAACACCAAAGGCATCAACAACACATACTTTAATTGCCATACGGCCTTGGATTTCTTTTTTTGTAACATGACTATTCGTTTTTTGATTAATGACTTTGTGAAAAATTGATTGACAAAGCTGATGTTCTGTGTATGGAAAGCTTCGGACAGCAGCATCTCAAAATGTGCCTGTTTATTTTGCTTTACCGCTTTTTCGTCGGCAATGAACTCATGCAATTCAGCTATTCTATTTTGATAGATATACACCAATGGATTGAACCAGAAGACAATTCGGGCCAATTCAAAAAAGAGCAGGTCCAAGGTGTGTTTTTGTTTTACGTGTACCATTTCGTGAGCTAAAATGTTGGCCTCTTTGTCCTTTTTAATTTGGGCTCCCATAAAAATGCTTCGGAAAAATGAAAACGCTGAAGAGCTTTGTGGCATAATCACCTTGGTGTAGTCCGGATAATGTTCCACCTTACTTTTACTCTTAAGCCTACTCAATTGTAAAATCTTGAACACAAACCAAAGTGCAGCCAAAATGGCGCCAATTGCCATTACCAAATACGGCCAAGGTACACTTGCAAGAAAATTGACCTCTGGACTATCTGGTCCTATAACCACTCCATCCAATTGAGTCAAAAATACAGTTGTAGTCTCCAATTCTTTAGGCATGGTTGTTTGTAAGGCCTCTATTTTTATCCAAGGCAACAGAATGGAAAGTACAAAGGTTGCCAATAGGTAAGCCCTATTCCATTGAAAAAAGGTTTCTTTCTTCAAAAAAAGATCATAGGTCAACAAAAAGAGCAGTTGAAAGGCCAAAGATTCTAAAATGTACGTTATCATTTCTTCTCTTCTTTTATGTTCTTCATGATCTCTTCGAGTTCCTTTAGGCCGATGTCGTTCTTCTTCATAAAAAAGGATACCATACTGCTGAACGACCCTTGAAAATACCCATCCATCAATTTAGTAAGACGCTGATTGCTGTACTCTTCCTTTTTCACCAAGGGAAAATACACATGTCCCTTCCCGACTTTTTCGTGGGAAACAAAGCCTTTGTCCTCCAAAATTCGAACAATGGTAGAAACGGTATTATAAGCTGGCTTGGGCTCCGGAAGTTCTTCCAGAATTGCAGCCACATTGCCCCTTTTAATTTTCCAAAGGAGCTGCATTACTTCTTCTTCTGCCTTGGTGAGTTGTTTCATTTTTTAACTAAGTTTTTAGTTCAATACAAAACAAATATAACTAAATATTTAGTTTAAACTAATTTTTTAGTTGAAAAATTCGATTAAAAATCCGCCAGCGTGGTATGCTGGCGGATAACTATTTAAAATGTTAAAGTAACTTTTCCACGCAAGTAGAAAGGTGTGCCCGGAGTAAAATGAATCTCTTCAAAAGAGTTCGGTTCGTTGAACAAACGGCTTTCCGTGGCAAATTGGGTCTCGTTCCATTCCGTATCAAAAAGGTTTTCCACAATCAATCCAAAGGTCCAATTGTTCACTCTATAATTGAGTGTGGCATCGGTTACAAAATAACCTTCCGCTACGATAGAATTGTCCTCGTTTGCGGGTCTATCATCAATATACCTATAGTTAAGCCCTCCTGAAAAGCCTTGATCACCTCCCAAGGTAAGACCTCCCGCCATGGTAAGATCGGGTGCCAAGGGTATGTAATCTTCACCAGCGGCCTCTTCGGTGCTCCTAGCATGGGTATAGTTGGCATCTGTATAAAGGTACAGCCAATCCAATGGTTGGTATCTTGCTCCTACCTCTAGTCCCATTCTTCTGGTCTTTCCACTGGGTTCTACAATGGCCGCATCCCCAACGTACACAAACTCTTGATCTAGGAACAAGGTCCAAAGTGTAGCGTTTAAGACTAACTTATCCACTGGTCTGATTATGGTTCCTAAATCCACCCCATAGGCTGCCGGTAGAATCTCTTCCCCTTCGTTGGCTACAACAACTCTTGTATCGTTGGAGTGGAAACCAATTCCTGTCTTCAAGAATAGTTGCGTGTTTTCCGACGGACTGTAAATGGTATTGAATTTAGGACTGAATGCAACTTTTTCCTCACTACGGCTATCGTACAGCTCGCTCATTTTGTTGATGTAATCGAACCGAAAGTAATCCAATCGCAGTGCTGGTTCAAAGGTAAATTTACCCGATTTAAACTCGGCACCGGCAAAGGCGTAACCATTCACCTCATCCACATCGCCATAGGCCAAACGCTCCAACAGTTCCTGGCGGTTCAGGGTACGGGACAATTGATTATCGTCAACATTATCGTACCTAAAACCGATTCCTGCATTGTACTTAAATCCCAGCCCTCCCAAATTGGCCGAATTGTTCTGGAAAATTGTCTTCGCTCCTGCCATCATTCGGTCCTCAAACTGTTTAATTTGATCTCCGTTTACAGGGTCTTCCAAGAAAAAGGTAAAGTTGGAATACAGTTCAAAATCATAATGCGAAACATAGGCCATGGTGTTTATTGATTTACCGATCCCCAAGTTTTTATTGTGATTGAGCACAAAGTTGGTCCTGCTGGTTTTTCCGCCTTCGGTATCGTCAATGGCACCAAAACGACCAATCAAGCCTTGGTCCACGGCTCGTTGGGGTATTTGACCCGATGCATCCCATTTGCTGGAAAAGTGAGAAGCTGTCAATACCAGTTCTTGATCGCCGGGCAATGCATAGCGGTATCTACCTAAAATATTTATTCGGTTAAAATTCTGAGGTGATTCAAAAGGCCCATCGGTCAAGTACAGTTCGGAAGCCAAGTAAGCATTACTGTTCTGATTGTCCATTATATTAAGCATTCCCATAAACCTACGGGCACCAAATTGGCCTATTTCGGTGGAGAGCACATTTTTTTCCAAACTTTTTCTCAACCTTAGGTCAACATAACCTGCTGTATTAAAGTTGCCTTGGTCCGCATAATAGGGCCCTTTTCCAAAATTGATGTTCTCTATGGTTTCCGGAATCACAAAATGAAGGTCCGCATATCCCTGTCCATGGGCATGAGACACCATGTTCACCGGCATTCCGTCCACATTGATGGCGACATCGGTTCCGTGGTCCACATCAAAACCTCTCAAAAATATTTGCTCCGCCTTTCCTCCTCCGGCATGTTGCCCTATAATGAGTCCAGGGACTTTTCTTAATATTTCTTGTGAAGATTTTACAGGATCCGCCTGAACATCCACATCTACCAATCTGCTAAGTGCATCAACTTCCGATACCAAGACTACTTGATCCAAGGAAATTGAACTTTCGTCCAACACAATGGTCAAAGAAGTGCCAAGATCAGATTGTTTCACCACCAAAGTTTTGGTGGCATATCCCAATCTGGAAAAGTAGACCGTATCATTCACCGAAGTCCTATCAAGAACAAAATGGCCCGTACCATCGGTATGGCTATGTTGACCGCTGGTCTTGTTAAAAATACCAGCATCCTCTATCGGGGAACCTGCCTCATCCACCAGTTTTCCCTTTACGTTTTGTGCAGCAATAGTGCCCATAAAAAGCATGGACAATGCCGCCATAAAATATTTCATGTCGTTATCTTTTAATTTGATTTGTGTAAAATTATCTCTCTAATTCATCAAAAAACTGAAGAAAGGTCATGCTGAACTCGTTTCAGCATCTCACAACCAATGTTCTGTTGAATGCTGTGACCCTGAAACAAGTTCAGGGTGACGAATTCAGAACTATTCCGATAAATTATTTCAGCTATACTGGGGAGGAGGCGTGATTATGCCCTGACTCCAAAGAGAAGTTAAGTCTATGTATGCCCAATGCCCCCTGTTTACGGTCCAAGAATGCAATTTCAACGTTCTTTGAGCGTCCTCAAAAAAATGTTTGTCCAATTTAAGGCTAAAATCACCTTTAGATTCTTGCTTATCGGGTTGGTTGGCCACCAACAACTCCTTTAAGGCTTCCAATGCCTCATGCGAGTGACCGGCCATGGCATCCAATGAAGAATAATCGATAGTTTCGTGATCGGACGCAAAACCATGATAATGTGTTTCAGGGGCCCAAATGTGAGCAGCCTCATGCAAGGTCTCCAATACCAGACTGTTAAAAAGTCCGATCAAATAAAATACACACATACCTGCGCACCCTATTCGGATGAACCTTGGTTTTGTATGTACGCTATGCAGTTTCACGAACGCTTGATAATCGGTTTCAAATTTACCTACGAAAAAATTAAGAGTAGGGTTTTATTTTGATTTTGTTTGTAACAATTGTCGGCTACATTTGTCTAACAGTAAAACACGACCATGGACATTGCATTGCTCATTTTAGGGTTTCTTTTAATGCTTATTGGCATATTGGGCAGCTTTTTACCGGTATTGCCAGGACCTCCCATTAGTTGGGTGGGGCTGCTACTACTTTATTTGACCAAAGCCGTACCGGATAATTGGTGGGTGCTCGGAATTACATTTGTCCTCGCCATTACCATTACAATCTTGGATTATGTGATTCCTGCTATGGGCACTAAAAAGTTCGGGGGCAGTAAAGCCGGAATGTGGGGTACCATTGTTGGATTGCTCGTCGCCATTTTTGTTCCTGTTTTTGGTCCCTTCGGAATTATTATTTGGCCGTTTGTAGGTGCATTAGTTGGTGAACTGCTGAACAAAGCCAATAAAAAAACCGCCATGAAGGCGGCTTTCGGTTCATTTTTAGGCTTTTTAACGGGCACTTTTATGAAGTTCGTCCTAACAGTGGCTTATGCCATTTTTTACGTGTACATCACCATCAAATATGCGGGCGACCTGTTTACTTTTAGTTAGTCCAACCATTCTACTTTATCAGCAATTGGAGTTCTAGCTGACGGAATCACTTCTCCCTCAAAATAACCCATGTAGAAAAAGCCCAGGCATCTTTCACCTTCATTCAAGTTGAAGAACTCATCCATATATTTAATGAGACCTGGGGAAGACCAATATGCCCCAATACCTAATTCGGTGCAACATAGCCACATGTTTTGCACCGCCATGGAAACTGCGGCAATTTCTTCCCACTCGGGCAAACTTTCTTTTGGATCGCGTTGCATGCAAATTGCAATTACCGCTCCCGAATTGGATGGGTTGAACTGTAATTTTTTAATTTTTATCTGTTTCGGATTAGAATCCGTTTCCTCATACTTATTGGCAAGAAAAACACCCAACTCCTGTTTCTTGTCCCCAGTCAAAACTTTAAAACGCCATGGCTCGGTTTTTTTGTGGGTAGGTGCCCAATTGGCGGCTTCCAGAATTTTTTCCAAGACATCTTTGGCAATGGGCCTATCAATATATTGAGGAGGAAAAATACTTCTTCTCTTTTCGATCAAATCAAAAATCATAACTATTCTTTAAGTTGAATTCCAAAGTTACGCTCCAAATTGTTCCCATCATAATTTCATGAGCAAGTCCATACATTTTTGAAGCGCAGGATTTCGATTATCCGTTTTCCAGACCATGCTCAAAACAGCACGCTGTTTTATCTTTTTCATTTCGATAAACTTTACTTTCATCTGAAACCCATGTTGAAGTGTAGTGGGCACAATCGCAATACCCAACTTATTTTCCACCAGTTTAAAAATGGTCTGCGCGTGCACCGATTTATGCGAAACATGGGGCACAAACCCACTATCCTCACAAATGCTCAGCACCGTATCGTAATACATTGGACTATAATCTTGTGAAAAAAGGATAAAATCCTCATTCGCTACCTGATTGATGTTTTTGAAATGTTTTGCATCTAAAGAATGTTCTTGAGGTAGCACCAACGAAAATGTATCCTCAAAAACGGGTTTGACCTCGAGTCCTCTAGGCACTCGTGACAATCGCACAAAACCCAAATCCAATCGGTCGGCCAGTATCGCATTGATCTGCGCGCGGTTGGAAAGTTCCTCCAACGTAGTATGCACCTTGGGATATCTTTCTTTTAGTCCCAACAACAAATTGGGCACCACATTTTGCATGGCCGAACCTAAAAACCCGATTCGAACCTCTCCCAATTGTCCATCGCCTATAAGTTTCACCTGTTTTTTGGTCTGGTCGAGATGATTCAAAATAAACTCTACCTCCTTTTTTAAAAACTCCCCCGCCGGCGTTAAACTCACTTTCTTTTTGTCCCTCACAAAAAGTTGAGTTCCAAGTATCTCCTCCATTTGTTTGATTTGCGTACTCAAACCCGGCTGGGAAATAAACAACTTTTCGGCTGCCTTTCTATAATGAAGTTCTTCGGCCACAGCCAAAAAATAGATAAAATGACGAAGTTCTAATTGATAAGTCATACTTATTGATTATTACAAAAATAAGTATTGGTAGTTATTAATCATAACCTATAATTTTATGGAAAAGGAAAGAACATGGCAAAAGACCGAAAATTTCAATTTGGTGAGGATCATTTAACCGCAAGTATAGCGTTGGGATTGGCCAAAGACACCATAAAAGGCGTTTTCTCCCATGAATGCCTCAAAAATGTCAATGCGAGTTACCAACGGGTACAGCGCATTGTGGAAAGAGGCGATACAGTGTATGGCATCAACACGGGCTTTGGTCCTCTTTGTAACACCAAAATTTCCAAGGAGGACACCAAAATCCTTCAATCCAATATATTGCAAAGTCATAGTGTAGGTGTAGGAGAGCCCATTTCCAACGAATTGGCAAAAATTATGCTGATTCTTAAAATCCATGCCCTTGCCAAAGGGTATTCGGGCATTGCCGAAACTACCTTACAACGCATGCTCTGGCATTTGGAAAACGATGCCATTCCCGTAGTCCCATCCCAAGGTTCCGTTGGCGCATCCGGCGATTTGGCTCCCCTCTCCCATCTGTTCCTCCCATTGATAGGTCTTGGCAAGGTGGAATACCAAGGAAAAACCATAAAAACACAGGAACTTTTTGAGCAAACCGGATTACAACCATTGGAATTAGGCCCGAAAGAGGGGCTTGCCTTGATCAATGGAACCCAATTTATTGCCGCGCACGGGGTGATGGTCGTATACAAATTACAGCGTTGTCTTAAACACGCTGATATTATCGGCGCCATGATGCTTGAGGGGCTTCAAGGTTCCATGAAACCATTTTTTGAAGAATTGCATCAACTTCGACCTTTTAAAGGCAACCAACATGTTGCAGGTAGAATCCGAACCCTGCTGCAAGGCTCCGAAATTTTGGAAGATCATATTGATTGTGAACGTGTACAGGACCCCTACTCCCTTCGCTGTATGCCCCAGGTGCACGGAGCTTCCCGAAATGCCTGGCTCCATCTCAAGGAATTATTGGAAATCGAACTCAATTCGGTTACGGACAACCCGGTCATCATAAATGATGAGCTCACCATCAGCGGAGGTAATTTTCACGGGCAGCCTTTGGCCATGGCTTTGGATTATGCAGCTTTGGCCGCCTCGGAAATTGGAAATATCTCCGACCGACGCATTTACCTGGCCCTGGAAGGCAACAGTCCCGGCGTTCCCAAATTGTTGATGAAGGATACGGGCATCAATTCTGGCTACATGATTTTACAGTACACCACCGCGGCATTGGCCAGCGAGAACAAAAGCCTGTGTTTTCCGGCCAGTGCCGATAGCATTCCCACTTCCTTGGGGCAGGAAGACCATGTGAGTATGGGATCCATCAGCGGTAGAAAAGCGCTCAACATTATTAACAACGTAGAGAAAATCCTTGCCATCGAGTTATTGACCGCAGCTCAGGCATTTGAATATAGAAAACCATTGAAATCGGGGATTCTGTTGGATGAAATTCATACATTCCTTAGAACCAAGGTCGCCTTTGCCGAGAATGACCGTGTCTTTGCAGACGATATTGAAAAAGGAATTGAAATCATTCAAAATCGAGAAATCATTGATTTGGTGGAATCGGTAATGAAAGAAAAAGAACTGACTTGGGATGCACCACATCTTGATGAATTTGAAACGTACTGATATGAACAAACCACTCTTAATAGGACCATTCACCCAATTGCTGCCGATGACGGGACTCCCCTTAAAGGGAGCGCTCAAAGATGATCAACTACCCATTATTGAAAATGGAGGGATTCTGGTCGCTGATGGAAAAATTCTCAAAGTTGGAGTTTTCGATGAAATGAAATCATCCGATATCGATATTCACCATATCGATGGGAAACATGTTTGCCTACCAGGGTTTGTGGATTCCCATACCCATATTTGTTTTGGGGGCACCCGTGCACGAGACTACGCTTACCGAAATGCTGGAAAAACCTATTTGGAAATTGCCAAGGCTGGTGGTGGTATCTGGGACACCGTGACCCAAACGCGAAAGGCATCACAAGAAGAATTGGTTTCAGGTATCATTTCTAGAAGTCAAAAACATTTAAAAAACGGAATTACCACCATCGAAGTGAAAAGCGGTTATGGCCTTTCCGTAAAAGAAGAACTGAAGATGCTACGTGCCATCAAACAGGCCAATGAAACTTCGAGTGTTTCTTTGATTCCAACTTGTTTGGCTGCACATATGAAACCCAAAGATTGGAATCAAAACGAAGCTTATTTAGATGTAATTATCAAAGAATTGTTCCCGATAATCAAAGCAGAAAATTTGGCCAATCGCGTGGATGCCTTTGTGGAAGAAAGCGCTTTTTCACCAGAGGAAATCAAACCTTATTTTCAAAAGGCGAAAGAAATGGGACTTGACATTACCGTGCACGCCGACCAATTTACCACGGGAGGCAGTCAAGTTGCCGTAGATTTTGATGCCGTAAGTGCCGACCATTTGGAAGCCAGCACCGAAAAAGAGATTCAATTATTGGCCAAGAGCAATACCATTGCAACAGCATTGCCAGGGGCATCCCTTGGTTTGGGATGTGCTTACACCCCTGCCCGCAAAATTTTGGATGCAGGCGGTGCTTTGTCCATTGCCAGTGACCACAATCCAGGGTCCGCACCTATGGGCGACCTGTTGACCCAAGCCAGTATTTTGGGGACTTTTGAAAAACTCTCGAACACAGAGGTTTTGGCAGGCATCACTTCGAGGGCAGCGGCAGCTTTGCGTTTGACAGACCGAGGAAAACTGAAAGCCGGCGCAGTAGCAGATTTTGTGGTTTTCCCGACGGATAATTATCAAGAAATCACCTATCACCAAGGGCAATTAAAGCCTAGTGAAGTTTGGAAAAAAGGAACGCCCATCCACTAAAAATTGAATCATGACTGAATTTCAGCAACAGATATTACAAGGCATACCCGAGCAGCTTCCTGCAAAAAAACCATATCCCATAAACGGCAACCCAGCGCCAAAACGGAAAGACATCCTCACCAAAGAAGAGAAAAAACTGGCCGTACAAAATGCGTTGCGGTATTTTCCCGAAGCTTGGCACAAAGAACTCGCATCAGAATTTGCAGAGGAACTAAAAACCTATGGTCGAATCTACATGCATCGATTCAAGCCCGATTATGCGATGTATGCACGGCCCATTTCCGAATATCCTGCAAAAACCCATCAAGCAGCCGCCATTATGCTCATGATCCAGAACAATTTGGACCCTGCCGTGGCACAACATCCCGAAGAATTAATCACCTACGGAGGAAATGGAGCGGTATTTCAAAACTGGGCACAGTACCTGCTCACCCTAAAATATTTGGCAGAAATGACCGAAGAACAGACCCTGCACATGTATTCCGGGCATCCAATGGGTCTATTTCCATCTTCCAAAGAAGCCCCAAGAGTGGTGGTCACCAATGGCATGATGGTTCCCAACTATTCCCAACCCGACGATTGGGAACGTTTCAACGCGCTTGGCGTTACCCAATACGGACAGATGACGGCAGGCTCCTATATGTACATCGGGCCACAGGGTATTGTCCATGGGACTGCCATTACCGTTATGAACGCTTTTCGCAAAGTATTGAAGCAAAACGAATCGCCCGAAGGGAAAGTCTTTTTAACTGCTGGTTTGGGTGGAATGAGCGGTGCACAACCCAAAGCCGGAAATATTGCTGGGGGCATTACCATCTGTGCCGAAGTCAACCCCGAAGCTGCCAAAAAACGACATGATCAAGGTTGGGTGGATGAATTGTTGGTGGATTTGGACCTATTGGTCGTTCGCGCCAAAGAGGCCGTGGCAAATAAGGAAGTGGTTTCCTTGGCCTACATCGGCAATGTGGTGGATGTCTGGGAACGCTTTTACGAAGAGGATATTTTTGTGCATTTGGGATCGGACCAAACTTCTTTGCACAATCCTTGGGCGGGTGGCTACTATCCCGTTGGCCTTTCTTTTGAAGCATCCAACGCTTTGATGGTTGACAATCCTGAGGCTTTTAAAGAAAAAGTACAAGAATCTTTGCGAAGACAAATCAATGCCATCAACAAGCACACTGCAAAAGGCACCTACTTTTTTGATTATGGAAACGCCTTTTTATTGGAAGTTTCCCGTGCAGGCGGAGATGTCATGGCAGAAAACAATATCGATTTCAGGTATCCATCTTATGTGCAAGATATTTTGGGACCCATGTGTTTTGATTATGGTTTTGGTCCATTTAGATGGGTTTGTACTTCTGGTGACCCCATAGATCTTCAAAAAACAGATGCCCTAGCTCTTGAGGTGATGAAAAAGATAAAATCCAAAGCGCCCGAAGAAATCCAACAGCAAATGCAGGACAACATCAAATGGATTTCTGAAGCGGAACAAAACAAATTGGTGGTAGGTTCGCAAGCTCGAATCCTTTATGCCGATGCCGAGGGACGAAGCAAGATTGCGGATGCCTTCAACACGGCCATTGCCAAGGGTGAAATCAGCTCGCCCGTGGTTTTGGGTCGCGACCATCACGATGTTAGCGGTACAGATTCTCCCTTTAGGGAGACCAGTAATATTTATGATGGCAGCAAGTTCACTGCCGATATGGCCATCCAAAATGTGATAGGCGACAGTTTTAGGGGAGCCACTTGGGTATCCATCCACAACGGTGGCGGCGTTGGCTGGGGCGAAGTGATCAATGGTGGGTTTGGCATGGTGCTCGACGGTTCCGAAGAAGCTTCCAACCGATTGAATAAAATGTTATTTTTTGATGTGAACAATGGGATTTCCCGAAGAAGTTGGGCTAGAAATAAGGAAGCCCGATTTGCCATTGAACGAGAAATGGAGCGCACTCCAAATTTAAAAGTAACTTTGCCTCATCTGGTGGAGCCGGATATTTTGGACAATCTTTTTTAATCTGATGAAACACTACGAACCCCCGAAAAAAGACCTCTGGACCGGTCGCATCTCCAATAAATGGCTGTACCTCCACGAAAAGGTACACTGCACACCTTTGGAAGAAATTGCCGAGGCCCAAAAAAAATCCATTGCGCTTTTGGGCTACGCCTGTGATGAAGGGGTACGCCGAAACCAAGGGCGAGTTGGCACAGTGAATGGTCCGGACACTATTAAAAGTAGTTTTGGAAAAATGCCCAATCACTTGGGTAGCCATGTGCTTTTGCACGATGTGGGTTCCATTACCTGTGATGAAGGGGATATGGAGTCTGCCCAAATGAAGCTGACCGAAGCGGTTAGCCTGCTTTTGGAGAAAAAACAGTTTCCGATTGTTTTGGGTGGCGGACACGATATGGCCTATGGCCATTATAATGGCATCAAAAAATATTTAGATGCAAAAAAAGAAGGACAGACCATCGGCATTATCAATTTTGATGCACATTTTGATTTGCGAAAGAATACGGAGCAGAGCAATTCCGGCACTCCGTTTTATCAGATAGCCAAGGACTGTGAGAAAGAAGGCATCGATTTTAATTACCTCTGTCTCGGTATCCGAAAAGATGCCAACGATAGAAACCTGTTCCAAACGGCTAGGGACCTTGATGTCATCTATGTGATGAACGATACCTTCCAAATTCCCTTACTGGAGGAAATCACAACCTGGATCAATGCCTTTGCCAAAAATGTGGACCACATTTATGTGACCATCGACTTGGATGGTTTTTCCTCGGCCTACGCGCCCGGAGTCAGTGCAGCTTCGCCCATGGGCTTTAATCCATACATAGTTTTGGAGTGTTTAAAAACCATTATCGGTTCTGGCAAATTGATCAGTTTGGATATTGCCGAGATGAACCCCAAGTACGATATTGATGGGCAAACGGCTAAATTGGCCGCTTCTTTGGTGCACCATGTGGCGCACGCTGTTTCTGGAAGTTGATATAGCTCCAAACTGGCATTCAGAGCCTTTCGATTCCGCTCGACCTGACAACTCTAATGATTCTACATTCAAGTATAAACAAAAAAAGCCTTCCAAAAGGAAAGCCTTTCATTGGCGAGCATCGGTTTTGATGCTTCAACCTGATTCCAATCATCACGACTGGAATCCAACACAACGTGACAAAGATATGATGATTTTTCGGAAAAAATAATAGCATGTATTGTTGATATTTATTTTTTGGATTATTTCCATTTTATAGGATTATTTCCATAATTTAGCTTTCCTTCAACTGAACAATGGAAAAGACGATTTTGCATCTAGACTTGGATACATTTTATGTATCCGTGGAGCGCATCATCAACACAGAGCTTAAGAACAAGCCCTTGTTGGTGGGCGGCACCAGCGACCGCGGTGTAGTAGCTGCTTGTAGCTATGAGACCCGTGGATTTGGAATCCATTCGGGCATGCCCATGAAAATGGCCAAGGAACTTTGTCCCGAAGCCGTGGTCATCCGTGGCAATGCGGGCACCTACAGCAAATATTCGGATGTGGTCACGGAGATTATCAAAGAACATGTACCTGTTTTCGAAAAATCGAGCATTGATGAGTTTTACGCCGATCTATCGGGCATGGACCGTTTTTTTGGCTGCTACAAATATGCCACGGAAATGCGGCAGAAAATCATTCGGGAAACGGGACTGCCCATTTCGTTCGGGCTATCAGTGAACAAAGTCGTTTCCAAAGTAGCGACCAACGAAGCCAAACCCAACAATCAGCTTAAAATAGATTTTGGCCTTGAAAAACCTTTTTTGGCTCCACTTTCCATCAAAAAAATTCCGATGGTAGGCGATAAAACCTATCAAACCCTTCGAAATTTGGGCATACGGCAAGTAAAAACCGTTCAAGATATGCCCATGGATATTATGCAACGGGTACTGGGTGCCAACGGTAGACTTATTTGGAAACGGGCCAATGGGATAGACAATACCCCCGTAATTCCGTTCCACGACAGAAAATCCATCTCCAACGAAAGGACCTTTGATAAGGACACCATCGATGTCATTAAACTTAGGGGCATTTTGATTGCCATGACCGAAAACTTGGCCTATCAACTACGTCGAGGCGATAAGTTGACGGCCTGCGTTGCCGTAAAAATCCGGTATTCCGATTTCAACACCTACTCCAAACAATCTCGTATTCCGTACACGAGCGCCGACCACACCCTTATCCCAAAAATATTGGAGCTGTTCGACTCACTGTACAACAAACGGATGTTGGTCCGTCTCATTGGAATTCGATTCAGCCATTTGGTATCGGGCAACTACCAGATCAACCTTTTCGAAGATACCGAGGAGACCTTGAACCTTTACCAGGCTATGGACCATGTCCGTAACAGGTTTGGAAGTAGAAGTGTACTACGCGCCTCTGCCATGGGAGCAAAGACCATTGGAAGTATGCACAACCCTTTTAATGGTGAGCCCCCAGTGGTTTTGGCACACCGAAAACAATGAGCAATTTCCAATAAACAATTGGCAATTGTTAACTGATAACTGAACATTGAAGATTGTACCTCAACTGCCACACATATTATAGTTTACGGTTCGGGACGTTCTCGGAGGTGGAACTCTTGCAATTGGCGCAACAGAACCACGTAACTCAATTGGTGCTTACCGACATCAACAATACCTCGGCGGGCTTGAATTTTGTTCGAAAAGCACCAGAATTTGGCGTGAAACCGATTTTGGGGATTGATTTTAGGAATGGAACCGAACCCTGCTTTATCGGTATTGCCCAAAACAACGAGGGGTATCTGGAACTGAACGATTTTTTGTCCAATCATCTTTATGATGGTTCCAAGATTCCAGATCGTGCGCCTGCTTTTGAGAATGTATTTGTGGTCTATCCATTTGAACAGGTATTGCTCAACGAACTGGACCATCTCCAAGATCACGAGTTCATCGGAATTTCCATTAAAGATCTGCGCAGGCTTCCGTTTTCGAAATTGGCTTCCCTGACCAAAAAATTGGTGGTACAGCAGCCTGTCACCTTTCGGAACAAACAGGATTTCAACGCTCACAGATTGCTAAGGGCCATCGACAATAATCTACTATTGAGCAAACTTCCAAAGGAAGAAGAGGCCAGCGAAGAAGAAAAAATGTATCCCGTCCAAAATCTGGCCGCTGCGTTTTCAGAATTCCCTTTTATTTTGGAAAACACGGAAAAACTGCTCAACAAGTGCAGCATCCATTTTGACTTTTCCAAGGACAGAAAACCTCAAAACCTCAAAACCTATTTGGGAAGCATTGAAGAAGATGAACAACTCTTGGACCAACTCTGCGCCGAGGGACTCCCCTATCGGTATGAAGAAGTGAACGATTCCATCAAAAACCGATTGAACAAGGAATTGGAACTCATCAAAAAAATGGGTTTCGTTTCCTACTTTTTGATCAATTGGGATATTGTTTCCGAAGCAAGACGAAGAGGTTTCTTTTATGTAGGCCGTGGCAGTGGTGCGAATAGTATTGTGGCCTACCTCCTTCGCATCACCGACGTGGACCCTATGGAGCTTGATTTATATTTTGAGCGTTTCATTAACCTCTATCGAGCCAATCCTCCCGATTTTGACATTGATTTTTCGTGGAAGGATCGCCCTGCCATGACCGAATACATCTTCGAGCGCTTTGAACACGTGGCTCTGCTCGGTACTTATGTCACTTTTAAGGAGCGGGGCGTAATTCGGGAATTAGGCAAAGTGTTCGGACTTCCACCACAGGAAATTGATTTTTTACTGGCGGGAAGATATGATTTCGACCAACTGGACCATGTATCAAAACTCGTACTGAAATATGGCAGCTTGCTCAAGGGCAAACCCAATTATTTGAGCATTCACGCAGGGGGGATTTTGATCAGCGACAAACCTTTGCATTGGTTTTCGGCTACTCATTTACCGCCAAAGGGATTTCCCACTACCCAATACGATATGGTCATTGCCGAGGATGTGGGACTCTACAAATTTGACATCCTTGGTCAGCGGGGACTGGGCAAAATCAAGGAAGCACTGGAAATCGTCGCCTACAACCAACCTGAAAAATATGACAGAATAGATATCCACAACATCAAAGGGTTTAAAAAAGACCCTGTCATCAACAACTTGATCAAGACCGCGCAATGCATGGGCTGTTTTTATGTGGAATCGCCCGCCATGCGGATGTTGTTGAAAAAACTACAGGTCGATAATTATCTGGGATTGGTCGCCGCCAGTTCCATTATCCGTCCCGGTGTGGCCAAAAGCGGTATGATGCGGGAATATATTTTACGCCATCGGAATAAAGGACGAACCGAGGAAAAGGCACATCCCGTGATGTTGGAAATTATGCCCGACACCTACGGGGTAATGGTCTACCAAGAAGATGTGATCAAAGTGGCCCATCATTTTGCCGGTCTGGACCTTGGCGAAGCCGATGTACTCCGAAGGGGTATGAGCGGTAAGTTCCGCTCGCGGGAAGAGTTCCAAAAAGTACAGGACAAGTTTATTTCCAATTGCAGGAAAAAGGGCTACGCGGAATCCCTCATCTCAGAAATCTGGAACCAAGTGGCCAGTTTTGCAGGCTATGCTTTTGCCAAAGGGCACTCTGCCTCCTATGCCGTGGAGAGCTATCAAAGTTTGTTTTTGAGGGCCTATTTTCCTTTGGAATATATGGTGGCCGTGCTCAATAATGGAGGCGGGTTCTACCGTTCGGAATTCTACGTGCACGATGCCCGAATGATGGGTGCGACCATTCATCCGCCCTGCGTGAACAAAAGTATGATCGTCAACCGCATTTACGGCAAGCACATTTACTTGGGAATGATGTACCTCCGCGACCTGGAGAGCAGGGTCATGGAACGCATCCTAAAAGAGCGGATGCTCCACGGAAGTTTTTCCTCTTTGGAAGATTTCTTGGACCGAGTATTTATCAGCATGGAGCAACTTTCCATTTTGATCCGTATTGATGCGTTTCGTTTTACGGGGATCAACAAGCACGAACTGCTCTGGAAAGCCCACTTGATGCTCTCCAAGAACGACCGATTGGAACACCCGAAGCTTTTTCCGCCAAGACATCAAAAATTTCAGATGCCCCAGCTCAACACCACAACATTGGAAACTGCTTTTGAACAATGGGAACTTTTGGGCTTCTGTCTTTGCAGTCCTTTTGAATTGTTGGAGGAGCCTCCCAAAAACACGAACGGACAAAAAGACTTGGAACGGTACCTCAACAAGTACATCGATATTTATGGGTATCTGGTCACGGTAAAAAACACCTCCACCCATCATGGCAAGCGCATGCACTTTGCCACTTTGGTAGACCAGCACGGCGAAGTGTTCGACACGGTGCTCTTCCCCCCCGTGGCAGCCAAGTACTATTTTAGGGGAAAGGGCATTTACCGATTTTATGGCAAAGTGGTGGAAGAATTTGGTTTCCTGAGCATTGAGGTCATCAAAATGAAAAAAGAAAACTACGTACAGGACCCTAGATATGCCGATATGAGAATGAGCAAAAAATTATTTGATTCGAAGAAGTGAACGGAATGCCGTAACTTACCAAGACGAATTGAATGTGCACATGAAAATTAGGATCAAAGGGAATTCCATACGATTTAGATTGACCCAAAGTGAGGTAAAACAACTCTCCGAAACAGGTTCCATCGCGGAAACAACCGAATTGGTAGACAATGTTTTTCAGTATCAAGTCAAGCTGATGCCAGAAGCAAATGAACTACTGGCATCCTATACTAATCACACCATAATGTTGATGGTTCCAGAAACTGATGGAAAAAATTGGTTCCACAACCATACCGTAGGTTTTGAACACGAAATGGAGCTTCCGAACGGGAAAAAATTATATCTGCTATTGGAAAAAGACTTTACTTGCCTTGAGAATCGGGCAGAAGACCAGTCGGACAATTATCCCAATCCAAAATTGCAATACTGACCATAATGGAGAACAAAACAAAACGGAACATTTCCCTTACCGGAGACATTATGTTTACTGGGCTTCGCCTTAAGGAACCCATGGAGACCTCAGCTGGACTTCTGGGCGTAAAAGAAGCCCTACGGCACGGTTTTAAGGAAATGGGGATAGTGCGATCGATGCGCAGTTTGCTAGAAATGAACCAAGAGGACGGCTTTCGCTGCCCTAGCTGTGCCTGGCCCGTTCCCGAAAATCCATCAAAAATTGCGGAATATTGTGAAAATGGGGCAAAAGCTCTGGCCGATGAAGCCACCCGGGAACATATCGGCGCCGACTTTTTTGCGGAACATTCCATAGAGAAACTTTCCCGACTCAGCGATTTTGAACTCAACAAATTAGGACGCATCGTAGAACCGATGGTACTAAGACCAAACAGTGTCCATTACGAGGCCATTTCTTGGCAAGATGCTTTTGAATTGATTTCGGAGCAACTCCATCGACTCAAGGACCCAAACGAGGCGATTTTTTATACCTCCGGTAGATCTAGCAATGAGGCTGCCTACCTCTATGGCATGTTTGCCAGAGCTTTTGGCACCAACAACATGCCCGATTGCTCCAATATGTGCCATGAATCATCGGGCGTGGCACTTTCTGAGACCTTGGGCATTGGCAAAGGCTCGGTAAAACTGGATGACCTTTATGGTGCAGAGGTGATTTTAGTTGTAGGGCAAAATCCCGGGACCAATCACCCGAGAATGCTATCCGCTTTGGAAAAATGCAAAAAGAATGGTGGCAAGGTCATCAGCATCAACCCCTTGGCCGAAACAGGATTGGTCAACTTTAAAAATCCCCAAAGTGTTTCCGACATGTTGGGCAACGGACAGCCCATTGCCGACATTCACTTACCTGTCAAAATTAATGAGGATGTTGCCCTGGCCAAATTGATCCTAAAAAAACTGGTAGCGCTGGACGCCAAAAACCACAATGTTCTTGACCATGAATTTATTGTGGAATACGTGGATGGATATGATGAACTGATAAAAGATTTGGATTGCTATGATGTTGAGAGCCTTCAACAAAGGACCGGGGTATATATGCACAAAATTGACAAGGTGGTGGAGCTGTTGGCCGAAAACTCCAAAATCGTCATCTGTTGGGCCATGGGAATCACCCAGCATAAAAATGCAGTGGACTGCATCAAGGAATACGTGAATATTTTGCTGCTCAAAGGAGCCGTGGGCAAACCCTTTGCAGGCACTTGTCCGGTTAGAGGGCACAGCAATGTGCAAGGGGACCGCTCCGTGGGCATCATGCACTACGTTAACAAGAGGCTGAACAAAAAAATTCAAGAACACCTCAACTTTGATCCTCCCACCGAAAAAGGGTATGATACCGTGGAGGCCATCGAGGCAATGCACAAAAAAAAGGCGAAGGTATTTGTTTGTTTGGGCGGTAATTTTGTGATGGCGGCTTCGGATACCAAATACACGGCAGAGGCTATTCAAAATTGTGAGTTGACCGTACAAATTAGCACCAAACTTAACCGAAGCCATTTGATAACCGGCAAAACTGCATTGGTATTGCCCACATTTGGTCGTTCTGAAAAAGATGAGAAAAACGGTGAGCTCCAATTTTTGACCATGGAAAGCAGCACGGGCAAAGTAAGGCAGAGCAAAGGGCTACTGAAACCTGCTTCGGAGCATATCAAAAGTGAGCCAGAGATTATTGCGCTCTTGGCACACACCTATTTTAGAGGCAATCACTCCATGAACTGGTATGAATTAGGTCAGGATTACAATCTCATCCGAAAATTGATCGATAAAACCGTGAAAGGGTTCCAGAATACCAGTGAGCAATCTAAAGGGTTTGGATACTACTTGCCCAACAATGTCCGTAACCGAGATTTCAGGATGCTCCCGAATGGCATGGCGCAATTATCGATTACCCCCTTGCCAGACCACGAGTTGCAAGCAAATGAATTATTATTGATGACCATTCGTTCACACGACCAATTCAACACTACGATTTATGGGTTGAACGACCGATACCGTGGCATCCACAACGAACGCCGAGTGGTTTTTATGAATGAAGAGGATATGACCGAAAAGGGGTTGACACAATTGGATGTGGTCAATCTGCACAGCCATTATGATGGTATCCAACGTACCGCAGAGAAATTCTTGGTAGTGACCTATAACATTCCCAAAGGGAACATGGCCGCCTATTTTCCTGAGACCAATATGTTGGTGCCCCACAACCACTTTGCGGACAAAAGTCAGACCCCCATCAGCAAATCGATAAGGGTTACGGTAGAAAAAATTTTGTGATTTACTCCTCTATTTGAACGCTTGGATTCCCGTAATATCTGCACCAGTGATCAATAGGTGAATGTCATGTGTACCTTCATAAGTAATCACACTTTCCAAATTCATCATGTGGCGCATAATACTGTATTCCCCGGTTATACCCATGCCGCCCAGCATTTGTCTTGCTTCCCGGGCTATTTTAATGGCCATTTCCACATTGTTCCGCTTGGCCATCGAAATTTGTGCGGTGGTCGCCTTGCCTTCATTCTTTAATTGTCCCAAACGAAAAGCCAACAATTGAGCCTTTGTGATTTCTGTAATCATTTCGGCCAATTTCTTTTGTTGCAGCTGGAATGCGGCAATGGGTTTTCCAAATTGCAACCGCTCTTTGGCATAGCGCAAGGCCGTATCGTAACAATCCATAGCTGCCCCGATGGCTCCCCATGCAATTCCATATCTGGCCGAGTCCAAACAACCTAGGGGCGCTCCCAAACCATTTTTGCCCGGTAAGAGATTTTCTTTGGGCACTTTTACATTATCAAAAATAAGCTCTCCGGTGGCAGATGCCCTCAGTGACCATTTATTATGTGTTTCCGGAGTGGAAAACCCTTCCATTCCGCGTTCCACAATAAGTCCGTGAATCCTGCCCTCTTCATTTTTGGCCCAAACTACGGCCACATCGGCGAATGGTGAGTTGGAAATCCACAGTTTTGCCCCGTTCAGTACATAATGGTCGTCAGCGTCCTTAAACTTGGTTTCCATTCCCCCAGGATTGGAACCATGGTTGGGTTCGGTAAGACCAAAACAGCCCATCCACTCCCCTGTTGCCAATTTAGGCAAATATTTTTTTCGTTGTTCCTCAGTACCGTAGGCGAATATGGGAAACATAACCAATGAGGATTGCACGGAAGCTGTGGAACGAACGCCACTATCACCACGCTCAATCTCTTGCATGATCAATCCGTAGCTGATCTGATCTAATCCGGCTCCTCCATATTCTTCTGGGATATATGGCCCAAATGCTCCTATTTCGGCCAATCCACCAATGATCTGTTCTGGAAATTCCGCTTTTTGGGCATATTCTTCAATAATGGGCGATATGTCTCGCTTTACCCATTGGCGAGCAGCATCGCGAACCAATTTATGTTCTTCAGAAAGTAAATCGTCGAGATTGTAGTAATCTGGGGCTTCAAATAAATCAGGCTTCATTCGGATTAAATTTTAAGTAAATATAACATTTCATTCGCTTATTGTTACATTTTTAAATAAAATGCTTTGGTCAATGCGATGTATTCTTCTGTGTATTGATGTCTTCCATTTTCTATGACCAAAGTATATATTTTTGGTTCATTATTATTGTGTGAGAATTCCATCAAACTTCTTTTATTATCAACATTCGGATTTCCTTTAACTCTTGTGATTCGGTTCGGGTACAAACCAACATTCTTGGCCATTTCCATAAAAGCCGCCTCTTCCTTAAAAGGAATTATTACTGCAAAAACCCCCTTGTTGGATAGCATTTTTGAGGCTCCAGCAACCAATTCATCAAACGGCAATGAGCTATTTTGCCTCGCTTGGTCACGCGAGACATTACCACTATCCATTTTCTCGGAATAAAAAGGGGGATTAGAGACAATAAGATCATATTGGTCGTCCATCTCGTCTACAAATTCATCAAATCCGGCATGGTAACAAAACAATCTGTCCGCCCAAGGTGAAGCTTCAAAATTATCGACACATTCCTCATAGGCAGCATCATCCAACTCAATGGCATCTATGACTTCAGCCATGGATCGCTGTGCCAATTGCAATGCTATTAAGCCAGTACCGGCACCTATATCCAAAATAGCATTGGGTTCATGATCAAGGCTTGCCCAAGCACCTAGTAAAACTCCATCCGTCCCCACTTTCATAGCAGATTGATCTTGATGGATCGTAAATTCTTTGAATTTGAAAGGCTTCATTGGTCCAAATATAGGTTAAAGTACTGTACCCTATTTACAACCGTCAATTCAAAAGCACCATTTATTAATTCATAAAGGGCATTCGTGAATTGTTGATGCTTTATAACACTAGGATATGCTTATTTCGTCTCCAATTTTTTGGGGAGAGACCCCATTATTAAAATCATTACCAAATTATTTAAACTTTTGATTATGAAAAAAATCTTTTATGCTTTGCTACTTATGTTAGCTGTTGGGCAAGTAGCCCAAGCACAAGAACAAGGCAAATTCCGTGTAGGGCTTGACCTAGGTTATACCATGCCCGATGGTGGGGGCGGCGTTCTCATCGCAGTGGAGCCAAAATACAATATTGCCGACAACATGAATATTGGAATACGCTTTGAATCTGCCGCCATGGCAAAAAATGTAGGCGAAACTGAAGCTGATTTAACTGCAAGTGGAACCTATTCTGGTACATTTGACTACTATTTTAATTCTGGAAGCTCTTCTTTTGCTCCATTTCTAGGTGGTGGTGTTGGATACAGTACTCTAGGCAACTTAAGTTCAAGTGTCGACACAGAACTAGTTGAAGGTTCGGTAGAACTTGAGGTTGACGGAAAATTTGGTGGTCTTATCAGAGCTGGTTTTGAAGCTGGCAAATTTAGATTAGCTGCAACTTATAATCTTATTGGTAAGACTGACTTAGGTGAGGGTGCGGAAATTAAAAACTCATACTTAGGCATATCCCTTGG
Organism: Flagellimonas alginilytica; assembly: GCF_042134605.1. GTDB lineage: Bacteria > Bacteroidota > Bacteroidia > Flavobacteriales > Flavobacteriaceae > Flagellimonas > Flagellimonas alginolytica. Next base: position 1,979,165 of record NZ_CP169638.1, on the reverse strand, counting down.
TTTCTACCTAGGTGGTGGCAAGTGGAAAAAATAAAATTTCGTCTAGTTTTTTTATTGCGAAGAAGGAGGCTGTTTCGGTCTCCTTTTTTTATGACAACCTATCCTAAATACAAATCCACTAGACCTTCGGGCGTTTTTACATGAATAGTTTTGTTTTCACGGTCTATTTTAGTGATAATATCATCGCTTACCGGAATCAATAATTCCTTGTCCCCTTTTTTTACTTCGAACAAATCTTGGGAAGCACTATCGTTAACGGATTCCACAACACCTATATCTCCATGCAACTCATCCATAACCGTAAACCCGATAACCTCGTGATAATAAAATTTATTGCCCGTAAGTGGTGGCAACATGGTAAGTGGCAAGTATAGTTCCGACCCAATAAGTTTATCTGCCGTAGGTTCATCCTTCACCTCTTCAAAATCGATACGGAGCAAATTGGATTTATGCAATCGGCATCTATCAATAAAAAATGGAACCAGATTGTTTCCCAATGAAACAAGTACTGATTCCATGTTTTCGTAAATATCGGGCTCATCGGTGTCCAGTTTGACCAACACCTCACCTTTAAAACTATATTTTGAAACGACTTTGCCCAGATAGAAGCAATCTTCCTTGCGCATCGTCTTACGTTTCTATTCTTCTTTGGCAGCTTCTTCCGAGGTGGCTTCTTCAGCTGGAGCTTCAGCAGCAGTTTCTTCTGTTGCAGCTTCGGCGGTTTCCTCCGCAGCCTCTTCCACTACTTCCTCTTCCTCTGGCATTGCAGCGGCAACTCTCTTCTCGTTCACTTCTTTTTCGGCTTCCAATGCTTTTGCTCTAGCTTCTGCTTCGGCTTTGCTCAAACCATCTTTCTTGGCCTGGATCTTTTGTTCTTTCTCTTCCAACCAAGCTTTGAATTTCTCCTCTGCTTGCTCTTCGGTCATTGCTCCTTTACGAACACCCACTGCTAAGTGGTGCTTCATCATCACACCTTTATAAGAAAGAATAGCTCTAGCTGTGTCCGTTGGCTGCGCACCGTTCTGCAACCATTTTACAGAACCATCGATATCAAGATCAATAGTGGCTGGATTGGTATTTGGGTTGTAGGTGCCCAATTTTTCCAAAAATTTACCATCTCTCTTCGCTCTTACATCAGCAGCGACCACCCAATAAAATGGTTTACCTTTTTTACCGTGTCTCTGAAGTCTAATTTTAACTGGCATATCACATTAATTTGTAGGGTGCCCGACCCTGATTATTAATTCTTTTTAATCGCTTATCGGTTAAGCGGGTGCAAATATACACTTATTTGTTTATAGCGCAGCGTTTAAAACAAAAAAGTTAATCCTTTTAACAACTGGGCCCTAACCCGTTAAATATATTATAAACCATTGTAAACATTTGCCATTCTGCACTTAAACCTTATCTTAAATGTGGATGTCATCGAAAATCGATGGCCATAAACAGACAAAATGAAAAAAGATTATGAAGTACACCGTAGAAATGTCGAACAAATTAAACGAACTTTTGGAAAGAACCTATGATGCTGAAAAAGGATTCAAAAAAGCAGCTGAAAAAGTAGACCATACGACCATCAAACAATTTTTTATGGATCGCGCCAAACAGCGATATAATTTTGGCCAAGAGCTAAAGGCCGAAATCGAGGCCTTTGGACAAAATCCCGACAAAGGGGGAAGCACCAAAGGTACCTTGCACCGATCTTGGATCGATTTTAAATTACTCTTTGCCTCGAACAATGAAGAGGCAATGCTGGAAGAAGTGCACAGGGGCGAAAAAGAAGCAATCGAGACGTACAACGATATTCTGCACGATAAAGAATTTGTATTACCACCTTCCACGGAAAGCCTATTAATGAAACACCGAAATGCCATAAGGGAAACCTTGGAGACAGCGAACTTATTCGAAACAGCAGTATCATAATTCCAAAAGTCACTTGATACAAGCAGAAAAAGCTGGGATTTTTTCCTGGCTTTTTTTTAGTTGATAACTCCTCACAACTCTTTTTCACCAAATCTATCTTCTTCCGTAATTTTATCCATCCTTTTTTGACCGAGACAGATAGCCTATGTATTTGATTTTTGATACGGAAACCACTGGTTTGCCCAAACGCTGGGATGCCCCGATTACCGATACCGACAACTGGCCAAGGTGTGTTCAGATTGCATGGCAATTGCACGACGAGCTAGGTAATTTGATAGAACATCAAGACTTTTTGATAAAACCGGAAGGATTCAACATCCCTTACGAATCGGAACAGATTCACGGTATCTCCACTGCCTTGGCAGAAGAAAAAGGAGTTCCTCTTAGCGAGGTTTTGGAAGCTTTCAACAATGCATTGGAGCAAACCAAATTTGTGGTAGGTCAAAATGTAGGGTTCGACGTCAATATTATGGGATGCGAATTCCATCGCGAGGGCGTCGAAAGCCCTCTCACCGAACTGCTCGTACTGGACACTTGTACAGAACACACTGCCGAACTTTGTAAAATTCCCGGAGGACGTGGTGGAAAGTTTAAATTGCCCACGCTTACCGAACTGCACGAATTTTTGTTCGGTGAACCTTTTGCCGAAGCACATAATGCAACGGCGGATGTGGAAGCCACCACACGCTGCTTCTTGGAATTGGTCCGGAAAAAACAGTATTCCTATCAAGAACTGGATGTTCAGCCCGATTATTTTGAACGATTTTCCCAGTCCAATCCCCAGGAAATAGAGCTCATAGGGTTAAAGCACCTCAATCTCAAGGCCGAATCAAAAAAAATTGCGGATGCCCTCTGGGAAAAGGACACTAGCGGGGTTTCGGACGAGGAGATACAAGAGAATGTGGAGAATTTGGAAGATGAACCCTTTGTACATCTCCACAACCATTCCCAGTTTTCAGTGCTTCAATCCACCATCAACATCAAAGATTTGGTCAAGGCCACAGCAAAAAACGGTATGCCCGCCGTTGCTTTGACAGACCATGCCAACATGATGGGAGCCTTTCACTTTGTGAAAGAAGTAATGGGACATAATAAGGCGGCAAAGGCAAAAAACGAAGAACTCATCGCCAAGGGCGAACAACCCACCGAAAAAGAGATTACCCCAATAGTAGGCTGTGAATTTTTTGTATGCGACGATCATACCAATAAAAATGTGAAGGATTACGGACATCAGATAGTACTCCTGGCCAAAAACAAAAAAGGCTACCACAATCTGGCAAAAATGTCTTCTATCGCCTATACCGACGGCTTTTATTATGTACCTAGAATCGATAAAAAAGTAATCGAGCAATACAAGGAAGATATTATCGCCCTTACCGGTAACCTATATGGGGAAGTACCCAACAAAATATTGAACGTAGGCGAAAAACAGGCCGAAGAAGCCTTGTTATGGTGGAAAGACCTGTTTGGAGATGATTTTTATATCGAAATCATGCGCCACGGACAGGAAGACGAAGACCGTGTCAATCAAGTTTTGGTGCGTATGGCCAAAGACCACAACGTAAAACTGGTGGCCACCAACAATACCTACTATTGCGATAAAAAGGATGCCGAGGCACACGATATTTTACTCTGTGTAAAGGACGGTGAAAAACAATCCACACCTATTGGCAGGGGTCGGGGTTATCGATATGGACTTCCCAACCAAGAGTACTATTTTAAGTCTTCGGACGAAATGAAGGAACTCTTTAAGGATTTGCCCGAAGCTATTTTGAACATCAAGGAAATTGTGGACAAAATAGAGCCCTACGATCTTGCCAGCGATATCCTGCTTCCAAAATTTGATATTCCAGAAGATTTTAAGGACCCAGAAGACGAGGTTGACGGCGGTAATCGAGGAGAAAATGCCTACTTAAGACATATTACCTACAAAGGGGCCGAAAAGCGATATGGCGAAATAACCGAAGAAATCAGGGAACGGATAGACTTTGAGTTGGAAATTATTAAAAACTCAGGGTACCCCGGATACTTTTTGATAGTGGAAGACTTTATCCGTGAAGCAAGGAACATGGATGTTTCCGTAGGACCAGGTCGTGGTTCCGCCGCTGGTTCGGTGGTGGCCTATTGCCTTACCATTACCAACATAGACCCCATGAAGTACGACCTGCTTTTTGAGCGGTTCCTAAATCCGGACAGGGTGTCCATGCCCGATATCGATATTGATTTTGATGATGAAGGACGTGGTCGGGTAATGGACTATGTGATCAATAAGTATGGAGCCAATCAGGTTGCACAGATCATCACGTACGGAACCATGGCTGCAAAATCATCCATTCGAGATACTGCAAGGGTATTGGACCTTCCATTGAGTGAAGCTGACCGAATTGCCAAGTTGATTCCCAACATGTCCAAACTCAACAAAATATTTGGAGTGGACGAAGCCGACTTAAAAAAGAAATTCCGTTCGGATGAGCTGGAAAAGGTCCATGAACTACTCAATATTGCCGAAACCGACGATTTAGAGGGACAGACCGTAAAAATGGCCCGAGTGTTAGAGGGTTCTCTTCGAAATACGGGCATTCATGCTTGTGGGGTGATCATTACACCGGACGATATTACCAACTTTGTTCCCGTATCCGTTGCCAAGGATTCCGATCTGTACGTAACCCAGTTCGACAACTCCGTAGTGGAAAGTGCAGGTCTGCTAAAAATGGATTTCTTGGGACTAAAAACCTTGACCCTGATCAAGGACACCGTCAAAATTGTAAAAGCGAGAACAGGGATAGATCTGGTACCCGATGATTTTCCATTGGATGATGAAAAAACATACGAGCTTTTCCAACGAGGAGATACGGTAGGGATATTCCAATACGAATCCCCTGGGATGCAAAAACACATGAAAAACCTAAAACCTACGGTTTTTGATGATTTGATAGCCATGAACGCCCTCTACCGACCGGGCCCCATGGAATACATCCCAAGCTTTATCGCCCGTAAACATGGAGACGAAGAAATCACCTATGACCTTCCCGACATGGAAGAATACCTTAAGGAGACCTACGGAATTACCGTATACCAAGAGCAGGTAATGCTGCTCTCACAAAAGCTGGCCGGTTTCTCCAAAGGTGATGCGGATGTACTCCGAAAGGCCATGGGCAAAAAGATTTTTGCCCTGCTGGAAAAACTAAAACCCCAGTTTTTGGACGGTGGCGAAAAAAATGGACATCCACGGGATGTTTTGGAAAAGATCTGGAAGGATTGGGAAGCCTTTGCCTCTTATGCCTTCAACAAAAGTCACTCCACTTGTTACGCCTACATAGCCTACCAAACGGCCTATTTAAAAGCCCACTATCCTGCCGAATATATGGCGGCCGTGCTGTCCAACAACATGAACGATATTAAGCAGGTCACCTTTTTTATGGAGGAGTGTAAACGAATGGGACTGGAAGTATTGGGCCCTGACGTTAACGAATCCTACTATAAATTTGCGGTCAACAAGGACAATGCCGTCCGCTTTGGCATGGGTGCCATAAAAGGAGTAGGGCGCTCTGCCGTAGAGACCATAGTGGAAAACCGGAAAGAAGGAGGGGCGTACAGATCAATTTTTGATATGGCCAAAAGGGTAGATCTAAGGGCTGCCAACAAAAAAGCGTTCGAAAACTTGGCGTTGGCAGGAGGCTTCGACTCTTTCGGCGACACCCACCGTGCACAGTATTTTCATGATGAGGGCGATGGCATCACGTTCTTGGAAAAAGCTGTCAAGTACGGTTCCAAATTTCAGGAGAATCAAAATTCGTCCCAAGTAAGCCTTTTTGGCGAAGCGAGCGATGTGCAGATTCCAGAGCCCATTGTTCCTCCTTGCGAAGAATGGGGAACCATGGAAAAACTGCGACGCGAGAAAGAAGTGGTCGGCATTTATATTTCCGGCCACCCGTTGGATGATTTTAAAAAAGAGATCAAAGCGTTCTGCAAGAACACGGTGAGCGATTTCTCCCGTTTGGACGAATATGTAAATCGAGAACTTACCGTTGCAGGTGTTATTACCGATGTCCAGCATAGGGTATCCAAAAATGGCAAAGGCTGGGGGCTTTTTACATTGGAAGATTATAATGAATCCTACGAACTACGGATTTTTGGAGAAGAATACTTAAAGTTCCGGCATTTTTTAATGATCAATTCCTTTGTACATGTTAGGGCCTTTGTTCGCGAAGGATGGGTGAACCGCGATACGGGCAAAAAAGGAGAGCCAAGGCTCCAGTTCAACGATTTTAAACAGCTTCAGGATGTAATGGATGCCTTTGCGAAAAAGTTGACCATCAAACTCAACATAGACCGCCTGCAAGAACAGCGCATAAAAACCTTGAAGGACACTTTAACCATGCATAAAGGCGACCATCCTATTAGTTTTGTGATTTACGAGATGCAAGAAGAAATCAAACTAAAACTATCGAGTCGAAAACAAAAGGTAAAGATCAACAGCGAATTACTTGCCGAACTGGAGGCGAACGAAATTCATTATAAATTGAACTAGGTATAATTAATGCCAATAGTGCAATAATTAAAACGAATGTACCAGATGTAAGTTACGTGGGCATTATTTGACTAACTTTGCATAATATTAAAATTAATAAGATGGCACTAGAAATAACAGATGCAACTTTTGACGAAGTAGTTTTGAAAAGTGACAAGCCTGTCCTAGTAGATTTTTGGGCAGCATGGTGCGGGCCTTGTAGAATGGTAGGTCCGATCATTGAAGAAGTTGGACAAGAATACGATGGCAAAGCTGTTGTGGGTAAGGTTGATGTTGATGCCAACCAACAATTTGCGGCCAAGTACGGTGTTCGTAATATCCCTACCGTTTTGGTATTTAAAGATGGTGAGGTAATCAACCGTCAAGTAGGGGTATCTCCTAAAAAAGTATACACGGATGCAATTGATGCAGCTTTGTAAAAAAACGTAGAAATACGGATTTTAAAAAAGGTTTGGCAAATGCCAAGCCTTTTTTATTTTATCTTGTCTTCAGAAATCAGTTATGGACCTACGATCGGAACTTAGCAAAGCAAAACTTTTCCAAAACCTTGAACTTTTGGCCAACCAGATTGTCGAGGGTTTTATCAGTGGCATTCATAAAAGTCCGTTCCATGGATTTTCTGCAGAGTTCGCGGAACACAAAATTTACAACCCAGGGCAAAGCACCAAACATATTGATTGGAAACTTTTCGCTCGCACGGACCGACTCTACACCAAACGATTTGAGGACGAGACCAACCTGCGCTGCCATATGATCTTGGACAATTCCGCCTCCATGTATTACCCCGAAGTGAAGGAATATTCCTTGGGAAACCTCAACAAAATTGGTTTTGGGGTGCTTTCCATTGCGGCTTTGATGCAAGTCTTAAAAAAACAACGGGATGCCGTTGGGCTAAGTATTTATTCTGATACGTATGATTTTTATGCTTCGGAAAAGAACAGTGAGCGTCATTTTCAGATGCTGTACTCTAAATTGAACGAAGTTGCTTCCCATAAAAAGGATACGAAGGAGACCAAAACCTATACGTTTCTGCATCAAATTGCCGAAAAAATCCATCGGAGAAGCTTAATTTTTCTGTTTACCGATATGTTCCAGACGGAAACCGAAGAGGAAAAACTGTTTGAAGCCCTGCGTCATCTTAAATACAACAAACATTCCGTGGTTCTTTTTCATCTGTTGGATAAAGAGCATGAGCTCAATTTTGATTTTGACAATGCACCCAAACGTTTTGTGGATGTAGAAACTGGCGAACAGATAGATTTGTATGCAGATTCCATTAAAAAGGCATATTCAGAAAAAGTGCTGCAATACCAGAAGGACCTGAAACTGAAATGCGCACAGTACCAAATCAAATATGTGGGGGTGGATGTTCGCTCGGACTTCTCCCAAGTCCTGAATTCCTTTATGATAGAGCGGCAGAAATTTGCTTGATCATTTTTTTAAAAAAATGTTTTGTCATATCCGAAATGAGAATGTATATTTGCACTCGCTTTAAAAAAGCAAATGAACAAGATTTGAATCCGACTGTTGTCGGAGTCTTGAAAAGATAAAATCATTGGTCTGGTAGTTCAGTTGGTTAGAATACCTGCCTGTCACGCAGGGGGTCGCGGGTTCGAGTCCCGTCCAGACCGCAAAAAGCTCCGATTTCTCGGAGCTTTTTTTGTTTTTATACTTTACCTTTCTTCACTAAGGCAACACTTCTTCTATCTTCAACTCCAACGTTTTCTTACCCCCAAACACTTCCCTATAAACGTTATAAAAATCATAAACCCCAGTATTATTGGGATTTAAGCTCTTGTTTGCTTACCTTTGTGCCGATGAAAGTTAAGCTCCACGAGAGAAAAAACTGCAGGATTCTAAGTTTTAACTATCTGGTATTCCGAAACCAGCCAGATAAGTTTATTCCTCCTACCCTATAATTACCCTCCCTGGTTCTGGGAGTTGCACCTCCAAAAAACGGACAGTTTGGTACCCTGCCAAGCAGTTCCGATCAATCCCTTTTTTGTCAATAAAAAACTTAATCCGATATCGTTCAAAATACTAGCATGGTAATCAAGACCTACGATGCATATACCAGGCTTTCCACCATGGAAGCCGACAGGTTTGCCAATTTTCTTTTCCATAATCAAGAAGGAAAAAAAGCGTCAAAAAATGCCATAAGAAAAGCAATACAATATTCTACCAAGGATATTCCCGGACTCGGAGGATATGTATTTGCCATGGAAGAAAAAGATAGGATACTGGCCTTGGCCGTAGTGAACAAAACAGGCATGGGCGATTACATACCCGAAAATTTTCTAGTTTTTTTTGTAGTACACAGGGAACACAGAAATATAGGAGTTGAACAAAGACTATTGGACTACACCCTACAGTATTGTAAAGGAGACGTAGCCATACATATAACCAGTGACAACCAATATCCAAACAAAAAATTTTTTGAAGAAAAAGGGTTCAGCGAAACCCATTTAGAAATGAGATTGAACAGATAAATCCATATATGTTAAAAATTGAAGTTAAGCCAGGTGAAAGTATTGAAAGGGCTCTAAAACGTTACAAAAGAAAATATCGAAACACAAAGCGTTTGGACCAGATACGAAGCCATCAAGAATACACTAAAAAATCAGTAGAGCGTCGCAAAACCCTAAAAAAGGCGCAATACAAGGAACAATTCCTGAACGAGCAGGAAGACCAATAACAATAAAATCATAGTATCAAGAACAACAAGATGAAACTTTCAAAAATCAAAAGGGAAACCAAGTATGAAAAACGATATAGCGTTAAAATGGGCGAACTCACCACCCAGGTAACCTATATTAAAAAATACATTATGGGGCTTCCTGTGCGCACTTTGCACAAGTACCGCGAAACTTACGACGGAAAAATTAAAGACTGCAAAGAGTGCAATGTATTGGCATAACAATTTCACAATCTATTATATAACCCTTTAAAACAAAAAATGAAAGTATTGGTTATTGGTGCAGGTAACATGGGACTTACCTACGCTACAGGTATGTCCAAATCCAAACTGTTGAAAAAACGCAACATTATGGTACTGGACAAATCAAAAGAAAAATTGGAAGAAGTGGACAAGATCGGCTACTTCGACGCGATTGATAAGATAGAAGATTGCGTACCACAGGCAGATGTTATCTTTTTGGCCGTAAAACCCTATCATGCCGAAGAACTATTCGGCCGTATGAAAAAATTGGTCAACCCCGAGCAATTGTTCATTTCCATTATGGCGGGCGTTACCATTAACTACATCCAAGAATCCTTGGGCATAAAAAAAGTAGTAAGGGCCATGCCCAACTTACCTGCCCAGGTAGGAAAAGGTCTAACCAGCTACGTATCCGCCGAAGAAGTATCCCGATTAGAGCTTTTTATGGTAGAAGGTTTACTGGACACCACAGGAAAATCGCTTCGGGTAAAAAACGAAAAATTCATCGATGCCTCCACCGGAATATCGGGAAGTGGGCCTGCTTATGTTTTCTACTTTATGCAAAGCATGATGGAGGCCGCACTCCAAATGGGATTCTCCGAAAATGTATCCAAAGTACTGGTAAGCCAAACTTTTACCGGTGCCGTGGAGTTGTTCAACCAAAACAACCTTAACCCGGACACTTGGATGGAAATGGTAGCCTCCAAAGGAGGAACTACCAGGGCTGCTCTAGATTCCATGGAAGACAACAATGTAAACGAATTAATCAAAGAAGCCGCCTTTGCAGCATTTGGAAGAGCTGTGGAACTAGGCGAAGAATACTAAATCATGTATAAACAATTAGTGGTCATTAAAGTAGGAACAAATGTGATGACCAACAAGGACAATAGAATAGTAAGGCCCGTGCTCAATAGTTTGGTGCAACAAATTGCTGAACTTTACGAACGGGATATCATGACCATTTTGGTCTCCTCTGGATCGGTGATTGCCGGAAAAGAAGTTTTGGGAAAAGCTAAGATAAAGGACAAAACCCAACGCAGACAAGTATATTCTGCCATTGGACAGCCCAGAATGATGAGACATTATTACAACATATTCAGCGATTATGGAATGAAATGTGCCCAGGTACTCCCGACCAAACGGGATTTTAACCCAGGCGTACACCGCGATAATATGATCAACTGCCTCGAAGGATTGCTATCCGAAGGAGTAATTCCGATCGCGAACGAGGATGATGCCGTCTCCGTATCCATGTCCATGTTCTCGGACAATGATGAGCTTGCAACCCTACTCGCACAATTAATGAAGGCCGATAAGCTTATTTTGATGACAGATATCGATGGCCTTTACGATGGGCACCCCGAAAAAGCGGAATCCAAAGTAATAGATAAGGTTGAGCCAAAAGAGGACTTGGGCAAGTACATCGAAGAAGGAAACAAGCAGGAGGGCGAAGGCCGCGGCGGAATGGGTTCAAAATTAAATTATGCCCAAAAGGCTGCCGCAGACAATATCCCATCCTACATAGTAAACGGAAAACGGGAAAACGTAATCCTGGACATTGTAGAAGGAAAGAACGTAGGAACAGAAGTTTCAAAATAACAACAATGAAATTATTAGATACAACACTAAAAAATAAAGTACTAAAAGACATGGAGCGAATCCTTGATGAAAATCGGGAAGAACTGCTCCAAGCAAATCAAAAAGATCTGGATGCGTTCAACCGCGACGATCAAGCTTTGTACGATCGTTTGGTTGTGGACCAAAAGAAAGTGGACCAGATGATCCAAGCCGTAAAGGAAGTACGTTTGCAAGAGGACCCGGTCAACCAAGAAATCTCTACAAGAGCATTGGACAACGGACTTAAAATAATTAACAGAACGGCTCCTTTTGGCACTATAATGATCATTTATGAGTCGCGACCCGATGTTACTATCGAAGCTGCCGTACTGGCTTTTAAGGCCAACAACAAAATATTGCTCAAAGGAGGAAAAGAAGCCTACCATAGCAATAAGGCCTTAGTTAAGTTTTGGCACCGGGCACTGACCCAGAACGGACTATCCGAGGATTACATCCAATTTTTGGAAATGGACAGGTCACAAACACAGGAGTTTCTCCGAAATCCGGACCAAGACTTGGATCTAATTGTTCCCCGTGGTGGCGAACGTTTGATCGCCTTTGTTAAAGAGCACGCCAAATGCGCAGTTCTGATAAGTGGTAGAGGGAACAATTTCCTTTATGTGCACAAAGATGCCGATTGGGACAAAAGCGTTAAAGTAATTCTAAACGCCAAGACCCATAAAATATCGGCATGCAATGCTCTCGATAAAATTTTGGTGGATACCCGGATAGATGGGTACAAGGAAAAACTTGAAGAGTTGAAAAAAGTTCTGGAGGCCAACAACGTATCCATAATTGTGGACAAAACGGTAAAGCAAATATTGACAGAGGTCGACACTATTACCGATGAATCGATTTGGCAAGAAGAATTCTTGGCCATGAAATGCATTATCGGCGCAGTGGATACCATTGATGATGCCATACACATGATAAACAAAAACTCGGGAGGGCACTCAGCCTCCATCATGACAGAGAACAATAGCGCTGCACAAATATTTATGGAGAACGTGGATTGTGCCGCCGTGTACCAAAATGCTTCTACCCGATTTACCGATGGCGGACAAATGGGTGTTGGTGCAGAACTTGCGATAAGCACCGATAAATTGCACCATCGTGGACCTTTGGGCCTAAAACAATTGGTGACCAACAAATACTATGTATTTGGGGATGGACAAATAAGGGTGTAACACATACATTGAGAATACTAAAAAAGGAGGCTAAAATAGCCTCCTTTTTTATGGAATCCACCAAAATATATTCCCAAAATATCCCTAAAAGCAACAATGGCTTATTTTATTATCAATTTTCACCTCTTTTATTGGTCATTTTTTAATAAAATATCTAGATTTATTACTTAAAACATATTAAGTATGGGAAAATTTGAGATCAAAACGGATAAAGCCGGTAAATTCAGGTTTAATTTAAAAGCTGGGAACGGCCAAGTAATTTTAAGCAGTCAAGGGTATTCATCCAAAGATGCTTGCGAAAATGGAATCGAGTCTGTAAAAAAACATTCACAGGACGATAAATATTTTGAAAGAAACAAAGCAAAGGATGGCAGTCCATTTTTTAACCTAAAAGCATCCAACGGACAGGTTATCGGCAATAGCGAAATGTATTCCAGCGACTCGGCCATGGAAAACGGAATTGCTTCTGTTAAAAAAAATGCCCCAGATGCATCTGTAGAGGAAGTTTAGTCTCCCGATACCGCTTTACAACATGAAGAACAGTCCAAATTAGGGCTGTTTTTTTATGTGGGTATTTTTAATATCAAATCAAAAGGGGCATTCATTGGTTCAAATAGGGCATTCATAAATCGGCCCCCTTTTATCCCATTTTTTGCCCTTATGTTTGTTCTGCAATAAAGCGTTAATCACAATTGAATAGCAAGATCAATTTTTAACGTATGCACATATAGCAATTCACTTTTGACGACTGTTGGTCATAAAAGTGTTTAGTTTAGTTGAGGTTTCCGTTACGCCAAGGAATTGAAAGATTCCTTGGTTGTAATGGTTTTTTTATTTATTGAAACCATACTAATACAGTAAGAATATTCTTCTTTTTTAAAACTCATATAAATCCAAATCCACCATCCATCAATTCAAAAGGCCCATTCGTTTATTACCCTATATCCCGTTTCGTTTTTTATAGTCTATTTGTGTTTTTCAGAGAAAAAACAACACCCATACAAATTTGAAAAATCATGAAAGCAAATGGAATTATTTCACTAAAATTATTGACCTCTCTATTGTTCATCCTCCTAGCTGAGATCATTACCGCTCAATCATATGTCGGGCTATTGGAGGACAACTACAATGGGGTCCACGGAGTTATCTCCAATCCAGCGAATATTGCGGATTCCAGATTAAAGTTGGATATCAACCTCGTTGGAGTTAGCGCACTTTACGGTAACGATTACATAGGATTTAATCTAAACGATGTATTTCGGAACTATAGTTCTGTATTTGATGATGCAGAAACATTTCCCTCTTTGGAGAACTTTTTGGCCTTCAATATCGATGTACTGGGGCCATCTGTGATGCTAAGTATAAACGAAAAAAGTTCACTTGCAATTTTTACAAGAGGGCGAGGCGTATTCAATCTTAATGATGCCAATGGAAATCTCTTGGAAAAGGAAGGGGGGTTTGATGAGAATGAAGATTTCAATTTAGTGGAAGGCGATATAATTGGCTCTTTTAGTGCATGGGGCGAAATAGGCGCTACTTATGCAAGAGCATTAAAAAATGATGGGGAACACTTTATCAAGGGTGGTGTCACAGGAAAATTGCTCCAGGGATTTGGAAACGTTTATATAGATGGAACAGGAATCACAGTTGACTATGATGCCAATACTCGTCAGGTTTCAACAGCTGGAGAATTCCACTTGGGAGACACAGGGCCAATAAATGATCAAGGAAACTCAGGAAACTCCTTGGATTTTTCCAATGGCTTTGGTCTTGGGGGCGATTTGGGTCTCATTTACGAATGGAGGCCAAACCATGCCGATTTTACTAAATTAAAAAATGATGGAAGTACCATTACAAACAGAGGGGTCAATAAATACAAAATAAAACTAGGCATCTCCATAACCGATATCGGAAAGATATTCGATGTAAAGGGTACTGACCGTTTTTATGATCTTGAAAGGACTCAGGATATCGACAATTTTGATGGCGATGTACTAGAAGAAGCCTTGTTGGACAATTTTAACCAGATTTCCAGTCAAACATCTGAAAGCTATACCCTGCCAACCGCACTACATACAAATTTTGATTGGAATTTGAACTCAAAATTATATATCAACCTAAATGCAGATGTATCCCTTACATCCAAAAACAAAAGAAATACTGGAAGCATTTTAAACCAGTACCGGGCAACTCCCAGATATGAAAGTAAATGGCTTGCCATATATTCCCCTATAAGTATTCTGAGCAATGTCGGCGTGCAATGGGGAGCTGGATTTAGATTGGGACCAATATATTTGGGGTCGGGTTCAATCCTGTCCTCATTGATTAGTGAAAACACCAAGGCTTTAGATTTATATGCAGGTGCAAAGATTCCAATATACCACAGCAGACTTAGGGACAAGGACAACGATGGCATCATAAACAAAGAAGACGACTGCCCAGAGGTAGCTGGACCTCTTGAAAATAGTGGATGCCCTTGGCCGGATACTGACCAAGATAGTATATTGGATAAAGATGATGATTGTCCTAATGAAGCAGGACCAGTTGAAAATAATGGATGTCCTTGGCCAGATACCGATGGAGACACAATCTTGGATAAGGACGATAATTGTCCGGAAATACCAGGATTGCCCCAATATAATGGATGCCCCGATTCCGATGGAGATGGCATCATAGACTCAGAGGACCGCTGTCCGGAAAACCCAGGCAAAATAGAAAACAACGGATGCCCAGATACCGATGGTGACACCTTGCCAGATATTGATGATGAATGTCCAGAAGTTGCAGGTCCAGTAAGCAATAATGGTTGTCCAGAGGTAACACAAGAAGTTCAAAAACAATTGAACGATTATGCTAAAACTATTTTGTTCGATACAGGGAAAGCCACCATTAAACCAGAATCAGTATCGGTAATGGTTGATATCATTCAAATCCTGAACGAATATCCAACCGCTAAATTTACCGTAGAAGGCCATACGGATAGTGTAGGAAGTAGCTCCAGTAACCAAAAACTATCTGAAGCACGGGCTAACGCTGTCAGGGATTTCTTGATAAATGAAGGGATACCCGGAAACAGGCTTACTTCCATAGGTTTTGGAGAAGAAAAACCTATTGCCACAAATGCGACCAAACTGGGAAGAAAACAAAACCGAAGAGTTGAAATTAATCTAATAAAATAACCATCTCTATGCATTTATAGTCTCGTTGGAACTTGGTTTGGTGTAACACCTAAGTTCTGTCCTCGAGATGGTTTAGCCGCCAAGAGTTTCTTGGCGGCTCTTTTTTATTAACTCCATAAAAAATATATAGGATATGTATCTATATTCCTACAAACAACTGCCCGGTTAAGGTTAAACCAATTTGCACTCGTTGATCCAACTCCGTCATTCGTCAATCCAAATGCACTATAGGTTAATTGCACCCCTCTAAGTTACTGAATACTAACTTATTTTATGTATCCAAATCTAGAACCTTGTTTCCTATTAAGGAAAATATTGGCTCAAAAACTACTTGCTTATGACAAGATTTCTACATTCTTCAATAAATAAATCAAACACTGAAAACCTTCTTTCAGTCTGGGTAAGGGAAAGGCCTGTTCGTTTTGCAATAATCCTTTTCACCATATTTTTTGGACAACAGGTATCTGCTCAACAACTAGATACCTGGTTCACTGCAGACAGAGCTATCAACGTTAATCCAATACCCGTTGGAAGCGTACATCTTTTCACCCCCTATGCACCAGCGGATGGCACACCTGTGAACATTTGGTATGATTTTGTTGATTTTACACCACAGGATGGTGTTCCACATCCCAATCCGGCAGATTATCCTTCGGCTCCCCCTGTAGGTTTTGATTATCCATTTGGCACGGATGGGGTAGACTTTTTATCACCAATCGGATCCCGAGCAGGAATTCCAACATTGAGAAGAGATATAATGAATTTCAATCCAGCAGTTGAATTTGACGGAAGCGGAAACGGGGAAGCTTTACATTTTAGATCAAATTCAAGGAATGAAATTGCAGTATTCATTGTGTTCCAAGGTGCTGGAGCAGGGAATAATGCAGAAGAACAACGCCTCCTATTCGGGGGAGATATAGATGTTCACCCCAACAGCCTGTCCAATCTATCCTTAGGGGTTTCTGCAGGAAATAGATTTTCAGTCGGCAGGACTTGGGATTCTGACGGTGGCGGTTACTTTCAATCCGGATCTATAGATTTACAACAAAGACCGACCATAGCCACATTTGTACGGGATATTGTTGAACCTTTGGGTTCAGAACAAGAGCAGCTTGAAACCTGGGTGAATGGTCTCCCTGATATCAATGTTACAAGAAATCATCCTACTTCAGAAAGTGAGTTATTTGTATATAATCGTTTAGGAAAGCACTTCAATAGTAACGATCCAAACAGAAACTTTACCGGTTACATCGCTGAAGTCCTTTTGCTCGATACTCCAGCTGAAATAAACCTGGTCGATGCGATTGAAAGAACCCAGAGTTATCTGGCTATTAAATACGGTATCACGCTAAATGAGACCGGAGGCTTGGGCAGTATTAATGGAAACACGTCATTTTATTATTTGGCTGCCGACGGTTCAATTATTTGGGATTGGGATATTAATAGCCCCTATAATTATGACATAGCTGGTATAGGAAAGGATAGATTTGATGACATAGACAATACACCTGGGCCATATAACCCTACCGATAGCTACTTTGATATAAAATATCGTTACAACCTATATCAACGTATTTCAAAAAGTGTCAATCCTGAAGCAATCGTAACCGTTTCTACAAATTCGAATTTCGCCACAGATAATTTAGATGATACCAGAACTGCGATAGACACAGGACCTTCATCATTTTCTACACGTCATAATTATCTTATCTGGGGCAATGATCGGGCCAGTATACTTTCAACCAATGCCGAACTCCCTGATGGTGGAGCCACGGTTACTGAAAGAATATCTAGGGAATGGAAAGTTCAAATGTCCAGGTCAAGCTTTGCAGATGACCCTATTCAAGGAGTGAGTGTACGTGTGGAACTTTCTGGTTCAGATATTCCCTTAACAGACCCATGCGCATTACATTTGATGATAGACACAGATGGTGATGGCGATTTCACCACAGGCTCTATTACCTACATTCCAGCAACCAGCATAGTAGGTACTGATGCTTTTTTTGATAATGTTGATTTTGAAGATCGGGATGTATTTAGTATCGGTTACGGTGACTTTGAGCCACCAACAGCAAGCAATCCTCCGACTGTTACGGTATGCGATACGGTACCGGCCCCTGACCCTTCTATCGTTACAGATGAAGATGATAACTGTGCAGTAGCTAGTGTTGTACACTTTGCCGACCTTTCAGATTTAGGGACAAACCCAGAAATAATTACCCGAACCTACAGAATTACAGATACTTCGGGCAATTTTACAGATGTACAGCAAACAATCAATGTTTATACATCTCCCGATGCGGGGACAGACGCGCCCATTGCCATATGTACCGGCAACGGGGCATCGACCGACCTGTTCGCAGCACTTGGGGGCGCAGATGCGGGAGGCACATGGAACGATGACGATGCCTCGGGCGCAGACCTTTCCGACCCTACGGACGTGGACTTCTCAGCAATCGGCCCGGGGATATACGATTTCACATACACCATCCCGGCAACCGGGGGATGCCCCGCGGACGCAGCGACCGTGACCGTCACCATCACAGACCAGCCCCTCGCGGGGACAGACGCGCCCATTGCCATATGTACCGGCAACGGGGCATCGACCGACCTGTTCGCAGCACTTGGGGGCGCAGATGCGGGAGGCACATGGAACGATGACGATGCCTCGGGCGCAGACCTTTCCGACCCTACGGACGTGGACTTCTCAGCAATCGGCCCGGGGATATACGATTTCACATACACCATCCCGGCAACCGGGGGATGCCCCGCGGACGCAGCGACCGTGACCGTCACCATCACAGACCAGCCCCTCGCGGGGACAGACGCGCCCATTGCCATATGTACCGGCAACGGGGCATCGACCGACCTGTTCGCAGCACTTGGGGGCGCAGATGCGGGAGGCACATGGAACGATGACGATGCCTCGGGCGCAGACCTTTCCGACCCTACGGACGTGGACTTCTCAGCAATCGGCCCGGGGATATACGATTTCACATACACCATCCCGGCAACCGGGGGATGCCCCGCGGACGCAGCGACCGTGACCGTCACCATCACAGACCAGCCCCTCGCGGGGACAGACGCGCCATTGCCATATGTACCGGCAACGGGGCATCGACCGACCTGTTCGCAGCACTTGGGGGCGCAGATGCGGGAGGCACATGGAACGATGACGATGCCTCGGGCGCAGACCTTTCCGACCCTACGGACGTGGACTTCTCAGCAATCGGCCCGGGGATATACGATTTCACATACACCATCCCGGCAACCGGGGGATGCCCCGCGGACGCAGCGACCGTGACCGTCACCATCACAGACCAGCCCCTCGCGGGGACAGACGCGCCCATTGCCATATGTACCGGCAACGGGGCATCGACCGACCTGTTCGCAGCACTTGGGGGCGCAGATGCGGGAGGCACATGGAACGATGACGATGCCTCGGGCGCAGACCTTTCCGACCCTACGGACGTGGACTTCTCAGCAATCGGCCCGGGGATATACGATTTCACATACACCATCCCGGCAACCGGGGGATGCCCCGCGGACGCAGCGACCGTGACCGTCACCATCACAGACCAGCCCCTCGCGGGGACAGACGCGCCCATTGCCATATGTACCGGCAACGGGGCATCGACCGACCTGTTCGCAGCACTTGGGGGCGCAGATGCGGGAGGCACATGGAACGATGACGATGCCTCGGGCGCAGACCTTTCCGACCCTACGGACGTGGACTTCTCAGCAATCGGCCCGGGGATATACGATTTCACATACACCATCCCGGCAACCGGGGGATGCCCCGCGGACGCAGCGACCGTGACCGTCACCATCACAGACCAGCCCCTCGCGGGGACAGACGCGCCCATTGCCATATGTACCGGCAACGGGGCATCGACCGACCTGTTCGCAGCACTTGGGGGCGCAGATCACATGGAACGATGACGATGCCTCGGGCGCAGACCTTTCCGACCCTACGGACGTGGACTTCTCAGCAATCGGCCCGGGGATATACGATTTCACATACACCATCCCGGCAACCGGGGGATGCCCCGCGGACGCAGCGACCGTGACCGTCACCATCACAGACCAGCCCCTCGCGGGGACAGACGCGCCCATTGCCATATGTACCGGCAACGGGGCATCGACCGACCTGTTCGCAGCACTTGGGGGCGCAGATGCGGGAGGCACATGGAACGATGACGATGCCTCGGGCGCAGACCTTTCCGACCCTACGGACGTGGACTTCTCAGCAATCGGCCCGGGGATATACGATTTCACATACACCATCCCGGCAACCGGGGGATGCCCCGCGGACGCAGCGACCGTGACCGTCACCATCACAGACCAGCCCCTCGCGGGGACAGACGCGCCCATTGCCATATGTACCGGCAACGGGGCATCGACCGACCTGTTCGCAGCACTTGGGGGCGCAGATGCGGGAGGCACATGGAACGATGACGATGCCTCGGGCGCAGACCTTTCCGACCCTACGGACGTGGACTTCTCAGCAATCGGCCCGGGGATATACGATTTCACATACACCATCCCGGCAACCGGGGGATGCCCCGCGGACGCAGCGACCGTGACCGTCACCATCACAGACCAGCCCCTCGCGGGGACAGACGCGCCCATTGCCATATGTACCGGCAACGGGGCATCGACCGACCTGTTCGCAGCACTTGGGGGCGCAGATGCGGGAGGCACATGGAACGATGACGATGCCTCGGGCGCAGACCTTTCCGACCCTACGGACGTGGACTTCTCAGCAATCGGCCCGGGGATATACGATTTCACATACACCATCCCGGCAACCGGGGGATGCCCCGCGGACGCAGCGACCGTGACCGTCACCATCACAGACCAGCCCCTCGCGGGGACAGACGCGCCCATTGCCATATGTACCGGCAACGGGGCATCGACCGACTGTTGTTCGCATGGAGCACGATTGGGGGCGCAGATGCATACACCATCCCGGCAACCGGGGGATGCCCCGCGGACGCACACCGTGGAACAGATGACGATGCCTCGGGCGCAGACCTTTCCGAGATGCCCTGACGACAGACCTTTCCGACGTGGACTTCTCAGCAATCGGCCCGGGGATATACGATTTCACATACACCATCCCGGCAACCGGGGGATGCCCCGCGGACGCAGCGACCGTGACCGTCACCATCACAGACCAGCCCCTCGCGGGGACAGACGCGCCCATTGCCATATGTACCGGCAACGGGGCATCGACCGACCTGTTCGCAGCACTTGGGGGCGCAGATGCGGGAGGCACATGGAACGATGACGATGCCTCGGGCGCAGACCTTTCCGACCCTACGGACGTGGACTTCTCAGCAATCGGCCCGGGGATATACGATTTCACATACACCATCCCGGCAACCGGGGGATGCCCCGCGGACGCAGCGACCGTGACCGTCACCATCACAGACCAGCCCCTCGCGGGGACAGACGCGCCCATTGCCATATGTACCGGCAACGGGGCATCGACCGACCTGTTCGCAGCACTTGGGGGCGCAGATGCGGGAGGCACATGGAACGATGACGATGCCTCGGGCGCAGACCTTTCCGACCCTACGGACGTGGACTTCTCAGCAATCGGCCCGGGGATATACGATTTCACATACACCATCCCGGCAACCGGGGGATGCCCCGCGGACGCAGCGACCGTGACCGTCACCATCACAGACCAGCCCCTCGCGGGGACAGACGCGCCCATTGCCATATGTACCGGCAACGGGGCATCGACCGACCTGTTCGCAGCACTTGGGGGCGCAGATGCGGGAGGCACATGGAACGATGACGATGCCTCGGGCGCAGACCTTTCCGACCCTACGGACGTGGACTTCTCAGCAATCGGCCCGGGGATATACGATTTCACATACACCATCCCGGCAACCGGGGGATGCCCCGCGGACGCAGCGACCGTGACCGTCACCATCACAGACCAGCCCCTCGCGGGGACAGACGCGCCCATTGCCATATGTACCGGCAACGGGGCATCGACCGACCTGTTCGCAGCACTTGGGGGCGCAGATGCGGGAGGCACATGGAACGATGACGATGCCTCGGGCGCAGACCTTTCCGACCCTACGGACGTGGACTTCTCAGCAATCGGCCCGGGGATATACGATTTCACATACACCATCCCGGCAACCGGGGGATGCCCCGCGGACGCAGCGACCGTGACCGTCACCATCACAGACCAGCCCCTCGCGGGGACAGACGCGCCCATTGCCATATGTACCGGCAACGGGGCATCGACCGACCTGTTCGCAGCACTTGGGGGCGCAGATGCGGGAGGCACATGGAACGATGACGATGCCTCGGGCGCAGACCTTTCCGACCCTACGGACGTGGACTTCTCAGCAATCGGCCCGGGGATATACGATTTCACATACACCATCCCGGCAACCGGGGGATGCCCCGCGGACGCAGCGACCGTGACCGTCACCATCACAGACCAGCCCCTCGCGGGGACAGACGCGCCCATTGCCATATGTACCGGCAACGGGGCATCGACCGACCTGTTCGCAGCACTTGGGGGCGCAGATGCGGGAGGCACATGGAACGATGACGATGCCTCGGGCGCAGACCTTTCCGACCCTACGGACGTGGACTTCTCAGCAATCGGCCCGGGGATATACGATTTCACATACACCATCCCGGCAACCGGGGGATGCCCCGCGGACGCAGCGACCGTGACCGTCACCATCACAGACCAGCCCCTCGCGGGGACAGACGCGCCCATTGCCATATGTACCGGCAACGGGGCATCGACCGACCTGTTCGCAGCACTTGGGGGCGCAGATGCGGGAGGCACATGGAACGATGACGATGCCTCGGGCGCAGACCTTTCCGACCCTACGGACGTGGACTTCTCAGCAATCGGCCCGGGGATATACGATTTCACATACACCATCCCGGCAACCGGGGGATGCCCCGCGGACGCAGCGACCGTGACCGTCACCATCACAGACCAGCCCCTCGCGGGGACAGACGCGCCCATTGCCATATGTACCGGCAACGGGGCATCGACCGACCTGTTCGCAGCACTTGGGGGCGCAGATGCGGGAGGCACATGGAACGATGACGATGCCTCGGGCGCAGACCTTTCCGACCCTACGGACGTGGACTTCTCAGCAATCGGCCCGGGGATATACGATTTCACATACACCATCCCGGCAACCGGGGGATGCCCCGCGGACGCAGCGACCGTGACCGTCACCATCACAGACCAGCCCCTCGCGGGGACAGACGCGCCCATTGCCATATGTACCGGCAACGGGGCATCGACCGACCTGTTCGCAGCACTTGGGGGCGCAGATGCGGGAGGCACATGGAACGATGACGATGCCTCGGGCGCAGACCTTTCCGACCCTACGGACGTGGACTTCTCAGCAATCGGCCCGGGGATATACGATTTCACATACACCATCCCGGCAACCGGGGGATGCCCCGCGGACGCAGCGACCGTGACCGTCACCATCACAGACCAGCCCCTCGCGGGGACAGACGCGCCCATTGCCATATGTACCGGCAACGGGGCATCGACCGACCTGTTCGCAGCACTTGGGGGCGCAGATGCGGGAGGCACATGGAACGATGACGATGCCTCGGGCGCAGACCTTTCCGACCCTACGGACGTGGACTTCTCAGCAATCGGCCCGGGGATATACGATTTCACATACACCATCCCGGCAACCGGGGGATGCCCCGCGGACGCAGCGACCGTGACCGTCACCATCACAGACCAGCCCCTCGCGGGGACAGACGCGCCCATTGCCATATGTACCGGCAACGGGGCATCGACCGACCTGTTCGCAGCACTTGGGGGCGCAGATGCGGGAGGCACATGGAACGATGACGATGCCTCGGGCGCAGACCTTTCCGACCCTACGGACGTGGACTTCTCAGCAATCGGCCCGGGGATATACGATTTCACATACACCATCCCGGCAACCGGGGGATGCCCCGCGGACGCAGCGACCGTGACCGTCACCATCACAGACCAGCCCCTCGCGGGGACAGACGCGCCCATTGCCATATGTACCGGCAACGGGGCATCGACCGACCTGTTCGCAGCACTTGGGGGCGCAGATGCGGGAGGCACATGGAACGATGACGATGCCTCGGGCGCAGACCTTTCCGACCCTACGGACGTGGACTTCTCAGCAATCGGCCCGGGGATATACGATTTCACATACACCATCCCGGCAACCGGGGGATGCCCCGCGGACGCAGCGACCGTGACCGTCACCATCACAGACCAGCCCCTCGCGGGGACAGACGCGCCCATTGCCATATGTACCGGCAACGGGGCATCGACCGACCTGTTCGCAGCACTTGGGGGCGCAGATGCGGGAGGCACATGGAACGATGACGATGCCTCGGGCGCAGACCTTTCCGACCCTACGGACGTGGACTTCTCAGCAATCGGCCCGGGGATATACGATTTCACATACACCATCCCGGCAACCGGGGGATGCCCCGCGGACGCAGCGACCGTGACCGTCACCATCACAGACCAGCCCCTCGCGGGGACAGACGCGCCCATTGCCATATGTACCGGCAACGGGGCATCGACCGACCTGTTCGCAGCACTTGGGGGCGCAGATGCGGGAGGCACATGGAACGATGACGATGCCTCGGGCGCAGACCTTTCCGACCCTACGGACGTGGACTTCTCAGCAATCGGCCCGGGGATATACGATTTCACATACACCATCCCGGCAACCGGGGGATGCCCCGCGGACGCAGCGACCGTGACCGTCACCATCACAGACCAGCCCCTCGCGGGGACAGACGCGCCCATTGCCATATGTACCGGCAACGGGGCATCGACCGACCTGTTCGCAGCACTTGGGGGCGCAGATGCGGGAGGCACATGGAACGATGACGATGCCTCGGGCGCAGACCTTTCCGACCCTACGGACGTGGACTTCTCAGCAATCGGCCCGGGGATATACGATTTCACATACACCATCCCGGCAACCGGGGGATGCCCCGCGGACGCAGCGACCGTGACCGTCACCATCACAGACCAGCCCCTCGCGGGGACAGACGCGCCCATTGCCATATGTACCGGCAACGGGGCATCGACCGACCTGTTCGCAGCACTTGGGGGCGCAGATGCGGGAGGCACATGGAACGATGACGATGCCTCGGGCGCAGACCTTTCCGACCCTACGGACGTGGACTTCTCAGCAATCGGCCCGGGGATATACGATTTCACATACACCATCCCGGCAACCGGGGGATGCCCCGCGGACGCAGCGACCGTGACCGTCACCATCACAGACCAGCCCCTCGCGGGGACAGACGCGCCCATTGCCATATGTACCGGCAACGGGGCATCGACCGACCTGTTCGCAGCACTTGGGGGCGCAGATGCGGGAGGCACATGGAACGATGACGATGCCTCGGGCGCAGACCTTTCCGACCCTACGGACGTGGACTTCTCAGCAATCGGCCCGGGGATATACGATTTCACATACACCATCCCGGCAACCGGGGGATGCCCCGCGGACGCAGCGACCGTGACCGTCACCATCACAGACCAGCCCCTCGCGGGGACAGACGCGCCCATTGCCATATGTACCGGCAACGGGGCATCGACCGACCTGTTCGCAGCACTTGGGGGCGCAGATGCGGGAGGCACATGGAACGATGACGATGCCTCGGGCGCAGACCTTTCCGACCCTACGGACGTGGACTTCTCAGCAATCGGCCCGGGGATATACGATTTCACATACACCATCCCGGCAACCGGGGGATGCCCCGCGGACGCAGCGACCGTGACCGTCACCATCACAGACCAGCCCCTCGCGGGGACAGACGCGCCCATTGCCATATGTACCGGCAACGGGGCATCGACCGACCTGTTCGCAGCACTTGGGGGCGCAGATGCGGGAGGCACATGGAACGATGACGATGCCTCGGGCGCAGACCTTTCCGACCCTACGGACGTGGACTTCTCAGCAATCGGCCCGGGGATATACGATTTCACATACACCATCCCGGCAACCGGGGGATGCCCCGCGGACGCAGCGACCGTGACCGTCACCATCACAGACCAGCCCCTCGCGGGGACAGACGCGCCCATTGCCATATGTACCGGCAACGGGGCATCGACCGACCTGTTCGCAGCACTTGGGGGCGCAGATGCGGGAGGCACATGGAACGATGACGATGCCTCGGGCGCAGACCTTTCCGACCCTACGGACGTGGACTTCTCAGCAATCGGCCCGGGGATATACGATTTCACATACACCATCCCGGCAACCGGGGGATGCCCCGCGGACGCAGCGACCGTGACCGTCACCATCACAGACCAGCCCCTCGCGGGGACAGACGCGCCCATTGCCATATGTACCGGCAACGGGGCATCGACCGACCTGTTCGCAGCACTTGGGGGCGCAGATGCGGGAGGCACATGGAACGATGACGATGCCTCGGGCGCAGACCTTTCCGACCCTACGGACGTGGACTTCTCAGCAATCGGCCCGGGGATATACGATTTCACATACACCATCCCGGCAACCGGGGGATGCCCCGCGGACGCAGCGACCGTGACCGTCACCATCACAGACCAGCCCCTCGCGGGGACAGACGCGCCCATTGCCATATGTACCGGCAACGGGGCATCGACCGACCTGTTCGCAGCACTTGGGGGCGCAGATGCGGGAGGCACATGGAACGATGACGATGCCTCGGGCGCAGACCTTTCCGACCCTACGGACGTGGACTTCTCAGCAATCGGCCCGGGGATATACGATTTCACATACACCATCCCGGCAACCGGGGGATGCCCCGCGGACGCAGCGACCGTGACCGTCACCATCACAGACCAGCCCCTCGCGGGGACAGACGCGCCCATTGCCATATGTACCGGCAACGGGGCATCGACCGACCTGTTCGCAGCACTTGGGGGCGCAGATGCGGGAGGCACATGGAACGATGACGATGCCTCGGGCGCAGACCTTTCCGACCCTACGGACGTGGACTTCTCAGCAATCGGCCCGGGGATATACGATTTCACATACACCATCCCGGCAACCGGGGGATGCCCCGCGGACGCAGCGACCGTGACCGTCACCATCACAGACCAGCCCCTCGCGGGGACAGACGCGCCCATTGCCATATGTACCGGCAACGGGGCATCGACCGACCTGTTCGCAGCACTTGGGGGCGCAGATGCGGGAGGCACATGGAACGATGACGATGCCTCGGGCGCAGACCTTTCCGACCCTACGGACGTGGACTTCTCAGCAATCGGCCCGGGGATATACGATTTCACATACACCATCCCGGCAACCGGGGGATGCCCCGCGGACGCAGCGACCGTGACCGTCACCATCACAGACCAGCCCCTCGCGGGGACAGACGCGCCCATTGCCATATGTACCGGCAACGGGGCATCGACCGACCTGTTCGCAGCACTTGGGGGCGCAGATGCGGGAGGCACATGGAACGATGACGATGCCTCGGGCGCAGACCTTTCCGACCCTACGGACGTGGACTTCTCAGCAATCGGCCCGGGGATATACGATTTCACATACACCATCCCGGCAACCGGGGGATGCCCCGCGGACGCAGCGACCGTGACCGTCACCATCACAGACCAGCCCCTCGCGGGGACAGACGCGCCCATTGCCATATGTACCGGCAACGGGGCATCGACCGACCTGTTCGCAGCACTTGGGGGCGCAGATGCGGGAGGCACATGGAACGATGACGATGCCTCGGGCGCAGACCTTTCCGACCCTACGGACGTGGACTTCTCAGCAATCGGCCCGGGGATATACGATTTCACATACACCATCCCGGCAACCGGGGGATGCCCCGCGGACGCAGCGACCGTGACCGTCACCATCACAGACCAGCCCCTCGCGGGGACAGACGCGCCCATTGCCATATGTACCGGCAACGGGGCATCGACCGACCTGTTCGCAGCACTTGGGGGCGCAGATGCGGGAGGCACATGGAACGATGACGATGCCTCGGGCGCAGACCTTTCCGACCCTACGGACGTGGACTTCTCAGCAATCGGCCCGGGGATATACGATTTCACATACACCATCCCGGCAACCGGGGGATGCCCCGCGGACGCAGCGACCGTGACCGTCACCATCACAGACCAGCCCCTCGCGGGGACAGACGCGCCCATTGCCATATGTACCGGCAACGGGGCATCGACCGACCTGTTCGCAGCACTTGGGGGCGCAGATGCGGGAGGCACATGGAACGATGACGATGCCTCGGGCGCAGACCTTTCCGACCCTACGGACGTGGACTTCTCAGCAATCGGCCCGGGGATATACGATTTCACATACACCATCCCGGCAACCGGGGGATGCCCCGCGGACGCAGCGACCGTGACCGTCACCATCACAGACCAGCCCCTCGCGGGGACAGACGCGCCCATTGCCATATGTACCGGCAACGGGGCATCGACCGACCTGTTCGCAGCACTTGGGGGCGCAGATGCGGGAGGCACATGGAACGATGACGATGCCTCGGGCGCAGACCTTTCCGACCCTACGGACGTGGACTTCTCAGCAATCGGCCCGGGGATATACGATTTCACATACACCATCCCGGCAACCGGGGGATGCCCCGCGGACGCAGCGACCGTGACCGTCACCATCACAGACCAGCCCCTCGCGGGGACAGACGCGCCCATTGCCATATGTACCGGCAACGGGGCATCGACCGACCTGTTCGCAGCACTTGGGGGCGCAGATGCGGGAGGCACATGGAACGATGACGATGCCTCGGGCGCAGACCTTTCCGACCCTACGGACGTGGACTTCTCAGCAATCGGCCCGGGGATATACGATTTCACATACACCATCCCGGCAACCGGGGGATGCCCCGCGGACGCAGCGACCGTGACCGTCACCATCACAGACCAGCCCCTCGCGGGGACAGACGCGCCCATTGCCATATGTACCGGCAACGGGGCATCGACCGACCTGTTCGCAGCACTTGGGGGCGCAGATGCGGGAGGCACATGGAACGATGACGATGCCTCGGGCGCAGACCTTTCCGACCCTACGGACGTGGACTTCTCAGCAATCGGCCCGGGGATATACGATTTCACATACACCATCCCGGCAACCGGGGGATGCCCCGCGGACGCAGCGACCGTGACCGTCACCATACAGACCAGCCCCTCGCGGGGACAGACGCGCCCATTGCCATATGTACCGGCAACGGGGCATCGACCGACCTGTTCGCAGCACTTGGGGGCGCAGATGCGGGAGGCACATGGAACGATGACGATGCCTCGGGCGCAGACCTTTCCGACCCTACGGACGTGGACTTCTCAGCAATCGGCCCGGGGATATACGATTTCACATACACCATCCCGGCAACCGGGGGATGCCCCGCGGACGCAGCGACCGTGACCGTCACCATCACAGACCAGCCCCTCGCGGGGACAGACGCGCCCATTGCCATATGTACCGGCAACGGGGCATCGACCGACCTGTTCGCAGCACTTGGGGGCGCAGATGCGGGAGGCACATGGAACGATGACGATGCCTCGGGCGCAGACCTTTCCGACCCTACGGACGTGGACTTCTCAGCAATCGGCCCGGGGATATACGATTTCACATACACCATCCCGGCAACCGGGGGATGCCCCGCGGACGCAGCGACCGTGACCGTCACCATCACAGACCAGCCCCTCGCGGGGACAGACGCGCCCATTGCCATATGTACCGGCAACGGGGCATCGACCGACCTGTTCGCAGCACTTGGGGGCGCAGATGCGGGAGGCACATGGAACGATGACGATGCCTCGGGCGCAGACCTTTCCGACCCTACGGACGTGGACTTCTCAGCAATCGGCCCGGGGATATACGATTTCACATACACCATCCCGGCAACCGGGGGATGCCCCGCGGACGCAGCGACCGTGACCGTCACCATCACAGACCAGCCCCTCGCGGGGACAGACGCGCCCATTGCCATATGTACCGGCAACGGGGCATCGACCGACCTGTTCGCAGCACTTGGGGGCGCAGATGCGGGAGGCACATGGAACGATGACGATGCCTCGGGCGCAGACCTTTCCGACCCTACGGACGTGGACTTCTCAGCAATCGGCCCGGGGATATACGATTTCACATACACCATCCCGGCAACCGGGGGATGCCCCGCGGACGCAGCGACCGTGACCGTCACCATCACAGACCAGCCCCTCGCGGGGACAGACGCGCCCATTGCCATATGTACCGGCAACGGGGCATCGACCGACCTGTTCGCAGCACTTGGGGGCGCAGATGCGGGAGGCACATGGAACGATGACGATGCCTCGGGCGCAGACCTTTCCGACCCTACGGACGTGGACTTCTCAGCAATCGGCCCGGGGATATACGATTTCACATACACCATCCCGGCAACCGGGGGATGCCCCGCGGACGCAGCGACCGTGACCGTCACCATCACAGACCAGCCCCTCGCGGGGACAGACGCGCCCATTGCCATATGTACCGGCAACGGGGCATCGACCGACCTGTTCGCAGCACTTGGGGGCGCAGATGCGGGAGGCACATGGAACGATGACGATGCCTCGGGCGCAGACCTTTCCGACCCTACGGACGTGGACTTCTCAGCAATCGGCCCGGGGATATACGATTTCACATACACCATCCCGGCAACCGGGGGATGCCCCGCGGACGCAGCGACCGTGACCGTCACCATCACAGACCAGCCCCTCGCGGGGACAGACGCGCCCATTGCCATATGTACCGGCAACGGGGCATCGACCGACCTGTTCGCAGCACTTGGGGGCGCAGATGCGGGAGGCACATGGAACGATGACGATGCCTCGGGCGCAGACCTTTCCGACCCTACGGACGTGGACTTCTCAGCAATCGGCCCGGGGATATACGATTTCACATACACCATCCCGGCAACCGGGGGATGCCCCGCGGACGCAGCGACCGTGACCGTCACCATCACAGACCAGCCCCTCGCGGGGACAGACGCGCCCATTGCCATATGTACCGGCAACGGGGCATCGACCGACCTGTTCGCAGCACTTGGGGGCGCAGATGCGGGAGGCACATGGAACGATGACGATGCCTCGGGCGCAGACCTTTCCGACCCTACGGACGTGGACTTCTCAGCAATCGGCCCGGGGATATACGATTTCACATACACCATCCCGGCAACCGGGGGATGCCCCGCGGACGCAGCGACCGTGACCGTCACCATCACAGACCAGCCCCTCGCGGGGACAGACGCGCCCATTGCCATATGTACCGGCAACGGGGCATCGACCGACCTGTTCGCAGCACTTGGGGGCGCAGATGCGGGAGGCACATGGAACGATGACGATGCCTCGGGCGCAGACCTTTCCGACCCTACGGACGTGGACTTCTCAGCAATCGGCCCGGGGATATACGATTTCACATACACCATCCCGGCAACCGGGGGATGCCCCGCGGACGCAGCGACCGTGACCGTCACCATCACAGACCAGCCCCTCGCGGGGACAGACGCGCCCATTGCCATATGTACCGGCAACGGGGCATCGACCGACCTGTTCGCAGCACTTGGGGGCGCAGATGCGGGAGGCACATGGAACGATGACGATGCCTCGGGCGCAGACCTTTCCGACCCTACGGACGTGGACTTCTCAGCAATCGGCCCGGGGATATACGATTTCACATACACCATCCCGGCAACCGGGGGATGCCCCGCGGACGCAGCGACCGTGACCGTCACCATCACAGACCAGCCCCTCGCGGGGACAGACGCGCCCATTGCCATATGTACCGGCAACGGGGCATCGACCGACCTGTTCGCAGCACTTGGGGGCGCAGATGCGGGAGGCACATGGAACGATGACGATGCCTCGGGCGCAGACCTTTCCGACCCTACGGACGTGGACTTCTCAGCAATCGGCCCGGGGATATACGATTTCACATACACCATCCCGGCAACCGGGGGATGCCCCGCGGACGCAGCGACCGTGACCGTCACCATCACAGACCAGCCCCTCGCGGGGACAGACGCGCCCATTGCCATATGTACCGGCAACGGGGCATCGACCGACCTGTTCGCAGCACTTGGGGGCGCAGATGCGGGAGGCACATGGAACGATGACGATGCCTCGGGCGCAGACCTTTCCGACCCTACGGACGTGGACTTCTCAGCAATCGGCCCGGGGATATACGATTTCACATACACCATCCCGGCAACCGGGGGATGCCCCGCGGACGCAGCGACCGTGACCGTCACCATCACAGACCAGCCCCTCGCGGGGACAGACGCGCCCATTGCCATATGTACCGGCAACGGGGCATCGACCGACCTGTTCGCAGCACTTGGGGGCGCAGATGCGGGAGGCACATGGAACGATGACGATGCCTCGGGCGCAGACCTTTCCGACCCTACGGACGTGGACTTCTCAGCAATCGGCCCGGGGATATACGATTTCACATACACCATCCCGGCAACCGGGGGATGCCCCGCGGACGCAGCGACCGTGACCGTCACCATCACAGACCAGCCCCTCGCGGGGACAGACGCGCCCATTGCCATATGTACCGGCAACGGGGCATCGACCGACCTGTTCGCAGCACTTGGGGGCGCAGATGCGGGAGGCACATGGAACGATGACGATGCCTCGGGCGCAGACCTTTCCGACCCTACGGACGTGGACTTCAGCAATCGGCCCGGGGATATACGATTTCACATACACCATCCCGGCAACCGGGGGATGCCCCGCGGACGCAGCGACCGTGACCGTCACCATCACAGACCAGCCCCTCGCGGGGACAGACGCGCCCATTGCCATATGTACCGGCAACGGGGCATCGACCGACCTGTTCGCAGCACTTGGGGGCGCAGATGCGGGAGGCACATGGAACGATGACGATGCCTCGGGCGCAGACCTTTCCGACCCTACGGACGTGGACTTCTCAGCAATCGGCCCGGGGATATACGATTTCACATACACCATCCCGGCAACCGGGGGATGCCCCGCGGACGCAGCGACCGTGACCGTCACCATCACAGACCAGCCCCTCGCGGGGACAGACGCGCCCATTGCCATATGTACCGGCAACGGGGCATCGACCGACCTGTTCGCAGCACTTGGGGGCGCAGATGCGGGAGGCACATGGAACGATGACGATGCCTCGGGCGCAGACCTTTCCGACCCTACGGACGTGGACTTCTCAGCAATCGGCCCGGGGATATACGATTTCACATACACCATCCCGGCAACCGGGGGATGCCCCGCGGACGCAGCGACCGTGACCGTCACCATCACAGACCAGCCCCTCGCGGGGACAGACGCGCCCATTGCCATATGTACCGGCAACGGGGCATCGACCGACCTGTTCGCAGCACTTGGGGGCGCAGATGCGGGAGGCACATGGAACGATGACGATGCCTCGGGCGCAGACCTTTCCGACCCTACGGACGTGGACTTCTCAGCAATCGGCCCGGGGATATACGATTTCACATACACCATCCCGGCAACCGGGGGATGCCCCGCGGACGCAGCGACCGTGACCGTCACCATCACAGACCAGCCCCTCGCGGGGACAGACGCGCCCATTGCCATATGTACCGGCAACGGGGCATCGACCGACCTGTTCGCAGCACTTGGGGGCGCAGATGCGGGAGGCACATGGAACGATGACGATGCCTCGGGCGCAGACCTTTCCGACCCTACGGACGTGGACTTCTCAGCAATCGGCCCGGGGATATACGATTTCACATACACCATCCCGGCAACCGGGGGATGCCCCGCGGACGCAGCGACCGTGACCGTCACCATCACAGACCAGCCCCTCGCGGGGACAGACGCGCCCATTGCCATATGTACCGGCAACGGGGCATCGACCGACCTGTTCGCAGCACTTGGGGGCGCAGATGCGGGAGGCACATGGAACGATGACGATGCCTCGGGCGCAGACCTTTCCGACCCTACGGACGTGGACTTCTCAGCAATCGGCCCGGGGATATACGATTTCACATACACCATCCCGGCAACCGGGGGATGCCCCGCGGACGCAGCGACCGTGACCGTCACCATCACAGACCAGCCCCTCGCGGGGACAGACGCGCCCATTGCCATATGTACCGGCAACGGGGCATCGACCGACCTGTTCGCAGCACTTGGGGGCGCAGATGCGGGAGGCACATGGAACGATGACGATGCCTCGGGCGCAGACCTTTCCGACCCTACGGACGTGGACTTCTCAGCAATCGGCCCGGGGATATACGATTTCACATACACCATCCCGGCAACCGGGGGATGCCCCGCGGACGCAGCGACCGTGACCGTCACCATCACAGACCAGCCCATCGCGGGGACAGACGCGCCCATTGCCATATGTACCGGCAACGGGGCATCGACCGACCTGTTCGCAGCACTTGGGGGCGCAGATGCGGGAGGCACATGG
This sequence comes from Flagellimonas alginilytica, assembly GCF_042134605.1. Classification (GTDB taxonomy): domain Bacteria; phylum Bacteroidota; class Bacteroidia; order Flavobacteriales; family Flavobacteriaceae; genus Flagellimonas; species Flagellimonas alginolytica. The sequence goes on along the minus strand of NZ_CP169638.1, from coordinate 1,945,350 downwards.
AACGATGACGATGCCTCGGGCGCAGACCTTTCCGACCCTACGGACGTGGACTTCTCAGCAATCGGCCCGGGGATATACGATTTCACATACACCATCCCGGCAACCGGGGGATGCCCCGCGGACGCAGCGACCGTGACCGTCACCATCACAGACCAGCCCTCGCGGGGACAGACGCGCCCATTGCCATATGTACCGGCAACGGGGCATCGACCGACCTGTTCGCAGCACTTGGGGGCGCAGATGCGGGAGGCACATGGAACGATGACGATGCCTCGGGCGCAGACCTTTCCGACCCTACGGACGTGGACTTCTCAGCAATCGGCCCGGGGATATACGATTTCACATACACCATCCCGGCAACCGGGGGATGCCCCGCGGACGCAGCGACCGTGACCGTCACCATCACAGACCAGCCCCTCGCGGGGACAGACGCGCCCATTGCCATATGTACCGGCAACGGGGCATCGACCGACCTGTTCGCAGCACTTGGGGGCGCAGATGCGGGAGGCACATGGAACGATGACGATGCCTCGGGCGCAGACCTTTCCGACCCTACGGACGTGGACTTCTCAGCAATCGGCCCGGGGATATACGATTTCACATACACCATCCCGGCAACCGGGGGATGCCCCGCGGACGCAGCGACCGTGACCGTCACCATCACAGACCAGCCCCTCGCGGGGACAGACGCGCCCATTGCCATATGTACCGGCAACGGGGCATCGACCGACCTGTTCGCAGCACTTGGGGGCGCAGATGCGGGAGGCACATGGAACGATGACGATGACGATGCCTCGGGCGCAGACCTTTCCGACCCTACGGACGTGGACTTCTCAGCAATCGGCCCGGGGATATACGATTTCACATACACCATCCCGGCAACCGGGGGATGCCCCGCGGACGCAGCGACCGTGACCGTCACCATCACAGACCAGCCCCTCGCGGGGACAGACGCGCCCATTGCCATATGTACCGGCAACGGGGCATCGACCGACCTGTTCGCAGCACTTGGGGGCGCAGATGCGGGAGGCACATGGAACGATGACGATGCCTCGGGCGCAGACCTTTCCGACCCTACGGACGTGGACTTCTCAGCAATCGGCCCGGGGATATACGATTTCACATACACCATCCCGGCAACCGGGGGATGCCCCGCGGACGCAGCGACCGTGACCGTCACCATCACAGACCAGCCCCTCGCGGGGACAGACGCGCCCATTGCCATATGTACCGGCAACGGGGCATCGACCGACCTGTTCGCAGCACTTGGGGGCGCAGATGCGGACCTGTTCGCAGCACTTGGGGGCGCAGATGCGGGAGGCACATGGAACGATGACGATGCCTCGGGCGCAGACCTTTCCGACCCTACGGACGTGGACTTCTCAGCAATCGGCCCGGGGATATACGATTTCACATACACCATCCCGGCAACCGGGGGATGCCCCGCGGACGCAGCGACCGTGACCGTCACCATCACAGACCAGCCCGATGCAGATGCTCCAGTCGATGTACAAGTATGTGATTCCTATACATTGCCTGAATTAACGAATGGAAACTACTTTACTGGAAATGGTGGTACAGGAACACCATTGTTTGAAGGGGATGTAATAAACACATCTCAGACCATTTTTGTGTTTAGTCCTGGGCAAGGGAATTGTCCGGATGCAGAGCAGAGTTTTGAGGTAACCATAACTAGATTTAGTGTTTCCATTAATGTTGAGGATGAAACCTGTTGGGAAAGTGATAATGGCTCCGTTTCTGTAACCATTGGAAACGCAGATTTACCTGTTACTGTTCAACTTAACAATATGGAGCCAATGGTTTTCAATTCAAATTCTTTCTCCATAGACAATCTGTCTCCTGGAAATTACGAAATGAGCGTAATTGATGACACGGGTTGTGAAACCAATACAGGTTTCAGTATTCAACCTGGCGGAGCTAATCTTGGTGGTTCGGTTGATGTAATGTATTCGTGTGATGCTAACCTTCCATCAAACAGCATTACAGTGACTTTAGCCGACCCATCAGTGAGCAATGATGTGCTCTATGCGCTAGACTCCACTGATCCGAATGATTTTACTCTAAGCCCTGATTTTGAGAATATCAGCCCTGGCGACCATAGCTTATTCATAATGGACAACAATGGTTGTATGGGTGAGATTCCATTTGAGGTTGAAAGCTTTGAACCATTGGAATTATCGCTTACCAGCGAATATGTGAATCAGATTACTGCAAATGTTACTGGAGGTACCGCGCCTTATACCTATTATTTTGAAGATAATAGCGGAACTGATTCCAACACTTATACCATTACCCGAAGCGGAACCTTTACCGTAAGGGTTGTGGACAGCAATGGTTGTGATGTTTTTGAAAGTACAACAATGAATTTGATGGAAATAACCATTCCGAATTTTTTCACTCCCAACAATGATGGGCAAAATGATTTTTGGAAACCTAGGAATACAGCAGGGTTCCCCGATATTGAAACATACATTTTTGATAGATATGGAAGGAAAATATGGGTTATAGGGCCTCTGGACCAAGGTTGGGACGGCACCTACGAATCCAGACCTCTTCCATCTGGAGATTACTGGTACATTGTTAAACTGAACGATGGTACCGGACGAGAATACGTAGGGAATTTTACCCTATACCGTTAAACATGATAATACAATGAGAAAAACTCTAATCTATGCAATGTTGATGAGCACTATATACACTTACGGACAGGAGCTGACCATCCCACAGTTGTCCCAATACCTAGCGGACAATCCTTTTATAATGTCTCCCACCTATGCGGGCATCGGAAACTTTGTAAAGGTTAGGATGAACGGACTCACACAATGGGTTGGAATAAGGGATGCTCCTGATACCCAGTCGCTATCTGCAGATGTTCGGTTGGGCAACAGGTCGGGGATTGGATTGTTGATGTACAACGATTCCAACGGGGAAACCAAGCAACGTGGTGCAAAAATTGCCTTTGCACACCATTTGACCTTGGATAAATATGAAGGAAATTATCTTTCGCTAGCCCTTTCCTTTAACCTGAACCAATTTCGTATTGATATTGAAAATTTTGAAGACGGAGACCTTGATTTTGCGGTAACTGACGACCGAGCTTCCAGCAACCCTAATTTTGACCTTGGAGCATTATACCGGCGGGGGGAATTTTATTTGAGCCTGAATGTGTCCAACATTTTCAATAAGGACTTTAATAAGTTCAACCCTATTCTTGAGCCAAATACGTTGAGAAACTATTACCTCTATTCTGGGTATAGTTTTAGGAAAAACAGAAGGGCAGATTTTGAAATTGAACCTTCTGTACTCTTTCAATATTTTGAAAGTGATGGCAGATCGATCACCGACGTAAATACCAAATTTAAATGGTATGACTTCTTGGACTACTATTATGCCGGCTTTACCTATCGCTTTTTGAACGATCAACTGGGTAGTCCCCTTTATTTGGCTCCAATGATAGGCCTCAAAAAAGGTGATTTCTACTTTGGATATAGCTACCAAATCATAGCCAATGAAATTTTAGGGTATTCACAGGGAACCCATGTAATCACCTTAGGGGTAGATTTATTTCAAGGAATTTCAAATTGCTCCTGTACCTATTGAACGAACACTTAAAGACTTTAGTAAATGAAAAAGATTATTAAAAATTTCAAGATTGTCCTTTCGGCTACAACCATCTTAGTATTTTTCTCTTGTAGTGAAGATGGAAATCCTTTTGGGCAACCTTCGAACAATGAACCCGTAGTGCTAAAAAGCGAATCAAAAGATACTCTAGTGTATACCAAGGTTGGGGATGCTTCCATACCTGTTTACATTTCAATACCCAAAGGTTGTGATATGGAAGATTATCCCGCGGTCATGGTACTCCATGGTTCTGATGGTATGTGGTTGGACCATGATGCTAGCAAAGGCCAAATGTCAGGGCAATTTACGGAATGGAAAAACCTACTTAACAGCAATTGTATTGCAGCTGTTTTTGTAGATAGTTATTCCGGGCGTGGCGTAAAAACAAGGACTGGAAAATGGACCACCGCTCCGGACAACTTTAAGATCAGCTCCCAATTTATTAGACCAAGGGATGCGAATGCGGTCCTTAAACTAGTACAGGAAGTTAAGTTCAGTGATGGGCGGTACACATTTCGCAAAAAACAAATCGCGTTGCTGGGTTTTTCTGATGGCGCAAGTGCCGTGGCATCCACCTTGTACGATACAGCTATTACTCCAGAAGGGTGGGAGTGGAAACAAACCTTTGATGGCCAGTCCTATGACACCAACTCTGGTGTAATTCCTCCCGAACCCATGCCTGTTGAAGGTTTTGCCGGTGGGGTTTTCTACTACGGTGGTTCTGGGGCATTCAACTACTATGGTAAAAGTCCCTGTAGTGAAGACGCCTTGGAAGGGAATATATTTCAACCGTACGCCCCTATGCTCTATCAAATTCCGTCAGAAGGATATCTGAGCGAAAATACGCTTTGTCAGATAAATCTTTTACAAGAAAAGGACTTGCCCGTAGAATTTAAGATTTATACGGGTGTGGGCCATGGATTCGATTTTGAAGACAATAACAAAAGAATAATTGCAAGAACCAATGCCATAACTTGGTATAAAAAAATCTTTGATATGGATTAATTGTATTTAAATGAGAAATGTTAAACCTGATCAACACTATCGAAATTACTTACCAACCTCCCCTAGCGTTTCGGTTGCCACTAATCAACATGTATCAAACTTTCATGTTTGTTCGAACAGAATCTAGAAACGCTACCTAAACCTCAAACATTATTAATTGAACCAATAAACCCAGAAGTGGGACCAAATCAGAACACCTAAAACATAATCTACGATGAAAGGGAAATTTTTGGAAAAATGGATTTTAGACCTGGTAAAATCAGAATACGAATTTGGAAAAATACCAAAACACGCTTCTTATAAACTGAAGGAGCGAATGGATGACTTCATCGAAGTGACCATTGAGTGGATGGACAATGAGAACAACAACCACAAAATAGTTTACCATGCCAGGTCCTACGGAAAAATGAAAGTGAACAGCAGTCTTGAAATTGCCAAGGACCCTGTTTTTGAGCTTGAAAACTATTACACCTTAGAAATCCACACTTATATCAACCATATAAAAAGAAACTATAGTACACGAAAAATAGCCAATTATGATGTAATGGGTGTAATCGGCCAAATTGAAAAGACCGACAAAAAATAAATTACATAAATGCGTAGAGAACCTATAGAAGGATAAATCCTTTAAACATGGCTATACGAGTTCATATATATTATTTGGTGGCAGGCTTTAATTGACCTGGTCTCGACTGGGGTGCAAGCAATTGTTGTATTTCGTCTATAAAATACACCATTATACCGAGTAATTCCCATACGTCAATTGGAAACACCCATACGTAAATTGACACACAAAAGACTCATTATTAATTTGTTATTTAGGGATGAAAAAAATCCCAAGTTTTAAAATAAAACATTTGACATGCATATATTAACCATTATTTGGACACTTCTTTGCGCTGCGGTAATCATTGGGTATCCCATTTACCTAATCAATAAATCCAACACAATGATCAAGAGCCATCATAAACTTTATCGCCCTTCGACGCCGAACACTGTGGAACTATTATCTTTTGATATTAGAGAACAGTTACCGGGATGGTCTTTTACTTTGGACGTACCCCAGATAACCGAAACCATATTGCGGAACAATCCTATATTATTCTATCTGGAATCGGAGGACTCTTGTCTAAAACTCCCCTTGAACAATGCTGCAATGGGATATAAGGTAAATGTATATAAGAATGTGGGCAAGGTTTATGTCACTTTCAAATCAATAAAAGATGGGGTATCCAATTTTTACGTTCCCACTTGGCACTTAAAAAAGTTGAAAGTTTTAATCATTAAATCAAAGGATAAAAGAGTTTATGGTGATTGGGAAGCTGGTTCTAAAAGATCGTCAATCCACAAAAACTTGAAAAATTCAGGTATCAATATCAACGATTATGAAGATGTACTGGGCTATTTCAGCAATATAACTACCATTGATTTTAAAGGACATTTTATAGCCAAAATGCCGGATAAAAAATTCAAGTTTGGTTCAAAATTGATTGAAAATGGGCATAATGAACTTTGTCATTCTGCTTAAGATGGTAAGGAACTACCAAATTAGTATTCCCCTTTGGTTCAAATTGGGGTAATAATCCAAATTAAAATTCCACTTATTCGGACACCTATAAACTCAAAAAGGTCATTCATAAATCCAAACACCGCATACATCAAATAGGCATACATTTTTTACCCGAGGCTATGTAGATTTAACCATTGAAAAAAACAACTAATAGGGCTGCACAGATGACAGTATTGTTCTTGTCTTCGGTTCTGGCGATGAAGACAGTGCAGTCCAAAACTATTTAACAGATTATTTGAAAAACTCACCATTAGTAATTTCTTCAGCTGAAAGCAAGTATGGGGTTATGCTGCGCAACAGTTAAACAAGAAAAGAAAGTGGTGAGTTCATTTTTATCCGCCAATATCCTAACTCCAAAAATGGTAATTAAATTAGGATTTAAGTGCGTTTTACCCTCTTCCCCCAAAAAATGCTTAAATTAAGATAGTGAAATTATTTTTTCACTTATTACTATAAACAAACATTAAAGTTTGAGGAGCAACTACAATATGTTGAATATGAAAAATATCCCTCTTTTATAGGACCAAATAACACAAAGATGTGTCATAGACAAGAACTCAAATATATAAATAATAATCAAATTCCCCAATAAATGAAAGAAAAATCTTTTTAAATAGACTGCAACATCTGTTTTTTCCAATATTAACCCTGTAAATGCTCTACTGGACAAATAAAGAATATCGCATAGTTAAAATAACTCGTACTGGTGTGCCTCTCGCTTTCCCGTTAAAGTCGATTCACCGCATCATCAAACAACCACATATACCCTATCGTTCCTTTCGTTTTTGGGCAATTGTTCTTTATATATGTTCAATCCAAATATATTATCTCTCTGCCCAAAACACTATAGTTGATCGTAAAACAAAGCAAATACCTGCCGATTTCTTTAAAGATGAAACCAATGAATTAACTATTGATGATATATTGGAAGACCCATCCAGCTTTACGCCTTTATCGGAAATACCAATTGATGATTTGAATGCCACATACTGGATTCGACTGGATTTTATCGATGCATTGGACACGCTAAAACAAGAATTCAACTGGACATTAAGAACAGCTTATTACAGTGAAGCCCAACTATTCTATAATAAAAACGGGGCTATCATGGACAAACCCTTCGGTAAATTTAACAGTCCCAAACCACGAACATCCTTTAGGTATAATAACGGCGTCAATTTTAGCATCGATAATTTAATAGACAATAGATATCTCTTTGTCAAGGTAAACTCTTTCCTATTTACAAGAGAGATGACATTTGAGTATTTGTCAAATAAATCGAATAGATTTTTTACCAATTACTATACTCACGAGGATCTCAAGGAAATTTCTTTTCACCAAGTTTTTCTAGGAGCTTGTGTTACGTTTTTTTTTACGTTTCTCATTATATTTTTTAAAGTGCAAAAAATGGAATTTTTATTCTATTCACTTTACGTCATGTTTCTTGGTATATATCTGGGTGGTGCATACATTTCCATTACATTTACGGATACAATGTTCGGGTTTTGGACCATATTGATATCGCAGGTGTTCATTAATTTATTTTATGTATTGTTCGCCATATATTTTCTTAATACCAAAGTAAATTACCCAAAGCTCCATGTATTGCTCATAAGTGTGGTACCGATACTTATTGCCATTATCGCGGCAGATTCGATTGCCTTTATAATTGAAGATTATATGATCAAACATTGGATACTGACCTTCCAGAGGCTTTTAATGACGATGGTCGGAGTATTCTCGATGATATATCTCCTTTTAAAAGCCAAAGACCACCTGACTCATTTCATCGTTGTCGGTTCATTTTGTTATATGCTCGGAGCTCTTGGCCTTTTGTTTTTTCATAGCCGATATTACATGACCATTGGCGCGTCCATAGAAATTTTATTGTTCTCCCTTGGATTGGCCTACAAAATCAAAAAAGAATACGAATCCAAATTGAACCTACAAGCTCAATTAAGCCTTAAGGAAATCATTGCTCTTCGTTCACAAATAAACCCACATTTTATTTTTAACTCATTAAGTTCCATTCAACATCTGATCATTCAAAACGATAAAATGTCCGCTCTCAATTATCTTTCAAAATTTTCTAAACTCACCAGAAATGTGCTTGAAAGCTCACATTTGACCACGGTAACACTTGATGAAGAAATCGATGTAATAAAATCGTATCTTGAGTTGGAATCCTTGCGCTTTGACAATTCTTTTCAATATACAATAGACGTGGCAGAAAATCTTGATGTTGAAAATGTCAACATACCTTTAATGCTTGTGCAGCCATTTGTGGAAAATGCATTGATCCATGGGTTGATAGGTAAAAAAAATGGGGAAAAGAAACTTCATATTCGATTCTATAATGAAGGTGAACATTGTGTGATAGAAGTTGAAGACAATGGTATTGGCAGACTAAGTATTAAAAACAAAAATTACAATCAAAAATCCCGTGGGATGGAGATAACCCAAAAAAGATTACAAATGTTAAATAATAGCGCACATAACAAAAGCTCAATAGAGATCATTGATAAATATGATGATCATGGACTGCCTTCTGGAACCAAAGTGATACTAAAAATACATAACCCCTAATACCAACCCAATGATTTTAAAAGCAGTAATTATCGAAGATGAAAAACATAGCAGGGAAACCCTAAAGTCTATGTTGGAAGAATTTTGCAAAGACGTTCAAGTAATTGCAACGGCCGGCAATGTTCAAGAAGCCGTAAAAGTATTATCTATTTACAGCCCCGACATTGTTTTTCTGGACATAGAGCTACAATCGGGAGTAGGTTTCGATGTTCTTGAACAGATCAAAGATCCAAATTTTGAGGTGATTTTTACCACCGCATTCGAAAAGTATGCGATAAAGGCCATAAAGTTCAGCTCCTTGGACTATCTACTTAAACCCATAGATCTGGACGAGCTACAACAAGCCGTAGAGAAAGCCAGAACCCGTATGGACACCAATGTGTACCGGGAGCAATTGGATACTTTAATGCAAAGCATCTCCCGCGGTAAGGTTAGACCGGAAAAAATCTGTTTGGCCACCACGGCAGGAATGGAATTTATCGGGATAGACGAAATTATCGCTTGTAAAGCAGATGGCTCCTATACCATCTTTATGCTCGAGGACGAGAACACCCTACTGGTGAGCAAACATTTAAAAGAATATGAAAACCTGTTATCCGAACACCAGTTTATGAGGGTTCATAACAGTTTTCTCATCAATCTAAAAAAGGTAAAAAAGTATGTGAAGTCAGATGGGGGATATGTAATTATGAACAACGATTTGCAGGTAAATATTTCCCCAAGAAAAAAAGACGACCTAATAGAGGCCATGAAACGTTTGTAGAAGGACTTAATCCTTATTGTTTACCAATCCTTTGGTGAATTCGTTCAGTGCTTCGACCTTTTGTTCAAAGTCCCCCTTTAAGGTCTTCCGATATTTGTTCAGATTGTTTACGAGATCATCAATGTTGTCCGGCAGTACATCTTCAAAAAATTGACGAAGGCGCTTGGCCGTTGTTGGCGATTTACCATTGGTGGATATGGCAACTTTCACATTTCCCTTGGTCACTATACCGCCCATATAAAAATCGCAAAATGGAGGATTATCCGCCACATTTACCAATTTACCCAGCTCCCTACAATCATGGTACACTTGCTCGTTGACCTTGGGCTTGTTCGTACAGGCGATCACAATGTGTTTCCCTTTTAGAAAATGATCTGCATAAACAGCCTTTGTGATCTCAACATTGTGCTTTTTGGCCAATTCCAAAGTATCGGATAAAAATTCGGGCGCTACCATTTGAACCTGTGCCCGTGGACTGGATTTCAGCAAAAAAGTCAACTTTTCCAAGCCTACGTTACCTCCCCCAACAATGAGTACCTTTAAATGGGAAACCTTTAAAAAAATAGGGTACAATTCATTCCTCTCCATAGCGTTTTGTTTACAACTAAAACTTTGCCAAAGATACTGACTATTTCCGGCCGAGGAATACGGATCGTTAGAATGTAGGGGGGTCTTTCTGCTTTTTTGAGGATTTAAACTCGTACCTAACAAATAACTCGTGTGATCCACCTGTATAGCTAGCCAAATTGGAGGTGGTTAGATCATAGGCATACCCAGCACTAAAGTTCGGGTTGATCTGCATGCCCAATAAAGTAGAAAAGGAATCGTCCCAGCGGTAGGCCAATCCAAAGGTAAAGGTTTCCCGTAGCATAGCGTTTACCGATACATCGGCGATAATCGGCGCACCGGGCACCCATTTTACAAAAAAGGCAGGTTTTAACTTTACATCTGGGGTCAAATCCACTACTTTGCCCCCTATAAAATAATAATGTAATCGTTCAGCAGCTATCTCCTGCTCTTCCCCGTCGTAGTGTTTTTGTGAAAAGAAATTGGGAATAGCAAACCCTAAATATCCTTTTTTGGTATCATAGAACAACCCTGCGCCAATGGTAGGGAAAAACTTGCTCTTTATATTATTCTGAAATGCCACATCGGCGTCCTCTGTTAGGCCCTTGGAAAAATCAACATCAAAAATGCGTCCGCCCAATTTCATGCCAAAAGAAAGTTTACTATTGGCACTGTCCAATTGAATGGTATACGAAACATTGCCATCCACAGAAATTTCGGAAGATGGACCAAGGGCATCTCGGGAAATAATCCCCCCTGCCCCGATTTTATTTTCCAATGGCATATCCACGGCCAATACTTGGGTATTCGGAGCTCCATTTATACCTACCCATTGCGAACGATGCAACAATAGAGCAGTTAAATGGCCATGGTTACCGGCAAATGCAGGGTTAACACTCATGGTATTGTACATGTACTGGGTAAACTGGGGATCCTGTTGAGCATAACCGGAATAGACAAACAGAACCATGAGCAGAAAACAGATTTGTCTTGCCCCTTTTACTTTATGTTTAAACCAAACCATCCCCATACTTATCTGTTTATATACAACCAATCGGTTCGTGGTTCCGAACCATCGCCCAAATCCAACACATAATAATATGTGCCCACGGGCAATTGATCCTCTGGTTGAACTACGGCACGGCCATTAGTGGTACCGTCCCAATCATTTTTATACGATCTTGTCTGGAAAACAATATTTCCCCATCGGTTGTACACTTGTAGCGAATTGTTCGGATATTGCGCAATACAATCGATTTTAAAATAGTCGTTTACCCCGTCCCCATTGGGCGAAAACTCGTTATACACCACCAAACAACCAGGTTCCACAAAAGCCTCAGCGGAGTTATTGCTTTCATCTATATCCCACTGATCTACAAATGCCAAACTCACTCGGTTGATGTAATCGTCAACATCCGCAACCTCAACCGTAAGCAATAGTGTGGCCGATTCTGTTGTTGGCAAAGATTCAATTTCCCAAAAAGAGGCCGATGCATCGTACGCTCCATTGGTTGTTTCGTGGCTTACATATGTATATCCCAATGGCAACTCTTCCTGAATTCCGATATGGGTGGCGTCATCTAAACCTTGATTGACAACGGTAATCTCAAAAATTACCTCATCCCCGATATTGGGCGAGGCATTGTCCACATGTTTTGTGATGACCAGATCGGTTGTTTGTGGCACTACAAAAGCAGCGGCCTCATCGTCATCCACAATGCCATCGGAAAGATCATCTGCATTGGTACCTGTTGATGGGTCACTGTCAGGATCTGGATATAAACTTGACGATATATATGCTTCGTTCAAATATTCGTTCTCGGTCCCTGTGGGCGGATTGACCACCGCCAAAATCTCCAAGCTTTCCGTATCCTGATTCAAAATTGCCCTATTGATGTTCCATAGTCCAGCATTTGCTTGGTAAACACCTGCGGTAGCACTATGGGATTCGTAAGTATAACCGATAGGCAATATATCGGTAACCAAAACATTTCTTGCATCGGACGGCCCATTATTGGTAATGCTCACCACAAAGCGAACTATATCTCCCACATTCGGGTTGGCGTTATCCACAGTTTTGGATAAAGAAAGATCGTTAAGTCCGCCCGGAACTGGAATTATCGTTGATTGATCATCCTCAGAGCCCAAGTTGTTGTTTGGGGTGGAATCGAGGTCATAAATGTCCGAAGCTATAAGTTCGGCAGTATTCTTATACTCTCCATTTGGAAGTACGATTACTCTTATTTCCAAAGTTTGGGTTGTTGCATTGGCAAGGGAAGGCAGATCCCAAGACCCTGCTATTTCATCATAAACACCGGCAGAAGGCATGGCGGACACAAATTGATAACCATTCTCCAGTTCATCTTCGATGATCAGCCCGGTCGCATGGTTGGGGCCATTGTTGGCAATTTGAATGGTAAAGACCACTTCATCACCAACTTCAGGATTCATGCTGCTTACAGTTTGACTTATTGAAATATCCGCCACTTGTCGTGGAGATATTGTTTTATGATCTTGATCATCCTCTGTTGGGATATTGTTGTTCGGTGTGGAATCTACATCAAAAAAAGTAGCACTTACCACTTCGGAGTTTATATCGTAATCTCCTGTCGGGTTCACTTCAGCTACAATGCTCAGCTCCATCTGGGTTGCCAAGGCAAGATTCCCAACATTCCAAAGTCCTGTAGATGGATCAAACGACCCGTTAGAATTATCGGAAATATATGTAAATCCATCCGATAGTAAATTTTCCACGGCCACTCCAATGGCATCACTGGGACCTTCATTGGCCAATGTTACGGTAAAGGTTACCTGTGTTCCTACATCGGGAAACTCGTTGTCCACCGCCAAGTTCAAATTTAAATCTGCAGATGGCACGGGTGTAGTACCAGCACTATCTTGATCGTTTTCAAAAACATTATTGTTATTGGGAATGGAGTTGGGATCCAATTGATCTGCGGCAAATACTTCGGTTACATTAAAGTAATCCCCTTGATCGTTCACTGTTGCCACTATAGAAAGTGTTTCTGTGTTTCCATCGCCGATATCTGCGTTTAAGGTCCACATACCCGTTGTAGGGATATAAATTCCCGCAGTTGCGTCATGGGAAACATAGGTATAACCGTCCGGTAATAGATCCATAATTTGAACCCCTGAAGCTTCACTAGGGCCTAAATTGGTAATGTTTAGGGTAAAGATCACATTTTGTCCCACGTACGGGCTCAATTCGTTTACGGATTTGCGCAACAGGAGATCGGCCACCGGAACTACAATTGGTTCTATGGTCTGTTGATCATCTTCGGTCTCGTTATTGTTATTGGGGCTTGAATCTATATCCCTTTCGGCCACATTGGTCAACTCGGCCGTGTTGCTGTAGTTTCCAGTTGGCAACACATCTACGGATATTTCCAAAGTCTCCGAAATCCCGTTCGCCAAATTGCCCACTACCCAAGAACCATTGGTGGCATTGTACGTTCCCACAGATGGGTTTGCTGCCACCAACTGATATCCTGTTGACAGTACATCCGTTACCACAACATTAGTGGCATCACTGGGGCCATTGTTTTGTACGGTTACCGTAAAGCGTATTTCTTCTCCGACTTCTGGGACAAGTTCGTCAACAGTTTTGGTTATTTCAATATCTACCAACGGTTCGGGGACCACCGAAATACTATCTTGGTCATCCTCTCCCAGAAGACCGTTATTTGGTGCGGAATCCACATCTGTTTGGTCATGTCCTGTAATTTCTGCTGTATTTTCGTAAATACCGGAGGCATTTACATTGCACAAAATCGAAAGGCTCGTTGAATTGCCACTGGACAATGTACCAACATTCCAGATTCCAGTTATCTGGTTATAAGTTCCTCCACTATTGTCCGAAACGTAAGTGTATCCCGATGGCAACAGGTCGGTAACTTCCACCGAGGTGGCATCACTTGGTCCATCATTGGTCACTACAATTGTAAAACGGACATTATCGCTCACCAATGGTGGGGATTTATCAATGCTTTTGGTCAAGGATAGATCGATCAACTCCTGGGGCGATATTACTACATCCCCTTGGTCATCTTCTGAGGAAACACCATTTGCCGGAGTCGAATCTATATCAAAAGCGTCCGAAGCGATAATTTGTGCGGTATTGGTATGGTTTCCTGTCGCATTGACCTCTACATTTATGGTAAGTGTTTGAATACTGCCATTGGCCAATGTCCCCACTTCCCAAAAGCCGCTAATGGGATCGTACGTGCCTGTTGTTGCTGAATAGGAAATATAGTTGAAGCCCGAAAGTATTTGATCTACGACCCGTACATTGGTGGCGTCGTGCGGTCCATTGTTGGCAATGGTTATTTCAAAACCGATCTGTTCGGTCACAAAGGGAGATAAATCCCCTCCTACCACTGTTTTGGTCAATGATAAATCGGCTTGTTGTGGTGCTGGAGTAATATTGTCCTCATCATCTTCACTTTGATCTCCGTCATCGTTGTTCGGTGTACTATCCACATCCAATTGATCGGCAAAAATAATTTCTGCAACGTGTGTAAACTCCCCCATCGTTGCCGTTGGGGTCAGTACAGTAGCATCAAAACTCAGTGAGGCCGTATTTGTACCTACAGGAACGTTTATACCTGTCCAACTAACTTTATCCGTAATAAAACTAAAAGTTCCGCTATTGTTTATTGCGGTTACATTGTTGAAACCAGATGGAACAAGGTTTTCAATGGCGACACCCGTGGCGTCAACATCCCCAAAATTGCTCAAATTAATTGTAAAAGTCACTACATCACCAATATTCGGCAGTGGATCGTTAACTACTATTTCCAGTTCCAGATCTACTCCTTCGATGGTAATCCCCACTGTGTCCGAAGCAGTATTGCAGGTAACATCTGAAACGGTCCATTCAAAAATATAGGTTCCCAAAGCAGTATTGAAGACTTGGGTGCTTGGATCGGTGGCATCATCAAAAGTCACTAGGGTTGGGCCCGATAGTTGTGTCCAAACACCGGAACCGACCGGAGGCACATCGGCACCCAAAAACACCGTCGTCGTACGGTCAAAATTTTGGTCCGAACCTGCATTGACCGAACAATCCTGCGAATATCCAGCTTTAATTGATGCCAACACAAAAAGTACCATCAATAAAGAATGCCTGCAACGCAGGAGGGTTAGCGGTTTGTTCATAGTCTAGCTGCTGAGGTTTATCCTTACGAAGTAAGGCTTCTCCAAACTTATCAAGAACAGGCTAGAATAGATAAGTTATGTTGTATGCAAAGGGGCTTTTGTTGTGAAATAGTATAAATATGATGAAAGAAACAACCTACCTTTTCCTAAGCTTTTCTTTCTTATTGTAGATATAAAACGATACTAAACCCAATATTTAATTCATCTTAATTCAAACATCCTTGACCATTAGCACATTTCGCTGGTTTTTTTATAAATTTGCTTTTCCATGAAAAAGAATCGTCTTGGCAATAGTATCGCTTACGGTTTGTTTGTCCTCTTTTTGGCAACCAAGCTCGTAGGCTTACATGCGCTTACCCATCATAACGATACAGACGATTATCTAGACCATTGTGAGATATGCTTGAATATAGCACACGATAGTCAATCCCCTGGAATAGTAAACGATATTGTTGAGCCTACCATTGAGAACACTGTGGTTTACTATCCAAAAGTTACCAATTCCTATTTTTTTGAGGTTTCCGGAACGCTTACCATAAGCCATCTGTTTTCGAGGCCTCCCCCTACCACATAACATCCTCCATCCTCGTTTTTGGTATTTAGATTTTTACCATTTACTATGACTTGATTTTGCTTAAAATCCAAAACTTGCTTTTGGTGTATGCAATACATCAGTTTTTGACAAATACTTGTTTTAAGCATTAAGTCGACCCCCTATACTAGAAACACACTTGATGGAACCTCCATAAATGCTTCCCCCAAAAGAGAAGCTAGTTACAAAATCTAGTTTTTATAATGATAAAATACACACTTCTTGCTTGTTTGTTTATTGGTTTCAACACTTTGATTTGGGCTCAGGAAACCTACACTATTAAAGGTTCGGTTATTGATTCGAGTACTTTGGCCCCTATTTCAGGCGCCAATATTGTTGGTAGTACAAAACATGCCGTCTCCTCGCTAAACGGTGAATTTATTATTGAGAATATACCTAAAGGAGCTCATACATTTGAAATATCCCATATTGCCTACGCTCCTATCAAATTGGTTATAGAAGTGGATCGAAACCTTAGCGAATACACAATAAAATTAACGGAGAAGGTGACCAATTTAGATGAGATCGAGCTACTTGGAAAAAGTGACAAAAGACAGGCTCAAGAACTCTCAACAATTTCAGTTGGAGTGGACAAGGAATTTTTGGAAACCAACCGCGAGAACAGCTTAATGCAAACCCTTAAAAAAATTCCTGGTGTAAGCACCATAACCATTGGCTCAGGGCAATCAAAACCTGTAATCAGGGGGCTCGGATTTAATCGGGTAAGTGTGGTCCAAAACGGCATTAAGCACGAAGCCCAACAATGGGGAAATGATCATGGGCTCGAAATAGACCAATACGGGATAGAGAACATACAGATCATTAAAGGTCCCGCATCTTTATTATATGGCTCCGATGCCATAGCCGGTGTAGTGGACATCCAGCCCTCAAAAATACCCATGCCGAACTCCTTTAATGGTGAAGTAAACCTACTTGGTGAGACCAATAATGATCTTTTAGGTATTTCCACTGGAATCCAAGGAAGAAAAGAACAATGGTTCTATCGTGGGCGATTGACCTACCGGGATTATGGCGATTACAAAGTGCCCACCGATAAAATTTATTACGAGGGCTACGTTTTTGACCTGTACGAAAATCATCTCAGAAATACAGCGGGCATGGAAGCCAATGCCAGTGCTAGCATTGGTTTTGTAACGGAAAACATTAAATCAGAAACTTTTTTCAGCAATGTAAACGCCAAAAATGGATTCTTTGCCAATGCCCATGGTCTCGAGGTTAGGAACTCCTCTATCGATTATGATAGTTCCGATCGGGATATCGATTTACCCTACCACAAGGTAAACCACTTTAAAATAACCAATAACACCACTTTTTATAAAGGAGCGCACACCATTCAGTTGGACCTTGGTTACCAAAACAACCAAAGAGAGGAGCACTCCGAACCTGTTCCCCATGGTTATATGCCCACACCCCCCAACAGCAGGGAAAGGGTATTTACAAAAAACACCTATTCGCTGAACTTAAAAGACACCTTTAAGCCCAATGATAGACATGACATTGTTTTTGGAATAAATACGGAATACCAGAACAATAATATAGGTGGATGGGGCTTTCTGATTCCTGCTTATGACCGGTATACCGCGGGAGTGTTTGTATTTGACCATTATAAAATCAGTGAAAATTTACACTTACAGGGAGGTTTGCGATACGATGCTGGCCTTATGCGGACAACATCCTACACAGACTGGTTCCGATCTGTTGTAAACAATCCCGATGGCACCACCTCCAATGTATTTTTGCAACGTGCACGAGACGAGGATTTGGAATTTGGCAACCTAAGCGGCTCTTTGGGTTTGAGCTACCTCAATAATAATACTACATATAAAGTAAACGTTGGAAAGAGTTTTAGAATGCCTTTGGCCAATGAGTTGGCTTCAGATGGGGTAAACTATCATATGTACCGTTACGAAAGGGGAAGAATAGATCTAGACCCAGAACAATCCTATCAAATAGATTTGGATATCGATCATTCCAACAACTATTTTGATTTTGGTATCAGCCCTTTTTTCAACTATTTTGAAAATTACATTTATCTCAACCCTACCTCCAATTACTATGAGACCTTACAAGTGTACGAATATACCCAAAGCGAGGTAGTCCGTTTTGGTGGCGAGGCACGGGTAGGTGCAACCGTCGGCAACGATCTACGTTTGGACGCTTCTTTGGAATATGTGTATTCCAGACAGACCAGTGGACCCAAAAAGGATTTCACGCTACCCTTTAATCCGCCCCTCTCCACTTTGCTCTCTGCCAACTATCAATTTAAGAATGTATCCTTTTTAAAAGCACCGAGTATCACCGCGGAATATAGGATAACCGCTGCCCAAAACGATATTGTACCTCCAGAGGAAAAAACAGAAGGTTTTCAAGTACTCCATATATCCGCCATGGCAGGGATAACAATGTTCAAAACGGCACAACCTATGCAATTACGCATAAAACTAAATAATGTATTCAATACAGAATACTACGATCACACCAGTTTTTATCGGCTTATCGACGTTCCTGAACCTGGCAGGAACTTATCCATTTCGATGACCATACCATTTTAAATAAATCAAATTAAGTCTAATATCAAAAACAGAAGAAAAATGAAATCAATGTTAAAACCACTTGCAATTATCGCATTTTTAGGCGTAGCCCTTCAATCTTGTAGTAGCGATGATGATGGAACCGACGCAGTAGCAGCCCCGGTTATCGCCAATTTTGAATTTGGAGAGGGCAGTGCCCATTCTACCGATCAAGTTGCCTATAAAGGATCGGACCTTCATTTAGAAGCGGAAATTACTGCCGAAGGAGTTGTACAAAGTATCTCCATCGACATTCATTCAGACGAGGTAGAGGCCGGAGAAGGTGAAGTAGATTGGGATTACGAACAAACTTGGACCGATGCCGATTACTTGGTGATCAACCCTACATTCCATGAACACATCGATATTCCGACCAACATTCCCGCGGGAGAATACCACATTGAACTGGTAGTGACCGATGCCCTTGGAAATACAACAGAAATCGAAGGTCACATCCAAATTCTTGATCCTATTACCGTAAGCGATTTTGAAATGGATGAAACCGTAGAGCGAGGAAGCGATTTCCATATAGAATTTATGATCGAAGCGGTAAATGGTATACATGAGGTATTGGTGGATGTTCATGCCCACGACATTGAAGTAGGCGAAGGAGAAGTGGAATGGGATTACGAAGGCGACTTTTCCGAGGATTACCACGAATTGACCGAGGCAGAGTTCCATGAGCACATAGAAGTACCTGCTACTGCTCCAGCAGGGGAATATCACATTATTTTTACTATCGAGGACGAGGATGGAAACATCCACGAATTCGAAGACCATATCGATATTACAGTACCTACAGTTTAATATGAATATCCGTGGGGCCCTTTAGGGCTCCAAGGTTTTAAAAAAAAACTATGAAACTAAAATTTAAACACATCTTTATCGCCACTTCAATCATAATTTTGTCGAGCTGCTCAAGTAGTGACGACTCTACTATTGATGAAGAAAAGCCTGCGATCAGCATAAACTTCTCGGGTGGCTTTCCCCAAGCCTGCGAAGTACTGCAAAGGGGTCAGACCTACACATTTAAGGCCCAAGCAACGGATAATGTATCCTTGGCCTCCTATAGTTTGGACATACATCACAATTTTGACCACCACACCCACGATGACCAGGGTGCTCAATGTGATCTAGAAGCTGTTAAAAGTGCAGAAAATCCATTGATCTACATGCAAAACTTTACTATTGCAGAAGGCGGAACTTCACATGAGATCAATATTAGCATTACCATACCGGAAGATATAGATACCGGCGACTACCATTGTGCCTACTCCGTAACGGATGCCACTGGATGGCAAGGTAGAACATCTGTGGACATTAAGATTGTGGAATAAAACGGAGACTGTCCTTCGTTTTATTAATTTGCCCACAGCAATAAAAACTAAAACCACGGACGCAAAAATATGATTGGTCCCGTATTTAAATAAAGTCTTCTTCAATAGAACAAAAAAAAGGAGGTCCCGTTGTCGGGACCTCCTTTTTTAATGTCAAATTTGGATTTTCTATGCCTCACAGCTCACACAATCCTTCTTTTGCTTGAATTTTTGTGCAGCATTCATGCTATGCTGGTAGTACAGGGATTTAAGTCCCAATTTCCAAGCGGTAACGTGGATTTTGTTGATATCCTTGGTAGGCATGTCCGGGTGCACAATAATGTTCACCGATTGCCCTTGATCTATATGGTTCTGCCTATTGGCAGCTTGATAAATTATATCAAGTTGATCTATTTCTGAATAGGTTTTAAAGACCGCCTTTTCTTCTTCGGTCAAAAAGTCCAAATGTTGTACAGAACCATCCATATCACGGATACTTTTCCAAACTTCAGGCGTATTTTGTCCTTTTTCCTCCAACAAATCCATTAAAAATGGGTTTTTGATGGTTGTTTTGATCTTGGCAATATCCTTTACATAACAGTTGGACCAAATGGGTTCTATTCCTTGGGACACTTGACCTAAAATAAAGGCAGATGAGGTAGTAGGCGCAATCGCGTTCAATGTTGCGTTACGCCTTCCGTAACCTTTCAACACCTCCGGCTCACCAAATCGTTCGGCCAATTGTTCTGAAGCTTTGTAGGAACGTTCTTTGATTTCCCTAAAAATTTCGCTGTTCAAGTTATACGCTTCCTGACTGTTAAAGGCCACTCTTTTGGACTGCAATAAAGAATGCCAGCCCAAGACCCCAAGACCCAAGGAACGGTTTTGCTTTGCAAAGTTGTAAGCTCTTTCCATAAATAGGAAAGTCTGTCTGTCCTCTCTGTCCGAAGAATCTCTGTAAGCCTCCAATTTTTCGATGAACTCTGTAATTACTGCATCCAAGAAATGGACCATGGTCTCTACCGCATCGGTTTTTTTCCATTTATCGTAATGCATCAAGTTTACGCTGGAGAGCACACAAACAAAAGACCAATAATCATTAGATGGCAACATAATCTCTGTACACAGGTTACTGGCATGAATACGGTGGTTCTTGTCCTTGTATACATCCGCTGCACCGTCATTGGCATTATCGGTAAAGAACACATACGGATATCCCATTTCACCCCTACGTTGCAACACTTTGGCCCATATGGTTCTTTTTTCCACGTCTCCCTCGATCATTTCCTGCATCCACTGGTTGGTCACCGTTACACCATGTGTTAATTGTTGGATCGGGTTACCCTCGGTACCGATCTCTAAAAATTCCATGATATCCTTATGATCGATCGGTAAATATGGAGAAAAACGACCGCGACGAACCGAACCTTGGCTAACCACATCTACCATGGATTCGAACAACTGCATAATATGAACTGCTCCCGAGGCTTGACCATTATTTTTTACAGGAGCACCCCTGTGCCTAATATTTCCAAAATATCCCGATGTCCCACCACCTAGTTTGGACATCATTCCTACCTCGGACTGTGTATAAAGGATATTCCCCATATCATCGTCGATATGTGAGCCAAAGCAACTAATGGGCAAACCACGTTTTTTACCAAAATTGGACCAAACTGGAGATGCCAAGGAGAAAAATCCTTCGGACATATATCCATAAAATTTATCCGAATACCCAGGAATTTGCAATATCTCCTCGGCCCTATCGGCAATCTCGCGGATACGCCCTTCAGGGGTTACGCCCTCGGTTAGGTACCCAGATGCCAAAAACTTTCGGCTATACTCATTCAACCATTCGAACCCCTTGTCTTCCTCGGTTTTAAGTTTAGACAAGGTATCCTTTCTTGCGTTTACAAGTTCTTGTGTTTTATTGTCTTGTTTTTGGTCTGTGGTCGGGGTTAGTTGTGTTCTCTTCTCCATAATTTAAAAAAGGTCGTCGCTTGTTATACTTTGTGTTCTTTTGCTATAGTTAATGGATCTTTTTACAAAAAAGTCTCCGTGTTTTGTTCCAATGATCTCGTCATCAAACCATTCGGTCTGCTCCAATAATTTTTGATCGACATCAAATATTTTAGAAATCCCGATACTCTCCAATGAGTTGTTGAATCTGTTCTTGATAAACTCGTTTACCAAGTTTTTGGGCAAGAAATCCAATTCACCAGCTTCAAATATCCAATCCACTATTTTACTTTCCGATTCAAATGCCTTCTCACAGATATCTTGGATCATTTCCTTGTATGCATCATCGAACCATTCAGGGTGTTCTTTTTTGATGATATTGATTACATCGATACCAAAATCACCATGGATCTGCTCTTCCTTGGATGTGGCCTCCACAACGTTCGAAATTCCCTTCAGTACATTTTTATGTTTGTTGAACGCCATAATGATCAGGAACTGGGAGAAAAGGGAAACATGTTCGATAAAAAGGGAAAATAGCAAAATGGACTCGGCATACTCCTTATTGTTTTCGCTTTTTGCATTTTTAAGTGCTGTCTCCAAATACTGCACTCTTTTCATGATCACCGGTTTCTTCTTCAGGTTTTCAAACTCTTGGTTCAGTCCCAAAATTTCCAGTAGGTGCGAGTAAGCATCGTGGTGGCGCACCTCGCTCTCCGCAAATGTGGCTCCAACCGAACCTATTTCTGGTTTTGGCATACGATGGTATATGTCGCCCCAAAATGTTTTTACGGCCACCTCGATCTGGGAAATGGCCAACATGGTATTTTTAATGGCACTTCGTTCCACTTCGGTCAATCCGGATTTAAAATCTTGGATATCGCTGGTAAAGTTAAACTCGGTATGTATCCAATACGAGTGTCTGATCGCGGGAACGTATTCGTATAATTGTGGGTATTCGTAAGGTTTAAGGTTTATTCGTTTTTCAAAAATATCGGACTCCCGCATTTGGGCCCTTTTGTTCCTATAAATAATGTACGCCTTTGCAACATCGTGGAACTCACTGTCCATAAGTTGGTTCTCTACAACATCTTGCACTTCTTCAACAGTGGGCACATAATGTTGGTCTTGGCTCTTTCGTTCCAACAACTCTTTATTTACGTTGCTGGCTATGGTCTGCGCATCGGTGATCTGGCCATGCTCCACAGCTGTCATGGCTTTCAAGATTGCATTCGTAATCTTGTGTAAATCAAATTCTTGCGTACTAAAATCCCTCTTAGTTATATGAGTTATCTGCATGAAGAAAACGGTTTGGAGTTGAAAAAATAGCTTGACTGTAAAATTCATATTTTCTTCACTTCGATTTGAAGTTTCGTCGATCAGGTTCTTAACACTGTTATCAACATTCGAAATTTTTGACGTTCAAAATCCATGGGAACAAACGTAGGATAAGGGCTGAGAAAAATCCACATTGGAACCGACTGCCAAGAAATACTTTTTCACAGTTTTTTAACAATTGCAAACATATAATCCCAAACACCCTTATTGCATAAGGCTTTAAGCAGATTTCAATCAAAAAAAAGATCATTTGTCCAATTCCGCCCAAGCACCAACCCCAAAAGATCTGTTCATTAAATTTTACCGCATAAAATTCGGACAGAAATAATTTCAAGGTAAATTCAAATTTCGATACATTTACCACCAAATAAGTTCTTTACTTAATTTCTTTATCATAACGATAGGGTTTCCGACACATATCGGAATTAAAAGGGAATCGTGTGTAAATCACGAGCTGACGCGCAACTGTAAGTTCGATTCCGTTTTTGGAATAGTATGTTTTTGCAAAAAACCATTGTCTTTCCCAAAAAAAGATGAGAAGGTGGCAAAAATCGAACAAGCCAGGATACCTGCCCATTTCGTTCCTACTTTGTAGGATTTTGACGATGCCTTCGCGTAAAGGGCAAGTCGAACGTTTGAACTTTCACCGGCTTATCCGGCAAAACTCCACACACGTTCCACTTGTTTAAGGCATTGCGAAGTTGAGCTAAGGAGCTTTT
This sequence comes from Flagellimonas alginilytica, assembly GCF_042134605.1. Taxonomy (GTDB): domain Bacteria; phylum Bacteroidota; class Bacteroidia; order Flavobacteriales; family Flavobacteriaceae; genus Flagellimonas; species Flagellimonas alginolytica. Next base: position 1,921,524 of record NZ_CP169638.1, on the reverse strand, counting down.
ATCTAATTGTTCAATTTTATAAAAGCTTTTGCCATGGAAATCAGCGAACGCATACAGCGATCAAAAACAAACATTTTTAAAGCGGTATTCCCCAATACCGTAAACCACTACGACACCTTGTTTGGCGGAACCGCACTTAGCCTAATGGACGAGGTTGCCTTTATTACTGCAACACGGTTCAGCAGAAAACGAATGGTGACCGTAAGTACAGATCGTATAGATTTTGACCACCCAATTCCTGCAGGTACCATTATTGAACTGATAGGCGAAGTAATAAAGGTGGGCAACAAAAGTTTAAAAGTGCAAGTGGACATTTATTTGGAAGAAATGTATTCCAACCAAAGGGAAAAGGCCATCTGCGGCCAGTTCACCTTTGTTGCCTTGAACCAGGACAAAACACCAATTCCAGTGGTTTAATTTAACGTAGAACAAAACAATGACGAAAGACAACAAACTCCAGGCATCCCCATTACTAAGCTTTGATTTTTATTTGGAAAGCTATCACAGGTTACTGGGCAACCTAAAAAAAGAAGCAGACCTAAAGAAAATCACCTACCTGCTTGGTGAGGAAATATCGCAAGAGAATCAGAGTCTTATAAAAAAGGAAAACTACGACGCCTTGGTCGTTACCGACCCGGACCATTCCATTCTTTGGGTGAATGATGGTTTTATAGAAATGACAGGGTATCGAAAAAATTACGCGCTACAAAAAAAACCGAGCTTTTTACAAGGAAAAGAAACATCAAAAACCATCAAAAAAGAAATTAGGGAACAGTTAAACGCGCATCACAGTTTTGATGGCGCGGTGATCAACTATCGCAAAAATGGCGAACCTTATCTATGTCACATCAAAATATTGCCACATTACAGCCCCCAAAAAAAACTATCCTGTTTCATAGCTTTGGAAAAAGAACTAAAAGCTGCTTAAAACGGACAACTTCTTTTACATCGATCAATTAAGTGGATTATATTTGTACAGGTTCAAAAAATCTTTCTTGAAACAGCGGAGTCTTCCCATATTGTTCACACTTTTGTATGTAATGGCCATGTTAAGGCCCGTACTTCCTGTTTTTGAATATGTGGTCAACCAAGACTACATTGCCGAGTATTTGTGCGTGAACAAGGACAAACCAATGCTCAACTGTAACGGTAAGTGCTATCTGTCCAAAATGTTGCAAGAAGAACAAGACGAAAAAAAGCAAAATCTACCCTCTATTAACATGAAAGAGTATCCCATCGGCTTTGTGGATATTCTTTTTTGTGATTTTGCTCCCCAAACTTTGGAAAACGACCAGTTACCGGAATTTACCTCGAGCAAACCGCGCCAATTTACAGCTTCGGTTTTTCGCCCGCCCATCTGTTAACACCGACCTTTTTTATAGTTGTGCTATTTCCCTAAAGGGAAAAAAGCAACTGTGCCTATACTTTTAAGTATTGTGCCCTTGGCACATGTATGTAACATTTTTAATCCGGGAGGCTTTTAAGCAGAGGCTTCCCAACTCATAACTATTTGAATTACAGATGAAATCAATTTATAAATTATCAACCGCATTATTCTTATCCATTTTATTGGCATCATGTAGCAGCGATGACGATTCTACGCAACTAACAGGTACCGGAATGGTAAAAATTGAATTTGACAACAGCGTATCCGGGGACGACCTTATTTTAGGATCTTCCTACACCAATTCCCAAAATGAGACCTTGACCATAGAACGCCTAAACTACATTGTCGGAAATTTTAGGCTGACCGATGAAGATGGCAATATATTCACCTATCCTAAGGATACGGGCTTTTTTATAACAAGCGAAGAAACCGGAAAAACAGAAGTAGTTCTTTACGATGTTCCTGCCGGCAAGTACACTTCAATAACGTTTGGAATTGGTGTGGACCAAGAAAAGTATCTCTTGGGAGCCGAAGGACAGGGAGACCTCCTTACCGAAGCTGAAAACAATAACATGATGTGGTCCTGGCAAGCCGGCTACAAGTTCCTGAATTTTGAGGGAACGTTTACCTCGGCCACGGTTACCGATGACACCAATTTTAAGATTCATATGGGAAGTCACGGTTCCAGCTTGGACAATTACAAAGAAACCACGCTAAGCCTTGGAACAGATGCCTTGGTCAGTGATGATATGACCCCGATAATCCATATTGTGGCCAATGCCGGCAATATACTGGATGGACAACATAAAATATCGCTTACCGAACAAGCGGTAATTATGGTCAGCGAGGAAAAATCACCCCTAATCGCCACAAACACATCAAATATGTTCACTGTCGATCACGTACACAACGGAGACGGAAGCTCACACTAGATTTATTATGGGCTGTTCATAAAATGAACAGCCCTCAAATTCAATTTTATACCTATGAAACATCTAATATGGGCTATCCTGCTAATGATGTTATCTGCCTGTAGCCAAAACGATGAGGAGTACCAGAGTATTGGTGACAACGAACTCTTGTCCGTTACCATACCTTCAAACTTTCCGCCAATGATCTATAATGCAGAAGCCAATCCTCCTACCAAATTCGGTTTTGAATTGGGAAAAAAACTGTTTTATGATGGCAAATTATCAGCAAACGGTTTTATATCCTGTGGTTTTTGTCATGAACAAAAATTTTCGTTCACGCACCATGGTCATCAATTTAGCCATGGCATAAACGATTTAGAAGGAACCCGAAACACTCCCTCGATTGCCAACATGGCTTTCTTTTCGGAATTCGCTTGGGACGGAGCCACCAATCACTTGGATCTTTTTCCCATAATCCCGATTACAAACGAGGTGGAAATGGGAGAAACCATGACAGGAGTTCTTCAAAAATTACAGAAAGATGGCGATTACCAAAATGCAATTAATGCCGCTTTTGAAGAAGGCGGTGTAAGCCACGAGAACTTTTTGAAAGCCATTGCACAGTTTATGGTGCTGATGGTTTCTTATAACTCCAAGTACGACAAATATGTACGGAACGAAGATGGGGTTACTTTGACCGACCAAGAACTTCAAGGCATGTCTATTTTCAAAGAAAAATGCGCTAGCTGCCACACCTCCGACCTGTTTTCCGATGGAAGTTTTAGGAACAATGGCCTCCCTCCAAACCCGAACATCAACGACTTGGGCAGGGCCTTGGTAAGCGGCAGTACGGATGACAATTACAAGTTCAAGGTGCCCAGTTTAAGGAATGTGGCCCTGACCGCCCCATACATGCACGATGGTAGATTTGGAAGTTTGGAGTCCGTACTGAACTTCTATCAAAATGGGGTACAGGACTCCCCCACGCTGGACCCTTTGTTAAAAACAGATGAAGGTCTGGGAATTTCTCTGATCGAAACAGAAAAACTAGCCCTGATCGCCTTTTTAAATACCCTTACCGATCAAGAATTTATTAATGACGAAAGATTCGCCGAATACTAACCTTATGAAAATTTACATAACACTACTTTTTTTATTGATTTTAGGAATCCATACCGGGACATCCAATAAAACACCCGTAAATCCATGTACCAAAACCACATCGGCAACCCTAATGATGTTCGATGAATTTTGTGATACTTGCGGCTGTAGCGGAAATGGCGGAAGCATGGGTTTTGGCACCGGATTGAACAACAATTTCATAGGGCTCAGGTATATAGCCCAGCGTTATCAGTCCCGTGATGGTATTTTTGCCAATTCGCCGTGGATTGATGAGCACTTCAATACCCTACAATTATGGACACAGATTCCACTTGGAGAGCGTTTTATCATCAATGCCGTACTCCCCTATCAGTTCCATTCCAGGGAATTTGCAGATAATACGGAACAAAGCATCAACGGAATTGGCGATGCTACCATTCTTGGGTTCTATCAAATACTGAAACAAACCCCGGATAGCATTATCTCAATCAAACCCCGACATACTTTGCAATTGGGAGGTGGTGTTAAAATGCCCACAGGCAAGTTTGATGAAGCAAACCTTGAAGGCAGTGTCAACCCCAGTTTTCAATTGGGAACTGGCAGCTGGGATTATTTGTTGGCCGCCAATTATGGTATCACCCATAGAAATTGGGGCTTGTCCGTGATGGCCAATTACACCATTAAGTCGAAAAATGAAAAAGAATATCGTTTTGGAAATCAGTTTAATTACGCTCTCAACACCTACAAAACCTATTATTTTGGGACTAATTTTGCGTTAACCCCACAACTTGGTGTTGGCGGCGAATATTTTGATAAAAACAAAGCATATGGTCTAGCCGTATCCGATACGGGGGGAAATGCTTTTTTTGGCAAATTGGGCGCCGAAGTGAATTTTAAACAATACGCACTGGGCGTTTCTACCATGTTGCCCATTGCACAGGACCTGAACAATGGAAAGGTAGAGGTTAAAAACAGGTTTTCCGTGTACCTTAATATCAATATTTGACACAAAAAATGAAGCTGACTAAAATGTTCGGAAATACATCATTCTAAATTCAATTCGATGTCCCATTATGCTGATTCGCAAATTATGATGAGACACTCAATCAAGTTCAGTTTGGCGTAAATCGACTTTTTAGGCAGCTTCATTCCATTCAATCGGGTTTTGGCTAAAGCTTGATTTTCACTCCACCATTTACTACAAACCCATCTACTGGCGCATAAATATCAGAAAACTGTGGGTCATTGAGGCTTCCCGTATATATTTGGTCAAATCGTGTTTGGCGAGTATGCCAAAAAATCAATTGAACTTAAACTTATAGTAAATGCTGAACATCGACCACAATTATAAAATGGGGAACAAGGTGATTGATTTTTATGAGAATCATCATCGTGTGGAACATCATCGTGCGCACAATGCTCTTTCGTGTGGGCCAAAGATGTGGAGTCGGGGCACAAATCATCGTCCTGGCAACATGGAAATGATGACAGGACCACAATCAATAAGGACAAGATGACCGCCAAGACTTTCATAATCCAAAAGTATGAAAAATAGCTATTGACTGCATAACATTTGAATGTAGTGACAAATTAAAGCAGGCAATAAAACAACAAGACCCCGACAATTTATGATTGTCGGGGTCTTTAATTGTACCTTGGGTGGGAATCGAACCCACACGTCCGAAGACACTGGATTTTGAATCCAGCGCTATTTGAGTCATATCTCACTCTATTTATTCATAATCAACTGTTTATCAGTTTTTTGATTTTTCGTGATTTCAAATAAAATCAATTAATTCCAAGAAATGTTGTACCTATGTTGTACCAACTTTGTGTTATATTTACTAAGAGATTATAATGTAAATGGCCAGTAACACAAAAATAGTACTAAGGAAAAAACCAAATAAATTTGGTGAATACCCATTGGCGATAAGAATTTCAAAAGATCGAAGAACAAGCTACATTTATTTGGGCCATTATGTCGATGCAAAATACTGGGATTCCAAAAAAAGACAACTCAAAAAATCCCATCCCAATTACGCCCATCTTAACAACTTTTTGGAAATAAAACTTGCAGAAACTGGTAAGGTTATTTTAAGGTTGCAAGCAGAGAACAAAGATATTTCTGCCGGTCAAATCAAAGATGAGATAGAATCTGTCATAAACAGGAAAGACTTTTTTCAAGTTGCTGAAGAATATTTGAACGAACTTGAAACCAATAACAAATTGAATCAACTTTCTTCCGACAAGCCACGAATTAATCATTTAAAAAAATACCACAAATCAACAACCCTTCCATTTAGAGAAGTGGATGAACGTTTTTTAAAGGGATTTATCAATTATCTGAAATCAGTGCGAAAAGTTTCTGAAAGATCGGTAATTAACAATCTGGTTGTAATTAGAACCGTTTACAATAGAGCTATTAAAATAGGACTTGTTGACAGAAAACTGTATCCCTTTGGGCATGATAAAATTGCTATTAAGTTTCCCGAAACGGAAAAAGTGGGCCTAAGTGCCAGTGAAATAAAAAAAATTGAAAATTTAGCTTCCCTGTCCAGAAATCAAAAACATGCCAGGGATGTATGGTTATTTAGTTTTTATCTTGCAGGAATAAGGGCTTCGGATGTCCTACAATTGAAGTGGAACGATATTTATGATAATCGATTACACTATACAATGAAAAAGAACTCCAAATTAGTTTCATTGGTTATACCGGATAAGGCTGTGAAAATTATTGAGTTCTACGAAAATTCTAGGGACGGAGACAATGATTTTATCTTTCCATTTCTTAAATATGTAAATTCTAAAGACAAAAAGTTGCTCTGGAGCAAAACTAAGCAAGCCATCAGAAAAATCAATGAAGAACTGAGTACCATTGCTGAAAATGCAGAGATAAGCAAAAAGGTGACCATGCACGTTGCAAGGCACAGTTTTGGGAATATTGCTGGAGATCATATTCCAGTTCAGTTACTACAACAACTTTACCGTCATTCTTCCATCACCACCACAATGATGTACCAATCCAACTTCACGAACAAAAAAACCGATGATGCTCTTCAACGTGTGGTAAATTTTTAATTGGCTTTAATTTTGCCCCAATCTTACCACAACTTTTGCACGAGGTTCCTGTTTCAATTTTATAGTGTTCGGAAAGATAAGCGTGAATTAAAATAGAAATAGGGTGCAATAACCTATTTGCAGTAATCAAAGACTCCAATGTTCCATCATGTTGAACATGGCTATTTATGTTTTCTTTGCCTGCAAAGAAAAAGTGAAGAGCAAGAGGATAGCGTGCTGACGCAGCGCTATTGATTCATTTTCCTTCGGAAAAGCCAGGATTTCAAGGGGGTTTTGCAAAATATCAGCTCTTCATGTTTTGTTCATTTTTAGCTTAAAAATGCTCTCAGCCCAATAAAACCAAGGAATTTTTAGCTTAAAAATTGAATTTTGGTCTTTTAAACCAAAGTGTCTTCAATTCTTGATATATCACTGTATTGACTATAGCAGTAATTGCCCTTTTTTACTAAAAAAGAGGTTTAGACCAGTAAAATCAGGGCATTTTTTTGCAAAAAAGACAATAAGAACAAGTGTTGGTCAAAATTTACCTCGCTCAGTAGTATTAGTTAAAGGTAAGTTTTGGGGCTTGCAGCGCGAAACTTGGTTTCGCTTGCTCTTGTTTAGACTTTAAATAAACATATTTGATGGTAAATGCAGCTATAATTTAAACTGAATATTTTCATATTTCTTGGAACTTCGGTTAGCTGCATAAAGTGCTGCTCCGATAATACCGGCATCGTTTCCATATTGGGCCAAATGTAAAGGAACATTTGTATTCAGTTCATCTTTGAACATTTGAAATTTTTTGCTCAGTCCGCCCCCAATCACAAAATGGTCCGGTGACATTACTCGGTTTAAATGAGAAAGAAAAAAATCAAAGCGCTTTGCCCATTCCTTTAGTTCCAGATTTTCATTTTTCCTTGCCAGGCCAGATGCATAAAACTCAATAGGTCTTCCATCAGTGAATAAAACCCTGCCCATTTCTATATTGGGCACCAATATCCCATTATAAAAGAGCCCAGTACCTAAACCTGTACCAATGGTCACCATTATTACTTTTCCTTTAAGGGTTTGTCCAACGCCAATCGTCATTTCGGCCATTCCCGCAAGGTCTGCATCATTTGCCACAAAAAACTTCGACTTGGGACAAATCGCCTCAAAGCATTTGTCTATTTGCACACCTATCCAATCCTCTGTCATGTTGCCTGCGGTCAGACACTTACCATAAACAACCACCATTGGAAAACTACATCCTATGGCACCTTCCCAATTTAGCTGACAAACCAATTCACTAACGGTTTTGGCTACCGAATCAGGAGTAGCAGGTATAGGGGTCTGCAATTGAATACGCTCTGATACCAGTTCTCCATTTTCAACATCGACAATGGCTCCTTTAATACCAGACCCTCCAATGTCCAGCCCCAATATTTTGTTCTCCATACATTTTATTTAAAAAAAAGACGCGGGCACAAAGTGCCCGTGTCCCAATTAACTAAACTAACTCAAACTAATTCGGGTTTATCGCAGAATTTGTAAGACCCGACTCCATCTAAATTATACTTTTTTGGTGTTTAATATCCAGGGTTCTGTAGATAAACTCCGCCTGTAAAATCGATTTCCCGTTGTGGAATGGGATAATATTCATCCCTTCCAGCAGTAAACTCTGCGTTGGCCAAGAAATCCCTTTTCGTACTTTCTTCGGCCAAATACGCATTTAACACTTGTTCTGCCTCACCCCAGCGCACCAAATCATACCAACGATGACCTTCCATGGCAAATTCCAATCTGCGCTCAAATTTTAAAGCCTTCCATGCAAAATCTTTATCGGGAAAGGAAGTATACGCTCCTATGTTATAAATGTCAGCTGCACCTGCATCCAAGGGTCTTTGTGTACTAGCTGCCGCTCTGGCTCTAATTTGATTGATTATAGGCAGGGCCTCACTCAACCGATCTAACTGAATTAATGCCTCGGCCTTCCAAAGGAGTACATCAGCATATCTTATGAAATCTACATTTTTGGAGGTTCCCACAAATGGCCCTTCCTTAACATAGCAGGAACAATCCGGGGCTTGTTGTTCTTTCATATTACCAAAGTATCCATAAACACCTGGATCTCTTGCCCAGCTGAAATTGTAGACCATATCCCCGGTCTCGTTAACGGTGTTCCTATACTTAAAAGGACGACCCGGAATCCCAATAGTATGGTCAAGTCTGGGATCTACTGTCAGACCTGCATCTGGTGGTGTTTCGCCATTGGAATCAACGTTCGTGAAAATATCAGCATCGTTAAACGTATCTAGTAACGGTAATCCACTCGCATCTGTTTTAAAGGCATTCACCATATTTTGACTTGCAAGATGAAATCCGCAACAACCATAGAGTCCAGTGCCATGTGGTGAATTTAGTCCAGTTACAAAACTTACCCTTCCCACAGTGGTACCATCGTTAATGGAAAACTGTGCGGCCCATATGGATTCCGGCCCATTGTCAAATCCATCCAAAAAATTATTTGCGAAATCAGATTCCAGACTTCCTGCAACCTCATCCGCATAGCTTATGACTTCCTCTAGTCTAGAAGTATTGATGTTGATGACTTGATGCTGATCATTTTGTTCATATGCTTGATACAGACGAAGTTTGGCCAAGTATGCTGCAGCTGCATTTCGATCAGCCCTACCTACTTCCTCCTGTGAGTTGGGCAGATTATTGTAAGCAAAAAGGAAATCTTCAGCTATCGTATTCCATAAAGCATCATTATCGACATCATTGGATACTTGTGCCACTTCATCTTGAGTGAGTTCTTCAGTGATGTACGGTATTTTCTTGAATATCAACTTTAACATGAAATGGGAGTGTGCCCTCAAAAACCGGAGCTCAGCCTGTCTCAGGGTTTTGTTCGCAAATTCTCCATCAGGAATTTCATTGATGACACGCAATGCAAAGTTTGCCCTTGAAATGGCCTTATAGTAATTGGTCCAGGTTCTTGGTGCCATCAATTCACCTTGGTCAGGTATCGTCAAATTATATTGCTCGTATCGATCGACCTCACCTACATCACCACGACCTCCACCACCTTTATAGGCATCATCAGAGCGCACACTGCCAAATACCCACTGATGGGTCAATGGGCCAATCATATCGTCGTTGGCTATACCAGCATAAGCTGCAATGACTAAAGATTCAGCATTTTCGCCAGTTGCCACATTTTCACTTGAAAGTACTCCCTCTGGCTCATACTCTAAAAAATCTTCAGAACAGGAAACGAGAAACAGTCCGATTAGGGTTAATAATAAAAATCTATTTGTCTTCATCGTGTTTTTTTTTAAAAGTTAATGTTAACGCCTAGAGACAGTACCGTAGGTACAGGAACTCTATTCACATCTGTTCTTTCAGGATCAGATCCTATATAGTCACTTGGTGTTATCCAAAACAAATTCTCCCCTTGTAAATAAATGCGCAACCTGGTCATGCCTGCCAGATTACTTATGATATCTTGCGGAAGCGAATAACCAAGTTGTAAGTTTCTCAACTTGAAATAGGAATTATTTCTAAGAATGTAATCGTTGTCTCCCCCAATATTGTTAATCAAAGAGAGGGAAGGAATGTCAGTATTGGTATTTTCAGGAGTCCAAGCATTCAACACCCCAATCCCGGCATTTTCGCGGCTTTGCGTAAAGTTGTTCCAAAAGATATACGGGTCGGTTCCTTTCCTTCCTGTGACTCCCGATCCAAACATGGAGAAATCAAAGTTTTTATAGGATAAATCTATACGCAAACCATATTCCAAATCGGGAAGGGTGTTGCCAATAAAATCTCTATCGTCACCATCTATGACACCATCATTATTTATGTCTACAAATCTGATTCCCCCCGGTCTGGCATTACCTGTTTGTACACCTCCAGTGGGATGTGCATCAACTTCGGCTTGACTCTGAAAGAGTCCATCCGTGCGATAGCCAAAGACTGCTGTCTGTGATTGACCAAGAATTGAATTTTGTATGGTACCGGGAAAGGATGTTACAACATCTTCTGGCAAAAAGGTTATTTCATCTTTAAAAGCTCCGAAATTGGTTGAGACCGTTAGGTTAAGACCACTGTCCCAAGCTTTTGAGTAAGCCAATTGCAATTCCCAACCTTTGGCCTCGGTAGTTGCGCCATTTAGAACCCGTTGTTGCCCTTCTCCTGCTACGGATGGAATAGGAGGAGTGGTCAGTATGTCACTTGTTTCCCTTGTGTAATAATCAAAAGAACCTGAAATCATGTTTTGAAATAGTCCGAAATCGACACCAAAATTCCATTCTTTGGTTGTTTCCCATCTTAAATCTGGGTTTTCCGCTTGGGTAGAAACAAAACCAGATGGCAGGTTTCCTGTATTGTTTCCATTTATATCATAAGCTGTTCCAACATTATAGAATTGCTCAAAGAACCCCCCGGACAACTGTGCTTGGGTAACGCCATACCTTGACTCAAAAAGTCCAAAGCGAGCTTCATTGCCAATTTCTTGGTTCCCTACTTCGCCATACCCTGCTCTCAACTTTAAATTGGATAGCCATTGGACATTTTCCATAAAATTCTCATTGCTTATCCTCCAACCCAGGGTACCTGCCGGAAATATACCGTAGCGGTTATTACTACCAAACCTTGAAGATCCATCGCGACGAATAGTAAAAGATGCCAAGTATTTATCAGAAAATGCATAGTTTATTTTTCCAAACTGTGAGAATAAACTATTTCCTGTAGAATTACCCGTGGTAGTCCTTGCTCCTGTTGCTGCATCCAAAACAAAAAATGATTCTTGCTCTACAGCAAAGCCATCTGCTTGGGCCAATATGGTGTCAAAGTTTTCATCGATTGCCTCTACTCCCGCAAGTACGCCAAAGCGGTGATCGCCAAGTTCAAATTCGTAGTTTAAAGTATTTGAAAAAACAAGACTTGAAAATTTATTAGTGTCCAAAATCAATCTATTATTACTTCTGGTTATAAAACCATTATTGACTCTAGGCTCAATATTCTTAAACTCAAAATTGCTGTAATCAATACCTAAATTTGTTCTAAAGGTGAGATTGTCCATAATCTCCAATTCGGCAAAGACATTACCAAAAAACTGTATTAAGTTTTGATTGTCCCAACGGTTCAAGTACTGCATCAAAACCGGGTTATTTCTATCTGAATATCCCGCACCAAGTGGTCCAGCAAATTCTCCATTACTATCAAAAACAGGTAAAGTAGGTGCTAAGGTAATTGCCAAACCTGGTGTTGGAGCACCTCCAACATCATTCGCCCTTGCAGTTTGATCGGATACTGAGATTTGTGTATTAGCACCAAATCGTAATTTATCGTTGAACAATCTAGTATCCGCATTGACTTTTGCAACATAACGTTCATAATTTGTGTATTTAAGAATCCCTGTGTTTTTTAGGTGACTTAAATTGATAAGCATTGATGACTTTTCTGAACTTGCCGATACTGTAAGCTCATTATTGAATAGATACCCTGTTTCATAGGTTTCATCTTGCCAATCCGTATCACCGGCTGGTACATTGGGGTTGCCCCCAACAAAGGGTTGTACTGTTACACCATTGAGTATCGGGTTATCAAAATCACCGTTCCAATCAAAATTGTAGATTTCTCCAAAACCTCCGTTTGGATCTGCCCCATCATTAACCGAAGCTCTCCATAAAGCTTCACCACGTTGTAAGGCGTTCAACATATCGTACCGTTGTTGCTTTTCGGATAAGACCGAAAAATTGGAGTTCAAACTCACGCTTAAACGCTCCCCTTTGCGGCCTCCTTTGGTGGTTACAACGATAACACCATTTGCAGCCCTTGATCCATAAATTGAGGATGCAGAGGCATCTTTTAAAACTTGCACAGACTCAATAGCATCGGGATTTAAAGAAGCAAACACTTCTGGCCTTTTTGTTGGAACACCATCGATTATATACAATGGATCATTATTGCCCAAAGTGGTCAACCCCCTTATAAGTACCCTATTGGTAGCTCCTGAGGGATCTCCTGATTTTTCGATAAACAAACCTGGAACCCTACCTTGCAAAGCTTGCATTGCATTTCCAGAACTACGGGTCTGGCCCTCTATGGGTGCTATATCAACGACTGTGACCGCACCTGTCAAATCCACTTTACGTTCGGTGGTATAACCGGTTATGACCACTTCATCAAGAGCTGTGGCATCTAATTGCAATATAATATTGATTGTGTCCTGTCCATTTACGGCCACTTCTTGCCGCAAAAATCCAACGTAGCTAACCTGTAACGTTGCATTCATTGGAACTTCTTCCAATATGTAATTGCCATCAAAGTCTGTGGTTGTGCCCCTAGTAGTGCCCACAATGACCACAGAGGCACCGGGAAGCGGCATACCGTCATCTTGTGAGGTGACCGTACCGGTCACCGTTCCTGTTTGCGCCCAACACAGGCCAAAAGGAAACATCACCAGAAATAATAGGAATTTTAATTTCATAATAGATAGTTTTAAGTTTAATTAAAGTTTATGTTGGTTTTCAATTCGTGCAATTCAATTGCTTCGAGTTGTGCATCTTCATTATTGGATGAGATCCATAATTCTTCAAAAGGTTTGTTGGGAAAAAATATTTCGGTCATTACGGTAATACCGTCATCAAAAAACAATTCCAGAGATGTTTTATCAATAATTGCCGTGAGCTTTAAGTCTTCCAGTTGCCTTATTCTGGGTGCTGTGGATTGTTTTGATGCAAACTCTTTGGAAAATTCAGTTTTTCCAGATTTAGATCGATCAATATAAAAGGTCTGCCCACCGTTATCGAAACCAAATAAAAGCTCTTCTCCATTGTCATTTTTCAATGTTGCCATGAAGGATGAGCTACTCGAGTTTTTTAAGGTGAAGTCTAACCTTGTCCCATCCAATCCAAGCGCTTTTGAATCAACAATCTTTATGGGGTCCTGACCTATTTTTAGGACATCTTTTTTGAGCTTTTTAGCCTTAAAATCGTTCAGGCCACTTGTAGGCATAAAGCTTAACCTGTAATCATTCCCCAAAGCATGTAACCTCAATTCTCGTGGAAGAGTGTTGGCACTTCGCCATTTCTCAGTGGGCACCTCATTGGCATATTGCCAATTGGACATCCATCCAATGAACAGCTTACCATTATTTTTAAGGTCTACATTGGACCAGGTAATGCCCGCATAATTGTCCTTGCCAAAATCAATCCAATAATCGTGGTGATTGGCCATATTTTCGGCAAGCTTTTCATCGACCATAAATTTCCCGTCCACAAAATCACCAATAAAATATTGGGTTGCGGAACCCCCGTTTGGTCCGCCCGGGTTAATGCTCACCAATAGCACATATTTTTCTTCATCTGTGCCTTGAATTTTTAGAGGAAAAAGGTCAGGACATTCCCATACCCCATTATGATTTCCAATGCCCTCTCCAAAATCAGATAGGTAGGTCCAGTCCTTAAGGTTTTTAGAACTGTAGAACATTACTTTTTGATCTGCTGCCAAGGTCATCACAAACTGGGAACTGTTTTCGTCCCAAAAAACCTTTGGATCCCTGAAATCACGAATCCCGGGGTTTTTTACCACTGGATTGCCTTTATATTTTGCCCAAGTCAATCCCTCGTCCAAAGAATATGCAATGGCCTGTGTCTCTACATCGGTACTTTCTGTTTCTTCCAGTTTTGGATCATGGTAAGTGTAAATGGCCACTATTGGACTTTGTCCGTCTTTTCCGAAGCCCGATCTGTTTTCAAAATCGACTATGGCACTGCCAGAAAAAATGTAGCCCTTCTCGTCTGGATAGAGCGCAATGGGCAGTTCTTTCCAATTCACCAAGTCTGTACTTACGGCATGGCCCCAATGCATGGGTCCCCACTTGTTACCATCGGGATAATGCTGGAAGTAAAGATGATAGTAACCATTGTAATGGAACATTCCGTTGGGGTCGTTCATCCAACCCCTTTTGGGCGTGAAGTGAAGATTAGGACGGTAAAGTTGTTCCTCGTCTATTTGGGTTTCAACTATTGTTTTACTTTCCTCCGCTGTATTGCTGTTTTTATCCTTGCAGGAAATATTGAGGATTCCTATGAGTAAAAAGAGAAAGAGGTGTGATAAGAGCTTTTTCATTCTATTTATTATTTGGGTTGTTCCACTACTTTAATTGAACTGGTTGATTTGGATAATGTGTTACCGAGCTCCTCCAATGATTTCCCTTTGGTTTCCGGCATTATATAAATTACGAACAGTAGTTGTAGCACCATCATGAAGGCAAAGAATGCAAACACCACTTCTGGTCCAATGGTTGAGAACAATACTGGGATCAAGGATGGAATGATTGCCGCCAACACCCAATGCACAGAGGATCCAAAGGATTGGCCCGAACTTCTAAGATGGTTTGGGAAGATTTCCGAAATGAACACCCAAATGACCGTACCTTGACCAACAGCATGGGATGCTATGAACAGGAAAAGGAAAATGGGCATAACAATACCACTCCAATCTAGAAAGAAGGCCATTGAAACCAGGGTTAGGGATACGATATATCCAATAGAGCCCATATACATCAATTGCTTTCTACCCAAACGGTCAATGAGGTAAATACCCAACAATGTAAAGATCATGTTTGTCACACCTACCCCAATGCTATTGAGCAAAGCGGACTCTTCCCCAAGGCCAGCTTCGGTAAGAATTCTTGGGGCATAATACAAAAAGGCATTTATACCGGACAATTGGTTGAAAAAAGCTATTAGAAATGCCAACAGCAGTGGGAACCTAAATTTTCTGATAAAAATATTTTCATCGGAAACTGCCTTATTGTTTTCAATGTTGATGTCCAACATCAATTTTTCAATATCTTGATCTGGGTTTATATGTTTAAGGACTTTTTTTGCCTCGACTGTTTTCAACTTGGTTATCAGCCATCTAGGACTTTGGGGGATACTTAGGGTAAATAGGGTATAAATAATGGCGGGTATAGCCTCGACACCCAGCATCCAACGCCATGCATCTTCCCCTATACCGCTTAGCAAAAGGTTGGACACAAATGCAATCAGAATTCCGAAGACAATATTAAATTGATATAGCCCAACCAGTTTGCCCCTATCTTTTGGCGGAGCGATCTCGGAAATATATGCAGGTGCGGCAATGGTGGAGGCCCCTACTCCCAATCCCCCTAAAAATCTGAACAAAGCAAAAGTTATGGGATCATTGGACAAAGCGGAACCTAAGGCAGATGCCGTGTAAAAAACACCTATCCAAATCAAAGTCTTCTTTCGGCCCAGTCTATTGGTCGGTATACTGCCCAAAAGGGCTCCAACAACTGTTCCCCAAAGGGCCATTCCAACAACCACAAGACCATGAAAGGTATCGGAAGAATTCCAAAGGGACTGCAATGTTTTGTCTGCTCCAGATATTACCACAGTGTCAAATCCGAAGAGGAAACCTGCAAGGGCTGCCGTTATAGACCAAACCAATATTTTTTTCATTTTCACAAAATCTACATTCACCAACAAAAATATTGTCAATAGTTGGGCTTAAATTTTAATAAAAGTGCAGATTGTTATGATTTGGTTAACAAATTATAGTTATTTTATAAATATCTAATATTCAAGTATTTAGAAATAAAAAATATCTCAGGAGATTTCCAGGCTTTTAAAAATGTTACCTTGTATTTCAAAATGGTAACATCAAAATCTAAAATTTTAGGCTTAGTAGTAATTATGTTGACTTCCGGTATGAAGCTGGGGTAATACCATATTTGTTTTTAAAGGCCGTAGAGAAATAACTTGGGGAGGAAAAACCGCAGCCATAAGCCACTTCTGCTATTGTTAATTGGGTATTTCCAAGTTTTGATTTCGCTTTTTCCAGTCTGTGGTTTGACACGTAATCGCTTATGCTAACACCCATCATAGCTTTCACCTTTCTGTATAACTGTACCCGTGAAACCCCCAAACTCTCCGCTAATTCTTCTACTGAAAAATCAGAATTGTCTAAATTCTCATTAATGAGTTCGTTCAACCTTTGAACAAATTCTTGTTCCATAGTACCAAACGAATTGGAGTTTTCTATTCTATCAAGGTTATTGGAATAGTAGTAACGTAACCTTTCCCGATTGTAGAGCAAGGATTTGATGGATTGTTCTAAGACGGCAAAACTAAATGGTTTTGTAAGATAGGTGTCAGCACCTGCCTCCAATCCTTTTATATAGGATTCTTTATCGCTCAATGCAGTTAAAATTATAATTGGTATGTGCGATGTCCGTAAATCATTCCTTAGGATTTTACAGATTTCAAATCCATTTTTTTGAGGTAAATTGACATCACAGACCAATAAATCCGGAACATAAGCCAAGGCCTTTTCAATGGCATCGGTACCATCCGAAAGCAATAGCTCATAATTGCTTTTCAATTTCGTTACCAAAAACTCTGAAAGTTCCTTATTGTCTTCAATGACCAAAAGCTTTTCCTCCTTGGCTGATGTTTGTTCGACCCTATCGGTTTCCATTTCATCAAATTCAGTCAAAAAACCAGACAGTTCAACTTCGGGAAGTTCAACCTCTTTTATTATTTGATCCTCATTGAAATGGGTACTGCCCTTAAACAATGTAATCATGAATTCGGTACCGTGTGTTGACTTTATCTCAATTTTACCCAAATGGAGGTCAATGAATTTTTTGCTCAAGTGCAGGCCTATTCCAGTACTGTTCTTTCTGTTGTTGGAACCTTTAAAAAAGGGTTCAAAAATATGTGCGATTTCATCCTCCGGAATACCAATTCCGTTGTCCCTAAAAATTAGAGTAGCTTTATTTTCATGGCTTACATCATTTATGATAATATCAATTTTTCCGTTATCAGGAGTAAACTTGAAGGCATTTGAGAGTAAATTAAAATACACTTTGTCCATTAAGTTACGATCAATGAAAAGCTCTAGGCCTTTGTTATCACATTCCAATGAAAATGATATGCCCCGTTTTTTTGCTTCACGGATAAACTCATTGAAAATAGAAGCACTAAAATCATAAATATTCGTTTTGGAAGCCCTTAGGTTAAAATTGCTTTCCTCTGTCTTTCTAAAGTCGAGCAAATTATTCATTAATCGCAATAGTCTCTGCGAATTGTTTTCTATTAAATTCAACTCTTTTTTAAAGTTGAGCCTAGGGATTGAATTATCTTCCTTCAAGGATTCAATAGAGCTCATAATTAGTGTCAACGGTGTTTTAAATTCATGGGAAAGCCCTGTAAAAAAAGAGAATTTTTTCTCATTGACTTCCTTTATTTCACGTGCAATTTGTTCTATCTGGTTTCTCTGTGAAGTTATTTCTTCATTCTTCAAGGTCAATTCATCGTTTTTTTTCCGAATCTGCACCATCGAATAGATGCTGTATATGGTTAGAGTGAGCACCAATGCCAATAGGCTTAGCACAATATATAGCAAGGTCTTTTGGGCATAATATTTTTCTTCCTGTTCCCTAGTGGCAGCGACCTGTTTTTCAAGGTCAGCTTGTTGGATATCGATTCGGTCCATCTGGTTTTTCATGATGCCCGCATTATGCCGATCTATAACTGTGGAAGGAAGAATGGTAATCTTAGGGATTGGAATACCCTGGGCCGCTTCAATACCCAATTCAACAGCTTCATACCCGCCAGTTGGATATAAAATTGAAGCCTCTAGAATACCTTTCCTAACCAGGTCTATGCCGTTATTGGTTCCGTTGAGACCATCCACACCAACAAATCGTAAGTTGTCCTCAATATTGTTCCGATGAGCTAGTTCCCATGCATTCAGAGCTATTTGATCATTGAAAGCATAAACGTATATTTTTTCATTTTCGGGCAATGAATCATAGATTTTTTGAAGTCCTTCATTACCAAGTACTGTTTCATCACCAATAATGCTGGCCAATAATTTTAAATTAGGTGTTTTTTCAATAACCTCCCTAAACCCTTCGCTTCGTTCTATATCAGGAGAAGATGAGCCATCAGCTGTGAGTTCAATGATTTTGGCTGTACCCTCTCCTTGTGAAGCTATAAATTTGGCGGCATTTCTCCCTACCTCCAGGTTATCTGCGCCAACGTAGGCAGTATAATTGTCAGAATTGATTTTCCTATCCAAAATAATTACTGGGATACCTTTGGCAATGGCTTTATCAATAGTGTGTACTATCAAATCTGGTTCAATGGGGGAAATTATAATAACATCTGTTCCATCATGGGTCATCTTTTCAACATCTTGAATTTGTTTTTCCAAACTGGAATGTGCTTCATAAATAGTAAGCTCAGTATTTGGATGGAGAGAGGCTCTAATTTTGATGGCCTGGTTCATGGCATCACGGTACGGGTGATTACTCAGGCATTGCGAAAAACCTATTTTGATTGTTTGTGTATCATATTGATCCTTACAACCCAATAAAATCAGGACTAGGGCAAAAAATAAGCTAAAATTGATATAGAGGTTTCTAAAAATCATCACAAAACTTGAAGAATAAATATAACTGAAAAACAGTAAACGGAACGGAATTAAGTGCTGCAAGTCCAAGTTCGTGTTCACCTATTATTCGTATCGTTTAAACAAAAAATTTGCGAAAGCAAAAAGTTCAAGGAAACGATCAAATGGATTTTTTAAAGAAATGATGTAAAGAAAATTTTAAAGTTCAAATAAACGATAAGTTTTAAATCAAGTGACGTTTCATCAAAAATTTGATGTGTCTATTCTTCACCAATGTGTAATTAATTTGATTTTTTCTACTGGTACTTAAAAAGTTTGCGCAATACACCAGTCCTAATGAATAAAAACTCAAAAATGCTGGATTATGTCAGATAAAATTTAGCCAAAAATTAAAAATCGGGCCAAAGAATACCAAAAAAGAACAACCAAAATGTTAAAGTTGAATAATTTAAAATGTTGTACCTATGCTGTACCAAAAATCAAAAGGCCCTCCAATAGTTATATTGAAAGGCCTTTGTACCTTGGGTGGGAATCGAACCCACACTCCCGAAAGAACTGGATTTTGAATCCAGCGCGTCTACCAGTTCCGCCACCAAGGCAAATGGTATCACATTTTTGAAATGCGAGTGCAAAGCTAAAAAAATATTTTTATATATCACCAAAAAATACTTTCATTTATACTTTATCAACCCGAATTAATTCTTAAATTTGCACCTCTTTACAAAAAAGTACTTTAAAACGCTAGTTAACAAGAGTTTGTAATGGCCTATCAAGTTCCGGAACCAAAAATTTTTGCTTGTACCCAAAGTGTAGAGCTCGGTAAAAAAATCGCTGCTTCCTATGGTGCCGAATTGGGAAAAGTCCAATTCTCCCGCTATAGCGATGGTGAATTTCAACCATCGTTCGAGGAATCCATCCGAGGAGCCCGTATTTTTATTATTGGCTCAACCAATCCAAGCTCGGAAAACTTGATGGAAATGTTGTTGATGTTAGATGCCGCCAAAAGAGCATCTGCCAGGCACATTACGGCCGTTATGCCCTATTTTGGATGGGCAAGACAAGATAGAAAGGACAAACCAAGGGTTCCAATTGCCGCTAAATTGGTTGCAAAAATGCTGGAGACCGCAGGCGCAACCCGAATCATTACCATGGATTTGCACGCGGACCAAATCCAAGGGTTCTTCGAGAAACCAGTGGACCACTTGTTCGCCTCAACACTATTTTTGCCTTACCTAAAAGGCTTAAATCTTGACAACCTTTGTATCGCATCTCCGGACATGGGCGGTTCCAAGAGAGCCTATGCCTATTCCAAAGCATTGGAATGTGATGTGGTTATTTGCTATAAGCAAAGAGCCAAAGCCAATGTAATATCCCACATGGAGCTGATCGGTGACGTTCAGGGAAAAAATGTGGTCCTTGCAGATGATATGGTCGATACCGCAGGTACCCTTACCAAGGCTGCGGATTTGATGATGGAGAGAGGGGCTGCAAGCGTGCGGGCCGTTACAACCCATGGCCTTTTGTCCGGTAATGCCTACGAAAGAATAGAAAAATCAAGACTAATGGAATTGATCGTAACAGATTCCATCCCGGTAGATAGCAACCAAAGTAAAATAAAGATATTGTCCTGTGCCGACCTGTTTGCAGATGTAATGCACCGGGTACACCACAACACTTCGATATCTTCAAAATTTTTAATGTAAATAAATCAATTTTAATATATAACAATGAAGTCAATTACAATCAAAGGATCCCAAAGAGAAAGCGTGGGCAAGGTTTCTACCAAAGCCTTACGTAATGCTGGAAAGGTCCCTTGCGTACTGTACGGAGGGGATAAGCCAGTGCATTTTTCAGCTGATGAACTTGCATTCAAAGACTTGGTGTACACCCCAAATGCCTACACCGCAGTAATTGAATTGGAGGACGGTCAAAAATTTGACGCAGTTTTGCAGGATATTCAGTTTCACCCGGTAACGGATAAAATCCTTCACGTGGATTTCTACCAATTGTTCGAGGACAAACCAATTACCATGAGTATTCCCGTACGTTTAGAAGGAAACTCTCCAGGTGTGAAAAATGGTGGACGATTACTATTCAGAAAAAGGAAACTTTCGATCAGAGCTTTGCCCGCATTGCTTCCTGATTTTATCACCGTGGACATTTCTAAATTAAGAATAGGTCAAACTATTGCAGTAGAAACCATTCTTAACGATGACTATACATTCTTGCACCCGGACAGTACCGCTATCGTACAGGTCAAAGCCTCTAGAACATCTGTTGATGATTCTGAAGATGAAGACGAAGAAGGTGCAGAAGGAGAAGCTCCTGCTGAAGACGCTCCACAAGCTGAAGCTGCAGAGTAACCTTTTCACTAGTTAGCATAAGCATCCCTGTTTACTTTAGTAATATGGGATGCTTTTGTATTTTTAAGCCATTCAATTACGAGCGATGCTCAATTTCATCAATAAGCTTTTTGGCCCACCCAAAAAACTATTACAAGTTAACGACCCCATGAAAAAATTTTTGATTGTCGGTCTAGGAAATATAGGACCGGACTACGACGAAACACGCCATAATATCGGGTTTAAAATTCTTGATTATCTGGCCGAGCAGGAGGACTTTGTTTTTGAGAATGCAAAACTAGGAGCTGTAGCCACCTTTAAACACAAGGGGAAAAGTGTTGTTTGCCTAAAACCTTCTACCTATATGAACTTGAGCGGGAAGGCGGTAAAATATTGGATGGACAAGGAAAACATACCAATGGAAAATATATTGATCGTTACGGACGACCTAAACCTGCCATTTGGATCATTGCGACTAAAAAGCAAGGGCAGCGATGGGGGCCATAACGGCTTAAAAGATATCCAAAATGTGTTGCAAACCAGCGGTTATAATCGTTTTAGGTTTGGAGTGGGCGCCGATTTCAGCAAAGGTAAACAAGTAGACTATGTATTGGGGCGTTGGAACGACGAACAACAAAAAGCTATGCCCGAACGTTTAAAAAAGTCTATAGATCTAATACGCTCCTTTGTGTTCGCAGGAACCAAAAACACCATGAACCAATTCAACGGTAAATAGAAAAAACTAGAGGACTTTAAAGTCAAACACACCGGAATCCGAGGTATTCCCCTCAAGATCTGTTGTGACCACTTTCCAATAATAGACGGTTCCAGATTCAACACTTACAGAAAGCTCCATATCTGTTGCATTGGCAAGGCCCACAGAAGTTGTCGGCGGATTTGTTGTGGACAAAAACACCTCGAAAGATTCTATATCGTTGTCCACGTCTGCACCTGTCCATTCCAATAGAACTTCATTGGCTACATCTTTGATTACCGTGGAACCTGAAAGCGGATGTACCAACTGAGCCGGAAACGGAGCATATGTGGTCTGTGACCCCGCATTGTAAAACAACCACGTTTCACTGGTCGCTACTTGATCCGACGAAGCGTTTTGTGAAGTAACCGACCAAGAGTATGGTGTTCCCTTGGCCAAAGTGAGACTGGCCGAGGTAGAAACGGTGGATAAATTTTGAGGTACATTGGTATTCAAATTCACAACATTTAAAGTGTAACGCTCCGTATTGCTGGATGCCATCCACCTAAAAGTTACCTGCGTAGATGTCTGGTTAACCTCCGTCCCTGTTGTACATTCGGAATTTTCCTCGGGAAATACCAGAGCTGCACCTTGCGGGGCCGGTGGCGGACCATCATCTCCACCACAAGAAACAAATACAGCCAAAACAAAAAGTCCAATTATATTCCGAATCATCTTTTTATAAATTTAAACATGTCGTTCTCTCCTTCTTTTTCCAGTCCCAAATAATAGATCCCCTTGGCCAAATATGATAGATCTAACACTAGGTTTTCGCCGAAAACCGCTCTACGTTCGGTATGGACCAATCTTCCATTAGCGGTAAATATTTTTATACCTAGTTCTCCTTCGTACCCGCCAAGATAAACTTCGGTGGCCGCATCTACCGGATTAGGGGAGAGTATGGACCGTGAAGAATAGAATAGATTTTTTTCCACTACTCCTTGACATGGTAGATCGGAACTCACCCTGAGCACATTATTTCCATCTTTTAAGGGGAGTTGAATTTTAGAACTCTCGGTCTGGGTGACCAAACCGTTCAATTCTACGTTATAAAATTCCGAACCTCTTAATTCCACCGTTACCATACCAGAATCAACCAACGCATCAATGTCCAGAACATCCGGTTGGGTAATCACCAAATTGTAGCAAACTTCTTCGTAGTCTATCAAGCCGTTGGTACCGGTTATACACAGCGTATATTCTCCTGCTGACAAATTATTGAAGGTCTGTCCATCGGTAAAATCAACAGAAACAGCTCCTGCTCCACCCTCCAACTGTGCCGTATAGGTGATAGATGTATCAAAAGGAGTCACCGTAATGGTTCCATCATTATTCACCCTACATGTTTCACTTTGGAGTTCTATTTCGAAGTTATCTGCAGCAAATCTATAAATAGCACAACCGTTGGTATCTACTTCGACTCCCTTTGGTGTTCCCAAGCAAAGATCGTCACCATCATCAAACACACCATCTTCATCCTCATCGGGTCTATAAGCCCCCTCTATACACACGTCCAACGAAAAACCTATTAAAGTACCACCATCACCCGAAGCTGTATCCGATATTTCCAATGTCCATTCCCCAAGAATTGATTCCCCTTTTAAGGAAGCCAAAGAACCCAAAGGGGACACTGTACCGGATATGGCCGGGCTTCCCGTACATTCGAGGGGATCACCATCATCATCGAAAACTGCGTTGATGTTGTTTTGCGACCCACATGTGTTTGAGATCAAGGTAACTTCGGTTCCTTGTGGAGAAATAAGTTTGATTATTAGGTCCTCCAAATAGGTATGATCTAATTCCAAATTTACGTTAACATCGGATATTGGAAGATCTTCCAAAAATATGACAGATGTAGAAATGGTGGTTGCAGCACCGGAAGAAATGGAAATGGGCAAATCACCCGGCTCCCTGTTTTTACAATCGACCTGGGTGGTAGTAAAACTAAATATTGTTCCAAATGTGCCGCTTGCGCATCCATTACTTGGCCTAACTCTCCAGAAGTATTGTGTTTCGGCCTCTAAATTGGTCACTGTTTTGTATTTGGTAAACGGTACGGTGGCAGATTCAACAATATCAGAAAATCCAGCATCAGTTGCAATTTCCAAATCATAACTGGAATATAAAGGATTGTCTTCCCAACTAAGTTCAGCGTCCAAAGAAACACCAACTTCACCGTTTGCCGGTGCAAGCAAAGTTACATTTGAAAATGTACCATCTTGAACTTTAAGAGACAAGACTACACTTTTTGTTACCGAAGCAGAAGTAGACGTTACCGTAATATCGTACACGCCCGGGGCAACACCATTGGTGTTGGACAAGGTCAGATCTACGGCAGTATCATCGACTGTTGCAGCTACTGGGGAAAAACCAGCTAGCAAACCGCCCGGCACATCTGCCGAAAAGGTAGAATTCTCGTTAAATCCATTATAGGTCTCATAAACAAATGGGATGATGATATCGTTTGGTTGACAAACTTCGTATTCCAGCTTTTCAAAATTCAGCACCACTTCCGATTCCTCAATTGTAAAATCGGATGAATTGACCGCAAAGAAAACATTGTCACTGGCCTTGACCATTATTCGTGCCATTGTGGAGACATTTCCTGGAAGGAGCACTTCCTCGGATCCATCGTTGAGCGTGTTTTCCAAAAGTGTGATCGGGTAAGTAAGCCCCCCGTCCAAAGAAAGGAAAACATCCACGGTCTGCGCATTTACGGGAGCTAAATCGGTATTGGCTACATCCCAAGTAATTTCCTGTACGGAACCGGCGGTATAAGTTTGTGGACTTGCTTGAGAGGTAACTACAAACGGCCCTGCTGCTTTAATTACGTGAACATCCAAAATATCGGAAACCACCTGTCCACCCCCGATTGCATTGTCGCGAACAGTAAAAGCAAAGCTAAGGGTCCTCTCTATTTCGGATACAGTTTCCCAAGTATCGGAAATAGTAGGATTGGTCTGTGTTAGATTGCCCTGCGCCACTTCGGACAGCCTTGGAAAAAATCTGCGGGGGTCGCTAGTTGGCGGCATTGATCTAAAATTGGCACCATTGGGGTTTGTTGGCCCAAACGAATTCACGGTAACCAAACCATCATTGATCTGTTCCCAAGTATAAGTTAAAGCATCGCCCAGATCCGGATCTGTAGCCTCGCCCTCCAAAACAAATGCCGTTCCCTTGGGAATGGTAAAGTCACCCACCGGGGTAAGTACAGGAGGCGAATTTACCAATGCTGTGGTCTGGGCACAGGAGGTAGTCTCCAAATAGGTGGAAATCTGAAGAATACTGTTGTAATGAAAATAGTCATCGCCATTTGCAGCAACATTGTTCACGCCGACTATACCGGCATACCCCATTATGGATGTACCGCTACCAGGTTCTGCCTGCACACCTGTTCCTTCGGATTCAAAAGACCATGTATGGTTTGCTCCAAATTGATGTCCAAGCTCATGGGCGACATAGTCCAGATCGAACACATCGCCCTGAGGCACGTTGGCCGCCGAAAAGGCACTGCCCTTTCGGTTATCTACGCATACGGCACCAATAAAACCAGCATTACCATTATCCTCGCCCACACCCACCTGGTGAAAAAGGTGACCCACATCGTAATTTTCTTCTCCGATTGTAGAGGTTATGGTCGACTGTACCTCAGAATTTAAGGAGTCGTCATAAGGATCCGTATTTGGATTGGTGAAAATTATTTGATCGTTATCGGCAACCAGTTCCAATGTTACCCCTAAATCTGTTTCGAAAACTTCGTTTACCCGGGTCAAAGTCGCATTTATTCCGGCCAATGCATCCGCAACCGTACCCCCCATTTCTTGGGTATATTCTCCAGATGCCGATACCGCTATTCTATATTTTCTAAGCTCCTGACCATCAACCAAGGGAACAATAGTTTTTTCAGTGTGTCCCAGTGATTTATTGACCATACCAAAAATACCCTTCTCCGTTCCGCAGGTAAAGCCAATTTTTGAGGACAGTCCGTTTTTTTTATCGTATAGGACATAAGTGTCCTCTTGATCGGAAACTGGTTCCACAAAGGTAGTTTTGTTATTTTTCAAATCCACGACCATGGACTGGACACCCTTGTGCGAATTGCTCAGTTTAACTTTATATCTACCATCTAGACTTATGCCGGTATAAGATTTGATATTCGGATACTTTTTTGCTAAATCTGGATGCAGAACAGAGGTTTCCTTAATTTTAAAGGGCATTACATTTCCTTCATTATTGGGAAGGTGAACCACCTGTTGGCCACTTTTAGCGTTCAAACTAGGGGACACTTGCTTTGCAAAACCCTCCCTATCAAGGGTCAATACCAGTTTTGCTTCAGAAATATCGGTCAGTGAAACACTTTTAAAACTTGCTTTTTTGGGAATTGTTTTCCAATAACTTTGTTGCCCGTATATGCAAAAGCAACTAAAAAATATGGTTATTGAGAAAACAAGATGTAATTTAGCTTTCATACACGGTCAGGGCATAGTATAAATTCAAATGTAAGCCTTTTTTATTTCTTTATTGCGTTGGAAACAATCCATAACATTTCTGATTTTAAGAACGTTCCACATCAAACGGTGGTCACCATTGGTACTTTTGATGGAGTACACTTGGGACACCGAAAGATACTGGAACGCCTCACAAACAATGCCAAAAACACAGGTTTAAAATCTACAGTGCTGACTTTTTTTCCACATCCACGTATGGTTCTTCAAAAAGATGTGGACATTAAACTATTGAACACCCTTGAGGAGAAAAAACAGATTTTGGAGACCCTTGGGCTGGATTATTTGATCATTCATCCTTTTACCAAGCAATTTTCACGGCTTTCTGCGATAGATTTTGTTCGGGATATTCTTGTAAACAACATTAAATCAAAAAGAATAATTATAGGTTATGATCATAGGTTTGGACGCAACCGGAATGCCAATATTCAAGATTTAATGGCCTTTGGCAGTACTTTCGATTTTGAAGTGGAAGAAATACCTGCACAAGAGATAGATGACGTATCGGTGAGTTCCACAAAAATAAGAAAGGCGCTTATGGAAGGTGATGTGGAAACAGCGAACAGTTACCTCAACTATGCTTACATGCTCACAGGAACCGTAAAGAAAGGCAAAGGATTAGGCAGGGATTTTGGTTTTCCAACGGCCAACCTCCATATCGCGGAAGACTATAAACTTATCCCAAAAAATGGGGCCTATGTAGTAAAAAGCGACCTTGGTGGCAATACGTATTTTGGAATGATGAACATTGGGTTCAACCCTACCGTAGATGGTTCACGAAAAAGTATAGAAGTCAATTTTTTTGAGTTCGAAGGAAATCTTTACGATACAAAAATCCAGGTACAACTGTTGCACCGAATTAGGGACGAGCATAAGTTCAACTCCATAGAAGAACTTAAAGAGCAATTAAAAAAAGACAAAAATCATTCGTTGGACCTAATCTCCAAGTAAATGTTCGACCAATTTCTTTACAAGAAGATTGACAATGCGCAACTTGTGGTTTTCAGGATTTTTTATGGATTGTTGGTCAGTGCGGAATGTTATGGTGCCATAGCAACGGGCTGGGTCAGACGAACTTTGGTGGAACCTCGGTTTACTTTCTCCTTTATCGGTTTTGAATGGTTACAGCCCCTTCCCGGTAACGGCATGTACATTTACTTTGCGGTAATGGGCACATTAGGACTACTGATCGCCCTAGGTTATAAGTATCGGTTCAGTGCGCTGGCCTTCGCAATTCTCTGGTCGGGTGTGTACCTAATGCAAAAATCATCGTACAACAACCATTATTATTTATTGATGCTCCTTGCCTATATTATGGCGTTCTTACCGGCAAACCGAGATGCATCTTTAGATGCAAAGTTGAATCCGGGTTTACGTTCACAGACCATGTACAACGGGGTCCGATGGGTCATTATCCTACAACTGTTCATTGTTTACACCTATGCATCTGTAGCCAAATTATATGCGGATTGGTTGGATTTTAGCATGATAGACGTTTTGATGACCTCCAAAAAAGATTATTACATCATCGGAGAACTTCTTCAACAAAAATGGGTCCATAAGATCATTGCCATATTTGGTATTAGTTTTGACCTCTTGATCTTACCCGCCCTCCTTTGGAAACCAACCCGTAAAATTGCGTTTCTGCTTTCCATTTTCTTTCACCTGTTCAATAGTATCGTGTTTCAAATTGGGATTTTTCCATACCTGTCCTTAGCATTTACCGTCTTCTTTTTTGAACCACAGACTATTCGAAACATTTTTTTAAAAACCAAAACATTTGCCCCGGAAGCCAAAATCATCATACCAAAAACCAAAAACATGATCTTGTCGGTTCTGGGCATTTATTTTCTAGTTCAAATAGCGTTGCCGCTTAGGCATCATTTTTTTAAAGATGATGTCCTCTGGACCGAAGAAGGTCACCGATTGAGTTGGCGCATGATGCTGCGGAGTCGAGGCGGGAGAATAACCTACAAAGTGGTAAACCCCAAAACCAAAGACACCATCAAAATCGATTTGGATAAGTATCTTACAAAAAAACAACATCGCAGGGTTACATGCTATCCCGATTTTATTTGGCAGTTTGCCCAACACCTTAAAAAGGAATACGCAAAAAAAGGAGAAAGCATACAAGTGTTTGTGGACAACAAGGTTAGAGTGAATCAAGGGAGCTATAAACAATTTATAGACCCAAAAGTGGATTTGGCCAACGTTCCATGGAAACATTTTGCCCATAACGATTGGATTCTGCCATCTCCAAAGGAATAAAGTTGGGCACTTCTTCAGATTAAATTAAATTTGCCGCTCAAAACAAGGCCATGCTTCAAATACAGAACATCCGGGAAAACAAGGAAAGTATTATTACCGCATTAAAAAAGCGAAACATCGATGCCGAACCAATGCTATCGAAGGTATTGGAACTCGATGAAAAAAGGCGTTCCATACAAACGGAACTGGATGCGACCTTGGCCGAATCCAACAAACTTTCCAAAGAGATCGGTATGCTTTTTAAAACAGGAAAAGCACAAGAAGCCAATGTTCTAAAAGAAAAAACCGCTGGACTCAAAGAAGCATCGAAAAAATTAGGGGACGATCTAAACACTGCTGCAGAAGAACTTCAACAGCAACTGTATTTGATTCCCAACGTACCCCACGAATCTGTTCCTGCTGGGAATTCCGATGAGGACAACGAAGAGATTTTCAAGGAAGGGGATGTACCGACCCTGTCCGAAGGAGCTCTTCCGCATTGGGAATTGGCAAAAAAGTACAACATTATAGATTTTGAGCTTGGTGTTAAGATAACCGGAGCAGGTTTTCCTGTGTACAAGGGAAAGGGCGCTCGATTACAGCGCGCTTTGATTGCCTATTTCTTGGATAAAAACACCGAAGCAGGATATACGGAAATGCAAGTTCCGCTCATGGTCAACGAAGATTCCGGTTACGGAACGGGACAGTTGCCCGACAAGGAAGGCCAAATGTACCATGTACAGGCAGACGACCTTTATCTCATTCCAACGGCAGAAGTCCCCGTGACCAACTTGCACCGGGGGGATATTTTGGCAGAGAGCGATTTCCCCATAAAATATACCGGATACACCCCTTGTTTCCGTCGCGAAGCCGGAAGTTATGGCGCCCATGTCCGTGGTTTGAACCGTTTGCACCAATTCGATAAAGTGGAGATTGTACGCATGGAGCACCCCGATAATTCGTACCAAGCGCTGGATGAGATGGTGGAACATATAAAAAATATTCTTCGAGAACTTAAACTCCCTTATCGCATTTTACGCTTGTGCGGTGGTGATTTAGGTTTTACTTCTGCCTTAACCTACGATTTTGAAGTATTTTCCACAGCACAAGACCGTTGGTTGGAGATTAGTTCCGTATCCAATTTCGAAACCTTCCAGGCCAATCGATTAAAACTGCGCTACAAGGACGAAAATGGAAAAAGCCAATTGGCCCACACCTTGAACGGAAGCTCCCTGGCATTGCCAAGGGTACTCGCCGGAATCTTGGAGAACTATCAGACCGATGAGGGCATAAAAATCCCCGAGGTTTTGGTCCCGTATTGTGGATTTGACACTATCGATTAAGGCTTTGCACTAATTATTTGGATTCGCTTAACAGAATCCCCCACATTTCTGCGTTATATTTGAAATAAACCACATTGGCCTACAATCCAAAGTGTAATTTTTTGAATACGATTGTCATTCCAACAAAGCTAAGCAACGAGGAATCTCATAATCTTGAAATTGAAATGAGGTTCCACTAGTTTCGGAAGAACAGGACATTCTTATTGAATATTACTAATGAACATGTCATTGCAGCGTCTTTTATTTCTCCTTTTGATGGTATCCTCTGTTATTGGATGGTCCCAAGAAGATTTCTTGGCCAAACAATATTTACAGGACGGCGATTATGAGAAAGCTGTGGTATTTTACGAAAAATTAGTAGAAACCAACCCCAGGCGTACCGATTATGCAGAAGGACTCGTAGCCTGCTACCAACAATTGGAGCGATACGATGAAGCGCAGGCATTTTTACTTAAAAAAATAGAAGACAGTTATGCCTTTCCCACTTTTTATATTGAACTGGGATACAATTTTACGCTCAAAAACGAATCCGATAAGGCAAGCACGTATTACGACAAGGCAATAAACAAAATAGAGGACAATCCCAATTTTGGATATAGTGTTGGCTATCGTTTTCAAAAATATGCCCTATTGGACTATGCCATTCAAGCATACACCAAGGCCATGGAACTAAAGCCGGACCTGAATTACGATTTTCAATTGGCCCGCATTTATGGGGAGCAGGGCAACATAGCCAAAATGTACCAATCCTACCTCAACCTGATCTGGGAAGGACGCACCAGTCGCTCCAATGTATTAAGGAACATCGATGATTTTATCTCGGAAGACCCATCGAATGAGAACAATGTGCTATTGCGCAAAGTACTGTTGCAAAATGCACAAAAAACGCCGGATATTCTTTGGAACGAGCTCCTGAGTTGGCTTTTTGTTCAACAAAAGCAATACAATAGTGCCTTTGGCCAAGAAAAGGCCATATATAAACGTAGAGAAGGGCAATCGATAAATCGATTGGAAAACCTTAGCGATATTGCTGTGGAAGACAAAGATCTGGAAACCGCCACCTCTATTTACCAGTACATCGTGGACAACTCGGAAAATCCCAGGACCAAGTTAAATGCGGAACTCAACCTAATCGATATCGCTTTGGAAAATCCAACAAAAAAAACATTGGAAAACGTAGAAAAGAAATTCCAAAGCCTAGTAGAGGAATACGGTAATCAAAGTACCACGTTACAACTGCAGATCGCCTACGCCAACTTTCTAACTTTTAAAAAGGAAGATCCCGAACCAGCTATCGCCATGCTCAAACAAAGCCTTGAAATTCCAATGGGCCGGATGATTATGGCTTACGTGAAACTGGCATTGGGCGATATATTGGTGTTCGACCAAAGATTCAACGAAGCCTTGATCCTATTTACCCAAGTACAAAAGAGCGTAAAAAATGATGTACTAGGACAAAATGCCCGATTTAAAGTCGCACAGACCAGCTTTTACAAAGGTGATTTTGACTGGGCGCTCACCCAACTAAAAGTTTTGCGAAGCTCTACTTCACAGCTCATTGCCAATGATGCCATGCAATTGAGCTTACTTATTTCCGACAATTCGTTGGAAGATTCCACCCAGACCGCATTAAAAAAATATGCAAGGGCAGATCTATTGGCCTATCAAAATAAAAATAAGGAAGCCATAAAAGTACTTGAAGATATTTTACAAAATCATAAGGGCGAAAAAATTGAAGATGAGGCCCTTCTGAAACAAGCCAAGTTATTGGTGGACCAAAAAAATTACGAGGCTGCCAAGTTCAACTATCAAAAAATTGTGGAGTTTTACAGTGATGGAATTTTGGCAGACGATGCACACTTTGCCCTTGGTGAACTCTACGATAATATTTTAAACGAACCAGAAAAGGCCAAAACCCATTACGAGAAAATTATTTATAATTATGAGGACAGTTATTATTTTCCACAGGCCCGAAAGAATTTTAGACGATTGCGCGGGGATGCCATAAACTAATCATTTAAAAAAAGTAAAATGCTCATATATAACGTTACCATTAACATAGACGATACCGTGCACGAACAATGGTTGGAGTGGATGAAGGACAAACATGTGCCGGATATGCTGGCAACGGGCAAATTTACACATGCCAAAATGGTAAAGGTGCTGGTAGAAGAAGATATGGGTGGCATTACCTACTCCATACAATATACCACAAAGAATAGGTCCACATTGGAAGCCTATTATAAGGAGGACGCGGACCGCCTGCGTGCCGACGCCCAAAAAATGTTTCCCAACAAATTTGTTGCCTTTAGAACAGAGCTGGAAGTGGTAAGTCAACAAATACCTTAAAAATTTGGAGTTTATTTTTTCCTACGGAACCTTACAAGATACCCAGGTACAAGAGTACATTTTTGGACGTATATTAAATGGAAAGCCCGACACCGCATTGGGTTTCAAGAAAATCGAAAATGCCGTATATGGCCGTTATCCGTTGGTCATCAACACCAATGATCCCGAACACAAAGTAAAAGGCATGGCTTATGAAGTAAGTGATACCGACCTACTAAAAGCGGACATTTACGAAACAAATGCATACAAAAGGGAAAAATTCCTATTGGAATCAGGAGATGAAGCTTGGATCTATATCAAAAATTCCAACTAACTTGCAAAAAAACCCGCAGTGCCCAAAAAAAAGAGGAAAAAATACAATAACGGAAACCGTCATCCCCAAAAAAATGAACAAATAGATGGTGCTGTAAAAGCAAAAAAGCACTTAGGGCAACATTTTTTAAAAGATGAGTCCGTCGCAAAAAAGATTGCTGAGACACTGTCGTTGGATGGTTATAAAAATGTACTGGAAATAGGCCCTGGCATGGGTGTTCTCACCAAATATCTGCTTCAAAGGGATTTAGACCTTGTGGCCATGGACCTTGATGAAGAGTCCATTGTTTACCTAAACCACAGTTTTCCTTTGGAACATGCCTCTATTTTAAAAAACAACGATCGCCTCAATATTATCGAGGCGG
This sequence comes from Flagellimonas alginilytica, assembly GCF_042134605.1. Lineage (GTDB taxonomy): Bacteria > Bacteroidota > Bacteroidia > Flavobacteriales > Flavobacteriaceae > Flagellimonas > Flagellimonas alginolytica. The sequence goes on along the minus strand of NZ_CP169638.1, from coordinate 1,888,410 downwards.
ATTTCCTCAAGTTCGACCTAAAACAACTATATGGCGAAGAGCAATTTGCCATTACCGGGAATTTCCCATACAATATTTCCAGTCAGATAGTTTTTAAGATGTTGGAAATGCGACAGCAAATACCCGAATTTTCCGGTATGTTCCAAAAAGAGGTGGCCAAAAGAATCTGTGAAGCACCGGGCAGTAAAACCTACGGTATCCTATCCGTATTGGTACAAGCTTATTACGATGCCGAATATCTATTCACCGTTCCTCCCGGAGTTTTTGATCCTCCGCCAAAGGTGGATTCCGGAGTATTGAGACTCACAAGAAAAAAAGAATTGAACCTCCCTTGCGACGAGCGCCTCTTCTTTAAAGTAGTAAAAACAGCTTTTAACCAAAGACGAAAAACAATCCGAAACAGTCTTAAAATCTTCAACCTTTCCGATAATCTAAAAGAGAATACTATCTTTGACCAACGCCCGGAACAGCTTAGTGTGGCCGATTTTATAACGTTGACACAGAAGATAGCCAATGACCCCGTTTAAACTCACAGACGACCTTTTAGCAGAAATCAGGGAACTGATCGCCAACAAGAACAATGGTGAGCTCCAAACCATGATGAAGGAGTTCCACTATGCCGATATTGCGGAAATTGCGGACGAACTCGAAGTTGATGAGGCCACCTACCTGATAAAACTGCTGGACAGTGAAAAAACATCGGACATCCTTGCCGAAATGCACGAGGATATCCGGGAGGCCGTACTTAAAAATCTAACAGCCAAAGAAATTGCCGGCGAACTTTCGGAATTGGATACGGATGATGCCGCGGACATCATAAACGAGCTTCCCAAGGAAATTATTCAAGAAGTTATCTCCGAGATAGAAGATCGGGAACACGCCAAAGATATTGTAGATCTTTTGCGCTACGAGGAAGATTCCGCAGGTGGACTTATGGCCAAAGAATTGGTAAAAGTCTACGAAAACTGGACCGTGACCTCTTGCGTTAAGGAGATGCGCGCCCAGGCAGAGAATGTTACCCGCGTACATTCCATTTATGTGGTGGACGACGAAGGCAAATTAAAAGGAAGATTGTCCCTAAAAGATTTGCTCACCGCTCCAACCAAAAGTCACATAAAAGATATCTATATCCCAAAGGTAGATTCCGTAAACGTGAACGAAAAAGGAGAAGAAGTGGCCAGAATTATGTCCAAATACGATTTGGAGGCCATACCCGTGGTTGATGAAATCGGGCGTTTGGTCGGGCGCATTACCATCGATGATATTGTAGATGTAATACGTGAAGAAGCCGATAAGGATTACCAAATGGCGGCAGGTATTTCCCAAGGCGTTGAAGTGAGCGATAGCATATGGGTACTCACACGGGCCAGGCTGCCTTGGCTAATTTTAGGTCTTTTTGGTGGACTTGGTGCTGCGGCCATTATGGGAACTTTTGAAGATATGATTTCCAAACACGCAGTTTTATTCTTTTTTACTCCCCTAATTGCTGCGATGGCCGGAAACGTTGGGGTACAGTCCAGCGCCATAGTAGTGCAAGGTCTCGCGAACGACGACCTAAAAGGAAGCATGAGAAACCACCTTTTAAAGGAAATGCTTTTGGCCTTGCTCAATGGATTTATACTAGCCATCCTGCTCTTATTGTTCACTTGGATCTGGAAAGATGCCTTTACCACCGCTTTGGCCATATCGCTATCGCTGATAGTAGTAATTGTTGTGGCAGGGCTGATCGGCACATTTATACCATTGTTCCTTCATAAAAGAAACATTGATCCAGCAATTGCCACCGGACCGTTCATTACCACGAGCAACGATATTTTTGGAATCTTGATCTATTTTTGGATCGCCAAATTAATTTTGGGAATATAAAATCTTGCCATGAAACCCATCAACCTAAAACAAAAACATGCCGAATTCTCCGCACAGTGGCATCCGCATCAAATTGCCATTGTGGACGATATGCAGGTGCTTTTGGCCAAAATACAAGGTGAATTTGTATGGCACGCCCATGAGAACGAGGATGAATTGTTCCAAGTGATCAAAGGTACCCTCTACATGCAATTTCGAGATAGGACCGAAGTGGTGAACGAAGGTGAAATTATTGTGGTGCCCAAAGGAGTGGAACACAACCCCAAGACCAAAAACGGCGAAGAGGTACAAGTACTCCTTTTTGAAAAATTGAGCACCGCCCATACTGGAAATGTCCAGCACGAAAAAACACAGACCCACTATCCAAAAATATAGGAATTGTATATTTGATTCATGAAAGTTCTCCACCTCGATACCAATCATGAGCTGCTAATTGAACAATTTGCCGAGCTCGGTTTCCAGAATGATGAAGATTACACATCGACCAAGGAAGAAGTCGAAAAAAAAATCCATTTATACGATGGAATCATTATCCGAAGTAGGTTTACCATAGACCAACAATTTTTGGATAAGGCCACCAACCTTAAATTTATTGGAAGGGTCGGGGCCGGATTGGAAAATATTGATACCGAACATGCCAAGTTCAAGGGTGTTTTTATGGCTTCTGCCCCCGAAGGCAACCGCAATGCGGTAGGTGAACACACACTGGGCATGTTGCTCGCCTTATTGAACCAAATGTGCAAGGCCGACCGACAGGTACGAAAAGGCAAATGGAAACGGGAGCAAAACAGGGGCTTTGAACTGGAGGGCAAAACCGTGGGCATTATCGGATATGGCAATATGGGAAAGGCTTTTGCCAAAAAACTAAAAGGATTCGACGTCGAGGTAATCTGCTATGATATTATTGGAGGAGTTGGGGATGAAAATGCGCGACAGGTCGGAATCATGGAATTTCAACAACGCTCGGACGTAGTGAGTTTACACGTACCGCAGACCGAGTCGACCACCGGCATGATAAATTCAGAATTTATCGAGGCGCTCCACAAACCGTTTTGGCTTTTGAACACGGCTCGGGGAAAATGTGTTGTAACCAAGGATTTGGTAGCCGGGCTAAAATCGGGCAAAGTACTTGGAGCCGGGCTCGATGTGCTGGAATACGAAAAAAAATCCTTCGAAAACATGTTTGTTCAAAAACCCAAGGCCTTTAAATACCTGCGCAAGGCCAACAATGTGTTATTGACTCCCCATGTTGCCGGGTGGACCGTGGAGAGCAAAGTAAAATTGGCACAGACCATTGTTGATAAAATCAAGGAGAGATTTTGTTAACTTTATAAGCCTTATCCATTCAACTTTTGGCTCTGGCAATCCCTAAAACTGATAAATTATGACGATAGATGCCAAAACACCGGAAGAGTACATTGAAAAACTCCCGGAAGAACGAAAACAAGTCATTTCCCGACTAAGAGAAGTCATAAAGAACAATCTCCCTGCTGGTTTCGAAGAATGTATCAGCTATAAAATGATAGGGTATGTAGTGCCCCATTCCATGTTTCCCGGCGGCTATCATGTGGATCCAAAGTTACCCTTGCCCTTTATCAACCTTGCATCACAAAAAAACTTTGTGGCACTATACCATTCCGGAATATATGCGGACAACAGTTTACATGATTGGTTTGTTACCGAATACCCTAAGCATGTGGACACCAAATTGGATATGGGCAAAAGCTGCATCCGATTTAAGAACATTAACAAAATACCTTATGATCTCGTTGCAGAGCTTTGCCAAAAAATGACCCCGCAACAATGGATCGGTTTGTATGAACAAAACATTAAGAAATCATGAAAAACAGGGTAACTGGATTGGGGGGCTTTTTTTTTAAGAGCAAAGACCCAAACAAAATCAAAGATTGGTACAAAAACCATTTAGGACTAAATACCGACCAATATGGCTGTACCTTTTGGTGGAAGGACAAGGAAGGCAACGATTGTTCCACCCAATGGAGTCCGATGGACGAAAAAACCGAATATTTTAAGCCTAGCGAAAAACAGTTTATGATGAACTTTAGGGTTGAAAATTTGGAAGAACTTCTAAAAACCCTAAAAGAAGAAGGGGTTACGGTGGTTGGTGAAATAGAGGAATACGAGTACGGAAAATTCGGATGGATTTTAGACCCCGAAGGCAACAAGTTGGAACTTTGGGAACCTGTTGATAAAGCTTTTCTATAGGTATTGATTTATTTGCTACTTTTAACCCTCATTAACCAACACATTAAATAAACATGTCAGAAGAAAAAAAGGACTTTGGTGACAAAGCGGAAGAAGCAGCCAAAGAATTTAAAGAAGAAGCAAAAAAAACCACGAACGAATTCACCGAAAATGCCAAAGAAGCTTTGAATTCCGGTGACAACAAGAAACTTTTAGCCGGAATATTAGCCATTGTACTTGGACAATTAGGGGTTCATAAATTTATCCTAGGCTACCAAAAAGAAGGTTTCATAATGTTGGGAGCTACTGTTATCGGATACATAACCGCTTGTTTTGTTGTGGGAAGCTTCATTGTTTTAGGTGTAGCAATTGTTGGACTTATTGAAGGTATCATCTATCTTACCAAATCTGATGAAGAGTTTTTTAACACTTATCAAGTGGGTAAAAAGCCTTGGTTTTAAATTTTTAAAAAACCAGTATATCTGGTTTTTTTTATTGCCTTATTAATCGTAATATCACAATAATAAAAGCCGACTTTATGAAAGTGCGAAATATGAAGCCCTCGGATTGGAGCAATGTGTCCGATATATACAGGGAGGGGATTTCCACAGGATTTGCCACTTTTGAAACACAACCGCCCTCTTTTGACCAGTGGGACGAAGCACATGTAAAAGACTGTAGGTTAATCGCTGAGGAATATGGTTCTATTCTGGGCTGGGCAGCGCTTTCGCCAGTATCGAGCAGATGTGTTTATGGTGGTGTTGGTGAAGTAAGCGTTTACATTGCCAATGCAAGCCGAGGTAAGGGCATTGGCCAATTATTGATGCAAAAATTGATCACCGAAAGTGAAAAAGCTGGCTTTTGGACCATACAATCGGGTATTTTTCCTGAGAATATGGCCAGCATAAAACTTCATGAAAAAGTTGGCTTTCGCTACATTGGCAAACGAGAAAGAATAGGTAAGATCAATGGTATTTGGAAAGACAATTTATTGTTCGAAAAACGCAGCGATTCCGTAGGTGTGGACTAATCCACTTCAACGGTTCCGTTACCTTCGGCCACTTTACGCTCCAATTCAGCTTGAAACTCTTCCATAACCGGCTTTACCGTGCTCTCCGGTAAATCCGCAATTCGAATGTACATTAATCCATCCACCGAATTGTTGAACAATGGATCCACATTAAAAGCCACTACCTTGGCATTTTGTTTAATGTACTTTTTGATCAATACCGGTAACCGTAGGCTCCCCGGCTCTACTTCGCTGATCAATTTATCGAATTTGTTAAGATCGGCCTGGGTCTCATCGAACACAAACTCCTTATCGGCATCTTTCAACTTTACCTTAAATTCCTTTTTTGGCCTAATATATTGTGCCACATACGGATCCCAGTAATTGGATTTCATGAACTCGATCATCAGGGATTTGGAAAAATTGGAAAATTGGTTGCTGATACTCACTCCTCCTATTAAATACTTGTGTTCTGGATGCCTTAAGGTCGTATGCACGATTCCTTTCCAAAGTAAAAACAACGGCATGGGCTTTTGTTGATATTCCTTCACAATATAGGCCCTTCCCATTTCTATGGATTTCTCCATCATACCGTACAGTTCGGGTTCAAATCGGAAAAGGTCCTGCAAATAAAAACCGTCTATTCCGTAGTTTTTAAAAATATCCGAGCCCAAACCCATTCTATAGGCGCCAACAATTGCTTTGTTATCGTTGTCCCACAAAAACAAATGGTGATAGTACGAGTCGAACTTATCCAGATCAATGGCATTGTTTGTTCCTTCGCCTACTTCCCTAAAGGTAACCTCGCGCTGGCGCCCTATTTCGTTCAAACAAAATGGCATATCCTTGGCCTGGGCCAAAAACACTTCATAGTTTTTACTCTCCAACATACGGCAATCCTTCTCCCGTAGTTTGTCAATTTCACCTTCCAACACTTTGGCATTGATAGCTGTTGCAATTTTCTTTGGCGGTTTTGGAATTTTTAAAGAGGTAGGAACCTTATCCAAAAACCGTTCTTTTTCGAAAACGTTGGCCAACAAATAGGTTTTTTTTCGCAACAACTCGGTAAAATCCTCCAGAGTTTTCTCTTCATTTTGCGTATTTACCGATATGGGCTGACCTATCCTTACTTTAATGGGCCGCCTACTTTGCGATGTTAGCTCCGAAGGCAATTTGGCGGTGCGAAATACATCGGCAATCTTGGACAACCGGTAGAACAAATGGCTGTTCCTTGCATGAAAATAAATCGGGACCACGGGCACCTCTGCCTTTCTTATCAGTTTAATGGCCGCTTCTTCCCAAGGTCTATCGACCACCAAACGACCATCTCGGTAGGTAGATACTTCTCCTGCCGGAAAAATACCCAATGGATGACCATCCCTTAAATGTTTCAAAGCGTTCTTAAATCCTATAATACTGCTCTTGGCCTCTTTATGGTTTTCAAAAGGGTTCACTGGCATTATATAAGGTTTCAAGGGCTCGATTCGATGTAACAAAAAGTTTGCGATTATTTTAAAATCGGACCTTTCCTTTAAAAGTAGTTTTAATAAAAGTACCCCATCCACACCTCCCAAAGGGTGATTGCTGATAGTGATATAGGGACCGGACTTGGGCAACCGTTTTATATCCTCTTCCGGAATCTCAAAATCGATCTCGTAATGCTCCAGAATAGTGTCCAAAAATTCGGGGCCGGAAAGGTTCTTGTTTTTATCGTAAAATCTATTGATGGTGCTGATCCTGGTGGCCACCATTAATAGCCATCCTACAAATGTGCCCAAAAAGCCATATTTGTCCAGATGGATAACTTTTGCCACCTCTTTAGCCGTAACCAAGCCCATAAAAATAATATTTAGCTACGGTAAAGATAGAAAATTAAGCCTATTGCCCTCAGCGACCCAATATTATCCCCAAAGGTTTATTTAACAACAAGTTGAACCGTTTCTTTGCCTCTTTGCTCCACCAATACGGATTTCCCATTCTGCAACGATTTGACCGAATCACTGTTAAAATGACGTATGGTGTATAGGGAAACATCTTCGTGGCACACGACTTTGAACTTGCGTTTTAATTCTTCCAACAATGGCTGAAGCCCACGGAACTTGTTGTCCAAGCAGACAGAGAAGCTAATGGCAGAATTCTGGATAAGATCTACCTTAAGTCGATGATCGTGGAAGAGCTTAAAAATTTCACTGATATTATCCTCAACAATAAAAGAAAAGTCGAGAGACGACAGTTTTAACAAAACCTGGTTCTTTTTTACAATAAAGCATGGGATCTTTGGCTCTATACCGTTCCCTTTTCCAACTATGGTACCGTTATCCTTGGGCTTTACAAACGATTTAACCTGTAAGGGTATTTCTTTTCTTTGTAAAGGTTGCAGGGTTTTTGGATGAATTACAGAGGCCCCGTAAAAGGCAAGCTCAATAGCTTCGCGATACGAAATTTTTTCCAAGAGATGTGTTTCCTCAAAATTCCGGGGGTCCGCATTCAAAACCCCGGGAACATCTTTCCAAATAGTCACCGATTCGGCATTAAGGCAATATGCCAAAATTGCTGCCGAGTAATCGGAACCTTCCCGGCCCAAGGTGGTTGTAAAGTTATTGTCGTCGCTACCTAAAAAACCTTGGGTTATGTTCAATTTGGAGCGATCGACCAAAGAATCCACCTGTTCTTGGGTGCGCTCCCAGTTTACCTGTGCATCCCTATAATTGGTATCGGTTTTTATCAAAGTACGAACATCCAACCATGTATTGGCAATACCTATCTCATTTAAATAGGCACTCACTATTGTTGTAGACAATAATTCGCCATAGCAGACAACTTGATCGTACACGAATGCATATTTGGGTGATTTGTTCCAAGTTAAAAAACCTGTAACCTCATCGAACAACACTTTTAATTTCCCATATACCGGATGTTCTGGATTTTTAAACAAGTCCGATACAATGGTATGATGATACTCGATAACTTCTTGAATGGTTTCCTTTACATTTCTTTTATCGTTAAAATAGCATTCCACCACTTTTTCCATGGCATTGGTCATTTTTCCCATGGCCGATACCACTACCAAGGTATCCTTATGGCCAACCTCTTGCAATACGTTGACCAAGTTTTTTACCGCATCGGCATCTTTTACGGATGCTCCTCCAAACTTAAATATCCTCATGTACTTTATCTTCTAGTTTTCTGGTCTAGTCCAGACGCTCCAAATAATTTTTGATTCCTTCTTCGTCCAAATGCACCACATCCCAATCCCGCAGTACATTGGCTCCTTTTTTCTCATAAAAATCGATGGCCGGTTCGTTCCAATCCAACACTTCCCAACTGATTCGTTTTACACCGAGTTCGGCCCCATACTTGACCACTTGATCTAATAATGCAGTTCCCAGTCCAGTTCCTCGCATATTCTCGGAAACAATAAGGTCCTCCAAATGGATTACGGGACCTTTCCAAGTAGAATACCTTGGGTACACCAATGCTATGCCGACAATTCCTTTTTCGGTTTCTGCAACAAAACATTGAAACATTTTTTGTTCACCAAAACCATCCTTGACCAAGTCGTCTTTGGTCACTTCTACAGCATCTGGTTCTTTCTCGAAATCAGCTAGTTCCTGCACCAAATTCAGTACCTGTTCCATATCCTCGATGCGAGCCTTCCTTATTGTATATTCCATAATTGTTACAAATAAAACTCAAAGTTATAAAAATACACAATTAAAGATTCTCGAAAACGTTGTAGTTTCACAAAATGCCCGATATTTGTCCTTAAATAAAACATCCTTTCCTATGTTTGACAAACAACGGCTCACCATGGGTGAGTTCATCATCGCCAATCAAGAATCTTTTCAATACACTTCTGGGGAATTATCAAGACTGCTCAACGGTATTCGTTTAGCCGCCAAAGTAGTTAACCACGAAGTAAACAAGGCCGGTCTCGTGGACATTATCGGTGCTGCGGGAGAAACGAATATCCAAGGGGAAAATCAACAAAAATTGGATGTACTTGCCAACGAAAAATTTATAGAAACACTAAAGAATAGAGAAATAGTTTGTGGTATAGCGTCGGAGGAAGAGGACGACTTTATAAGCATAAACAGTTTTGACAAACAACACCAGAACAAGTATGTGGTTCTTATAGATCCTTTGGACGGTTCTTCCAATATTGATGTAAATGTATCGGTCGGAACCATTTTTTCAATTTATAGAAGGGTAACTCCTGTGGGCACTCCGGTTACTTTGGAGGATTTTCTGCAACCCGGCAAAAACCAAATCGCTGCCGGTTACATAATTTATGGCACCTCTACCATGTACGTGTACACTACCGGACATGGGGTAAATGGATTTACCTTGAATCCTGCCCTTGGAACTTTTTACCTATCGCATCCCAACATGCAATTCCCGGAAACAGGACAGATCTATTCTGTGAACGAGGGAAACTACATTCATTTTCCGCAAGGGGTTAAAGACTACATAAAATATTGCCAAATGGAAGAAGGCGACCGCCCATACACCTCAAGGTACATTGGCTCATTGGTTTCCGATTTTCACAGAAATATGATCAAAGGGGGAATTTATATGTACCCTAAAAGCAGCAAAGCGCATAACGGAAAGCTACGTTTATTGTACGAGTGCAATCCAATGGCGTTCTTGGCCGAACAAGCCAATGGCAAAGCAAGTGATGGCTTTAGAAGAATCATGGACATCCAGCCCACGGAGTTGCACGAACGGGTACCATTTTTCTGTGGAAGTAAAAAAATGGTTGAAAAGGCAGAAGAATTTATGGCCAATTACTAGCTATCTCTCTTCACCAATTCGTGATAATCCTCAAACGGAATTTTTCCGGTAAAAATCTTGATGGATTTATCGATGATGTTAGCAGCGGTCTTTGGAGAAAAGCCCAAACCTACCGCATACTTTTCCACTATTCTTCGCTCTTCATCATCAATATCGTGATCGGAGAAAATAATTTGAAAAAATTCAAATAGCCTTTTGTACCTCTTTTCACCACTGTGCGGAGTTTCGATAGGATATTTATTTTCCTTCTTCATTACCTCCTTAAATTCCTGATCGCTGATATTTAGCTTAAAGGCAAACTTTTTAAGGACTTCCATTTCCTTCTCATTGATTTCTCCATCAACAGCAGCCAAACTTGCCAAAGTGGCAAAATGGGCCAGGTTTTTTCTTTTTTCCCCGTGCTCGTAAAGATCTAAAATTGGCATATCTGAAATTTTGTGGCACAAATATAAATCTTATCGCAAAATTGAAGGCACAAACCCAGTAAAGAAATTCGTATTTTTCAATCCAAAGCATCTCACCACTGAAAGAGTCCGATCTGTTCCATATAGCCGAAAAATGGTTCCAAGAACAAAAATGGCAGCCGTTCCCTTTTCAAAAAGAAACATGGAAAGCCTTTTTGAACGGCAAGCACGGTCTGTTAAATGCCCCGACCGGAAGCGGAAAAACCTATGCCCTTTGGTTTCCGATCGTACTCGATTACATCAAAAACAACCCAGAGTATAAAACCACGCACAAGAAAGGTCTAAAAGCTATCTGGATTACTCCATTGCGAGCGCTCTCGCAAGAAATCAAACAATCGGCAGAACGGATAACCCAAGACCTGGGCACACAAATGAGCGTCGGTATCCGAACCGGGGACACTTCGGCAAAGGATAGGGCAAAAATGAGGACCAACATGCCCGATCTTTTGATCACCACTCCCGAAAGCCTACAACTTTTACTTTCATCCAAAGGGTACGCCAAAACTTTTAAAAACTGCTCTGCTATTGTGGTGGACGAATGGCACGAACTTTTGGGCACCAAACGAGGGGTGCAAATGGAACTGGGCATTTCCCGATTGAAAACCGTATGCAATCAACTTCGTATTTGGGGCATATCGGCGACCATAGGTAATTTGGAACAAGCTCGGGAGGTTTTGTTGGGCCCTTCTACCCCCGAACTGGACAATTCGATACTGGTAAAGGCAGACCTCAACAAAAAAATTACGGTAAAAAGTATTGTTCCCAAAGAAATGGAAACCTTCCCGTGGCGCGGACATTTAGGGTTGCATTTATTGGATGATGTGATACCCATTATCAAAAAAAGTAAGACCACGTTACTTTTTACCAACACCCGAAGCCAATGTGAAATCTGGTTTCAGAAAATATTGGAAAAATATCCCGAATTCGCCGGGGAAATAGCCATGCACCATGGCAGCATAAACAAGGAAACCAGACTCTGGGTAGAGCAGGCCATTCGCAACGAAAGTCTCAAGGCCGTTGTCTGTACATCGAGTTTGGACCTTGGCGTGGATTTTGCCCCTGTGGAAACGGTGATCCAGATTGGAGGACCAAAAGGGGTTGCCCGTTTTTTGCAACGCGCCGGGCGGAGCGGACATCGACCTGGAAAAGAAAGTGTTATCCATTTTTTGCCCACGCACGCTATTGAACTGGTGGAGGCTTCGGCCATGCAAAAAGCAGTACTCAACAATGCTGTGGAAGATCGCATCCCTTACCTGAACAGTTTTGATGTCCTACTTCAATATTTGACCACCTTGGCCGTTTCCGATGGGTTTTATCCTGTTGAAATCTATCCCGAGATACAACAAACGTTCTGTTATCAGAGCCTATCGGAAGAACAGTGGCAGTGGCTACTCAATTTTTTGGTAATGGGCAGCCAAAGCCTAAAGAACTACGACGAATACAAAAAAGTTGAAATTGAAACAGATGGTAAATTTAAAGTAAACAGTAGGGCCGTTGCCATGCGCCATCGTTTCCAGATCGGAACCATTGTTGGGGACGCAACCATATCGGTCCGCTATCAAAAGGGAGGGTATATCGGTAGTATTGAAGAGTACTTTATCTCCAAATTGAGTCCTGGGGATGTTTTTACCTTTGCTGGTCGAAATTTGGAGTTTATTCGAATAAAGGGGATGTCGGCACACGTGCGCAATTCCAAAAAAAAGACCAACAAAGTACCCAGTTGGATGGGTGGAAGACTGAGCTTTTCAGCAAAAATGTCCGAACTATTACGGCAAGAACTCTACACGGCCGAGTTGGAGTCTTCAAAACAATCGAAAGAAATCCGGGCATTGCAGTCAATGTTCACCAAACAAAGGGAAGAAAGTCTAGTGCCCCAACCGCATCAATTTTTGATAGAAACCTTTGAGACACGAGATGGTCATCATCACATGTTTTATCCGTTCGAAGGCAGGGCCATCCACGAAGGCATGAGCAGCCTGTTGGCATACCGTATCAGTTTATTGAGCCCGATTACCTGCTCCCTGGCCTTTAACGACTACGGTTTTGAATTACTTTCGGACAGGAAAATCGATATTCAGGAGATTCTGGACAATAACCTTTTTACGCCGGAACATATGTTGTCCGATCTTCAAAAGAGTTTAAATTCCAACGAAATGGCGCGTAGAAAATTTAGAGATATTGCCGTAATCAGCGGCATGGTCTTTACGGGCTACCCCGATAAAGGAATAAAAATGAAACACCTGCAAAGTAGTTCAGAATTACTTTTTGATGTTTTCCGTGATTTTGAAGACGATAATTTGTTGTACCAACAAGCTTTCACTGAAACTTTTGAGCATCAATTGGAGGAAGGAAGATTACGTTTGGCACTGGAACGGATCACACAGCAAGAAATAGTCTGGAAAAAATGTTCTCAACCTACACCACTATCTTTCCCGATCATTACAGATCGGTTGCGGGAGAAGCTGTCCAATGAAAAATTGGCAGATCGCATTAAACGAATGGTGGAGAAATTGACCAAATAAAGTTCGAACACACTCACATGGCCCGGACATTTAGCGTAGTCGAAGAGACAAAACACCGCTTCTGATCGATAATTTTTAAAATAGTTTCCGCACTTGCCCCTCTCGTTTCAAAATTACAATTGGTTAAATTTGTTGCTTCGTTAGAATGATCGAAAAAATCCAAATACAAGGCCAAGAATTTCATCTACACCCTTTGGGTGGATTGTTTTGGGTTAAAAAATCCATATTGCTGATCAGTGATGTACATTTGGGGAAAGTATCCCATTTCCGGAAATTTGGCGCCGCCGTTCCTCGAAAGGCAATCCATAAAAATTTTATCCTTTTAGATCAAATCGTGGCCGATTTTCAACCCTTTCAAATCTGTTTTTTAGGAGACCTCTTCCATTCTTCGTTGAACAAGGAGTGGGAGTTGTTTGAAAACTGGGTGGGCAAAACACCTTCGGAAGTTGTGCTGATTACAGGAAACCACGATATTATCGCCCCCGAAAAATTTCAAAACGTGAATGTCTCCCAATTTCAGGAGCTTGCCATTGATTCGTTTTTTTTTACACACCATCCGGAAGATCGCAAAGGGCTCTTTAATTTTTGTGGGCATATACATCCTTCCATAAAACTAAAAGGGCCAGGGCGGGATTACGTTAAGTTGCCTTGCTTTTTTAAATCCGAGAACAAAATGATATTGCCCGCTTTTGGACAATTTACTGGAACCCATGCCCTAAAACCTAAAAAAAGCGATGATGTTTACGCCATTGCAGACGACTGCATATTCAAAATTTGAAAACCTCATCAAAAAATTACCAAAGTAGTGGGTAAGCTATTAAAGGATCAGAACCTTTTTTTATGCACTTGCAATCCGTCCTCATCATAATAACGCCATGTGCCCACCTGTTCATCTTTACGAAAACGACCGCGAATTTTTCTTGTACCGTTGGTGTAGAACTCTTCGTACTTGCCATGTTTTAAACCATCCTTGAGCTCCACTTGGAACCTAACGTTTCCGTTGTTGTATTTTTTTATAAATGTCTTCGCATTTAAATCGTTCGGATATATGGGTTTCAGGTTAAAGACCGCATCTGTTGTCTGGGCCGTCGCAGTATTTTTACTTTTAGATGTTGCATTGTTACCGGTTATTGGCAAGACCTGGTGTTTTTTCACCTTCTCAACATCCTCATACTTTAGCACCAATCTATTTTCGAACAAATCATCTTTCGGCGATAATTGTAATCCAATCTGCGGAAAACAAATGATAAAATCCTTGTTCTTGCGCATTTTCTGTTTGGTTGGCGCATCGGCCAAAGCATACATATTATCAAACAGCAAAGGCACATTACTATATATAAAAACAGAAGATTCGGGATCGAATTTCTGATTAAAATCAATGTACTCACTGGAAGTTGCCAAAATTTCGCCTTCGGTAACCTTTTCTATTATGCCCTTTAGGGTATTTGGGCTATCGCTAAAGACCACATAATCGTCGATTTGGGTAAAGTAGGGTTTATCGAACTCATTAAATCTGCCGCCCAGTAGCATTTTAAAAAATCCTTTGATGGACAAAAAATTAATTTCGTACCCCTTGTAATTAACAGCTTTGAACTTTACCGGTGTTTTTTTGCGGACCTGCTCCACCACAAAATCCAAGTTGGTCCTAGCCTTATCGGCATTATTGGTTTTAAGGACAAGCGCTAGATCATTTTTTCCTTTGGAAATGTGAGATTGTATCTGAAGTAAGGCCACCTCGTCCCCTATCCAGCTCACAAAATTTTCCTTGATATCGATTTTTAGGAACTTTTCCACTTTGGCTATGCCCTTTTGGTAACTTTCAAACTGTTCGGGGTCGCTTTGCTGGACCATCTCAAAATTTTTGTAGAACTCGGAAAAGCTATCAAAACCATAGCTAACATAAAGCGCTGTGCTATTTGGGGCCACTTCTGGTATGGAACGTTTTGCCTTTCCCGATTTTTGAAGTGCCTTAAGGTAATATTCGTTTACCGAACTTATGTTGGTATATCCGTTGGCGGTCAGTGTGCTGTTCTTGTCCAAATCAAAATAGAACCCAGAAAACAAAAAGTTTTCACTTACGCGCATTACCCAGTCGGACGGCCGGTCGGAATACATTTTAATGTAATCGTCAAAAAAATGGTATTGGACATACAACCGGAACAGGTCCTCGTGCCCGACTTTTTGATTGATTTCCAAAAAATTGAGGTTCCGCCCCAACACTGGCTCCATATATTGATCTATTGAAGCTTCTACCAATGTGTGCGTGTAAGAGGCCACCAATTGATTTTTGATGAAGGACAAATGCATGGTTTCCTTGCTATCGCGATCGTGAACTTCC
This sequence comes from Flagellimonas alginilytica, assembly GCF_042134605.1. Classification (GTDB taxonomy): domain Bacteria; phylum Bacteroidota; class Bacteroidia; order Flavobacteriales; family Flavobacteriaceae; genus Flagellimonas; species Flagellimonas alginolytica. Next base: position 1,873,212 of record NZ_CP169638.1, on the reverse strand, counting down.
AATATCTCGTGTTCCTGATAGGTACGTTTGCTAAGCACATAGCCATCGTCCAACAGTGTGTTCAAATATGTCTTAAGCAATTGTAGCTTGGCTATCCGTTTTAAGTCCAGTACATAAAAAATCCCATAGTCTTTGGGGGATATCATATGTACGGATATGAACAGGGAGCGATTGTCAAAAAACTCGAACAGTTTATGATTATCATTAAAAACAGTATCTACCCTTTGGATATTTTCTGTAAGGTCTGAAAAGTAATCGTTCTTTTTAAGATGGTGCCAGGCTCTGGACTTACTAACCTGTTCCCAACTTTCCACGGGCTTTTCCGATTCAACAATAAAAACGGCATCCTTTGGGATAAGGTAGATGGATTGAAGATTTGTCTTGGGGGATAGCACAAAAACATAGGCCAGATAGCACAAATACAGTACAATTAGGCCTAAGAAACCGTAAAAAATCCGTTTTTTGGTCATTTTTCCAAAAAGTGTCTTTTTCTAAAACGATAAAGAATTGATTTTAGTTTAGACACAGAAAAGTTGACCTTATTATAAGGATTTTAGATCTTTAATGGTCTTGAAGGCAACATCCACTTGTTCATCGTTCACCAAAATGGTAAACTCGTTTGTAGTGGATATTACTTCGTAGAGCACAATGCCTTCCCATGCCAATCGTTGAAAAATAAAGTAATAAATTCCTGGTACCGATACGTTATCGGACGGCAGTTTAACGGTAATCGACGAAAGTCCTTCGGCCTTTTGCGTACAGCGCTCCATTTTAAAGTACTTTTCCACGATACCGTCCATTGTATTGCTGATCACAATGTTGATTTCGTTTACACCGCGCGAAGAAGTATAAAACACATCTTGATTGGCATTGACTTCTTCCAAGAGTCGTGCTTGTTGTTGTAAAATAGTATCGGAGGCCAAAAACGTATAGTCGGATAAATTAGATCTAACGGTAATTTCCCCAATATTCTTGAGCACTTTTACAATCTTGTGTGTGGCCCTAAACTCCAGATCGTCCGAAAGCCGTTTAAGAGCCATTACAATAGCGCCATCTTTAACATCTTTTCCAAGTTCTTCTGCAATTTCCGGTTTTATTTGTCTGGATAAAGAAGTTAAGTTAATGATCCCTTGTGCCAGTGCTGTTTGCAAGAACGGCTTTTTTTTGATGTAGTGCTCAACTACGGCAGATATTGTTTTCATTTCTGGTTAGAGTTTATTCAAAAATAACACATTGTTATAAAACAAACAAATGGTTAAAAATGATAGAAAGCACCTTCAATGTGTTCAATTTCAAACTTCTGCCCTCTTTTTACAACGGTAATCACATCAAATCTAACCTCCACATCCAAATCATTTTTTTCGATATACTGGTTTGCCGCCATGGTCAAAAGTTTAATTTTTTTAGTGGTGATCACCGTTGAGATATCTTCCAAAAAACCCGTATTTCGGGACTTTACCTCCACTATTGCCAAAACATCGTCCTTTTGGGCAACAATATCGATCTCGGCACTGAGATACCGATAGTTACGATGACATATTTTGTATCCCTTCCCCTCTAAATGGGCAACGGCCTTCTGCTCCCCGAGCATCCCAAATGTGTTGTGTTCAGCCATATATTTTGTAAAAATGTAAATTTTTTGTGCATTTCGTCGAAAAATTTGGTAGTTCGTGGACTTAAGAACGTTAAGATTGTAATTTGTTGGCTCAATTGAACCACACCAACACTAGCATAAACATATAGTTGCCCCAAAACTATGTACTTAATAAACGCCAGACATTGCTATGGAGTACTTTATCAATTGTAATTCCTCAACTTTGGCACCGTACACTACTCCACTGGACGAGTTGCGTGCCGCCCATTTGTACCGAAGGCTAGGTTTTAGTGCCCCGGTGCAAACCATTGCTGCTGCTGTTGGACAAACAGCTGGCCCACTCGTGGACAGCTTGGTGGACCAAGCGCTTGCCGCTCTCCCGATTCCGGCCCCAGCCTGGGCAGACTGGAATAATGCCGATTACCCTGCCGATGACGATTTGGCTCGGCAAATGCGTAGAGCCCACATCGAAGAGCTTACCACAGCCTACGGAAACGCCTTGGCAAACAACGAACTGCTAGATAGATTGAGCTTCTTTTGGAGCAATCACTTTGTAACCCAATTGGAAACTTATGATTGTCCACAGTTCCTTTTTTATTATCTCAATTGTTTACAACGAAATGCGCTTGGCAACTTTAAGACCTTTACCAGTGAAATCGGCCTTACCAGTGCCATGCTCTATTATTTGGACGGTGTAAGAAATCGAGGGAACAACCCGAACGAGAACTATGCCCGAGAGCTATACGAGCTGTTTACCTTGGGAGAAGGAAATAATTACACCGAAGAGGATATTATCGAAACCTCCAAAGCATTGTCCGGTTATACCGAAAGAGGAGAAGAAGGGTGTACCCAGGTCACTTTCGACCCTTCGGAATTCAATACGGACAACAAGACTATTTTCGGGCAAACGGGCAATTGGGGCTATGATGACGTAATAGACATACTGTTTAACCAAAGACCCGATGAGATTGGATGGTTCATCTGTAAAAAACTTTATGAGTTTTTTGTCCATCCAGATTCTACAAACGATGATGGCGGGATTGCTCCACAGATTATCGACGGTCTGGCACAGACTTTTATCAATAGTGGCTTCGAAATTGCCCCTGTACTCCGTCAACTTTTTAAGAGCCAACACTTTTTCGACGAAACTGCAATAGGTGTAATCATAAAAAGTCCGGCCGATCTTTATTTCAACCTATTAAAAGAAACTGGGTTTACGTATGACGATGGCACCATACTGAACATGATCGATTCCTGTTCGTTGATCGGACAGCGTTTTTTTCAACCGCCCGAAGTGGAAGGCTGGCAACGTGATCGGACCTGGATCAACACTAATTTTATAATTGGACGGTGGTTGACCGTTGAGATGTTCCTGCAAAGGTTTTATCAAGAAAATCCCGAACAATTCAGGGATTTGGGTCTCTCGCTTTCTGGCAATGCCGGGCTCACAAGCAACAACCCAGACGAAGTGGCCAGGCCCATTATCGATAAATTTTTACCAAAAGGCTTACTCACCGATGCCGACTACGATAGAGCATTTATAGCGTTTAGGAGCGATGTGGACATAAATTATTACGAAGGCGGAACAACGCCTTCGTGGACTTTACTTGGATGGGAAACAGGACCGTCTCAAGTTTATCTTCTATTGCGTCACTTATCCCGCGAGCCCGAATTTCAACTCAAATAACCCCACACCATGTGCGATAATCACCACACCCACGATACATCCCCACACAAAGGCCTTGAACACAAAGGCCACGATCAGGAACATAAAAAATGGAGCAGACGATCATTTATCCAGGCACTTGGTATAGCCGGTTCTGGATCCATGTTTTTAGGAAGCCATATGATTTCGGCATCAGCGCCATCCCCACTTACGGCAGCAGTTGCTGCGGCCGAAACCGACAATATTTTGATCCTTATTCGATTATCCGGAGGGAATGATGGTCTCAGTACTGTAATTCCCATTCAACAATATGATACTTATGCCAATGCAAGACCCAATATCTATATCCCCGAAAGTAAGGTCTTAAAACTTACCGACGATTTTGGGGTGCCCACTTATATGAGCGCCCTAGAATCCCTTTGGGGAGACGGACAATTTAAGGCCGTGCATGGCGTAGGTTACGAAAACCAAAGCCTTTCCCACTTTACGGGATCGGATATTTTTGCCAACACCGATCTAACCACAACAGGATTCTCAGGAGAAAACACAGGATGGATGGGCAGGCATTTTGAAGAGCTGTATCCCGACTACCTGATTGCCCCGCCACCTTCCCCAGCAGCCATACAAATTGGCAACCTGGCCAACTTGGTCTTTCAAGGAGAAGAAACCAACTATGCCTTTGTGACCAACAATGTGGAACAATTGGAGCAAATTGCAGAAACAGGTACATTTTATGATATAGAAAATGCTCCTTTTGACGATTGTATGTACGGAGACCAACTCAGGTTCCTGCGCGGAGTGGCCAATACCACATACGAATATGCAGGTACTATCCATGATGCATACATGGCCGGACAAAACCAAGTAGAATATCAAGACAATGGTTTTGCACGTCAATTGGCGCTTTTGGCACGTTTGATCAAAGGAAATTTAGGAACCAAAGTATATATGATCTCCATGGGAGGTTTTGATACTCACGGAAACCAACCCGAAGTTCACGAACGCTTAATGTCCAATCTTTCCGTAGCCATCAACAATTTTTATGAGGACCTAGCTTTTACCGAACAAGACGATAAGGTTTTGAGCATGACCTTTTCCGAATTTGGAAGACGGATTTTTGAAAACGGTTCCAATGGAACCGACCACGGAAAAGCAGCACCCACTTTATTTTTTGGCTCCGGATTGAACGGAAGCGCTTTTGTTGGCGACCACCCATCTTTAGATGAGCCCAATAATCGGGGAAATTTGGAGTATACCATGGATTTTAGAAATCTATATGGCACCGTATTGGCAGAATGGCTTTGTGTTCCCAGGGAATCTGTTGAACAGCACTTATTGGGACATCCTTACCAAGCTATCGACCTAGGGTTTAACTGTAGCGGAGAAGTTTTTGATGACATTGCCATGGACAACGACCCGCCTACCTTGCCCGAAACCCCGCCAAGTCAAGATCCAATGGACCCCAATATCGATATTTTGGATACCATTGAACACGCGGCCATATATCCGGCAACCTCACCTCGAGACCCATATATCCATCTGGAAATGCCCGTTTCAGCCCATGTAGATATTGAACTCTTTAATATTTTGGGACAACGTGTAGGCACCCTGTTCAATGAAATGATGTTGGAAGGTGCCGTGGACATCAATATACGTGAGCGAATGCGCGATAGCTTGTCCACTGGAAAATATATCTATAGAATATCTGTAGGAGATAAGAAAATGAGCAAATCTGTAATGATAACCTAAAACACGTACATTTTAATAGTCCAATTTTCGAGACCCATCGATAGTGTACTCCTCACCCCAAATAGGGCCGCACTTTCGAGGGTTTCGTTTTTTATGTGTATCCCGTTAAAATCAGTATTTTTGGGGCCTAATTAGAATTTTACATGGCTCAGAATACATCACCTTCCAGATATACCATTACCGCAGCGCTTCCGTACACCAACGGTCCCATTCATATTGGACATTTGGCCGGAGTTTATGTCCCTGCAGATATTTATTCCCGTTATTTAAGATTAAAGGGCAACGACGTTGCCTTTGTTTGCGGGAGCGACGAGCACGGCGTGGCAATTTCCATGAAAGCCAAAAAGGAAGGTGTTACCCCCAAAGAAATAATAGACAAGTACCACGGCATCATTAAAAAATCCTTTGCCGATTTTGGTATTTCTTTTGACAACTATTCCAGGACATCGACGCAAGTGCACCATGAAACTGCTTCGGAATTTTTCAAAAAAATGTACGAGCAAGGTGATTTTATAGAAGAAGAAACCGAACAATTGTACGATGATGAGGCCAACCAGTTTTTGGCAGACAGATTTGTAATCGGAACCTGCCCAAGATGCGGGCACCACGAAGCTTATGGCGATCAGTGCGAAAATTGTGGGTCATCTCTCAACGCAACGGATTTGATCGACCCAAAATCGACGATAACGGGAACGGTACCGACCTTAAAAAAGACAAAACATTGGTTTTTGCCCTTGGACCGCTACGAAGGGTTCTTAAAAAAGTGGATCTTAGAAGGTCATAAGTCCGACTGGAAACCCAATGTTTATGGGCAATGTAAATCTTGGATAGACGAGGGCCTAAAACCTAGGGCCGTAACCCGTGATCTGGACTGGGGAATACCCGTGCCAGTGGATGGCGGCGAAGGCAAAGTACTTTATGTCTGGTTCGATGCCCCGATCGGATATATTTCCTCCACCAAAGAGTGGGCAGAACGCGAAGGCAAGGATTGGGAACCCTATTGGAAAGATCAAAGCACCAAATTGGTCCACTTTATAGGCAAGGACAATATTGTGTTCCATTGCATTATTTTCCCGAGCATGTTACAAGCCAACGGTGATTATATACTACCGGAAAATGTGCCCGCAAACGAATTCCTGAACTTGGAGGGGAACAAACTGTCCACCTCTAAAAATTGGGCGGTCTGGTTGCACGAATATTTGGAAGAATTTCCAGATATGCAAGACGTACTTCGTTACGCCTTAACCGCAAATGCCCCGGAAACCAAGGACAATGATTTTACCTGGAAAGATTTTCAGGCACGCAACAACAACGAATTGGTGGCCATTTTTGGCAACTTCGTGAACCGTGTGGCTGTTTTGACACATAAATATTACGACGGCACCATACCAGCGCCCGGAGAACTTACAAGCACTGATAAAGAAACCTTGAGTTCCTTAAAAAGCTATCCGGATATACTTTCCAACTCACTGGAGCGATATCGTTTCCGTGAGGGCAGTCAGGAATTGATGAACCTGGCACGTTTAGGCAATAAATATTTGGCCGATGCAGAACCATGGAAGTTGATCAAAACCGACGAGGAACGGGTCAAGACAATAATGTACGTTGCCTTACAAATTGCTGCAGGTTTGGCTATTTTGAGCGAACCATTTTTGCCCTTCACTTCTAAAAAACTGAAAGGCATACTTAATGTCCAGTCTGGCAAGGTCGAGACTTCTTGGGAAAGTGTGTCTTCTGAAGATACCCTGCTCCCTGCCGGACACATCATCAATAAAAGTGAATTGCTTTTCCGTAAGATCGAGGACGCTGAAATTGAACATCAACTACAAAAATTGGAAGACACTAAAAAAGAAAATGCTTCGACCACCAATAGCGCAGCTACCATGGACAACAAAATAGTACCACAAAAAGACACCATTACTTACGATGATTTTTCCAAACTCGACATGCGCGTCGGAACCATTATCGAAGCCGAAAAAATGCCAAAAGCCGATAAACTTTTGGTTTTAAAGGTAGATACTGGTCTGGATACGCGAACCATTGTTTCGGGTATTGCAAAAAGTTTTAAGCCAGAGGATATTGTGGGCAAAAAAGTAACTGTATTGGTAAACTTGGCTCCTAGAAAATTACGCGGTGTAGAAAGTCAGGGAATGATCTTGATGACGGAGAACAAAGAGGGGAAACTGGTTTTTGTAAATCCTGATGCCGATGGAGTTTTAAATGGTGAAGTTATAAGTTAATCCATTACCGAGAAACTGTGCTTTAGAGCACAATTGAGATCCTCTTAAAAAATTTTGGATAGTAAAACTTCTCGACTGCGCTCGAAGTTACAAATACTAAACAAACATGATGCAGCTTGTACCCTATATTGTCCGCCATACCCAATTGCCGGAAAAGAGTGTGGAAAACACAGTGGCCCTTTTGAACCAAGATTGTACCGTTCCATTTATCTCTCGTTACAGAAAGGAACTTACCGGCAATCTGGATGAAGTCCAAATAGGTTCCATAGTGGAATTCAAGAACCAGTTCGAGGCATTGGAAAAAAGAAAAACAGCTATTCTAAAAGCTGTTGATGAGCAAGGCGCACTTACTCCAGAACTAAAATCAAAGTTTTTAAACTGCGAGGACCTTACCAGTCTGGAAGATTTGTATTTACCTTTTAAAAAAAGCAAGAAGACCAAAGCGGAGACTGCCCGTAAACATGGACTGGAGCCCTTGGCCAAAATTATAATGGCGCAGCGCAGTGATGACATCGAATTCATCGCTTCCAAATACCTAAATAAAGAGATAATCAATGAGGACGAGGCCCTGGAAGGTGCCAGACACATTATTTCTGAGTGGATCAATGAACGTACCGACATAAGAAATCAGCTCCGAGGTCAATTGGAACGCCACGCCCTGATTACCACAAAAGTGGTAAAGACAAAAAAGGATGATGAGCAGGCACAAAAATTCCGAGATTATTTTGATTGGAGCGAACCTTTGAACCGATGTCCATCTCACCGTTTTTTGGCCATTATGCGCGCCGAAAAAGAAGGTTTTATCCGTGTGAAAGTTGAAATTGATGATGAACGTGCGCTTCAAAATATGGAACGTAGATTGATCAAAACCAAAAACAGCTGCACAGAACATATCGAGATAGCCATTGCTGATGCCTATAAAAGACTTTTGTTTCCTTCACTGTCCAACGAACTTTTAAAAATTGCCAAGGAAAAAGCCGACGCTTCCGCGATACAAGTTTTCTCAAAAAACCTGAAACAGTTATTGCTCGGTGCTCCACTTGGCGAAAAACGCATTTTGGCCATTGACCCTGGTTTTAGGACTGGCTGTAAAATAGTCTGTTTGGACGAACAGGGCGATTTAAAACATAACGAAACCATTTATCCGCACCCTCCTCAACGCGATAGTTCTGGAGCCATCAAAAAAATAAGCTCTTTGGTGGATGCCCATAAAATAGAGGCCATTGCCATTGGTAACGGAACAGCATCGCGCGAAACGGAACAATTGGTAAAACGGATTGCTTTTAAAAGGCCCATCGAAGTTTTTGTGGTAAGTGAAGCAGGTGCTTCCATTTATTCCGCATCCAAAATTGCACGAGATGAATTCCCAAACTACGATGTTACGGTAAGGGGAGCTGTTTCGATTGGTAGACGATTGGCCGATCCTTTGGCAGAATTGGTAAAAATAGACGCTAAATCTATTGGGGTGGGGCAATACCAACACGATGTGGACCAAGCACAATTAAAAACTTCTTTGGACACTGTTGTGGAAAGTTGTGTAAACTCCGTAGGAGTAAACATTAATACGGCCAGTATTCCATTATTGAGCTATGTATCGGGAATAGGGCCCAAATTGGCCGAAAACATAGTGGCCCACAGAAACGAAAACGGTGCTTTTAAGAATAGGGAGGACATTAAAAAGGTAGCTCGTTTGGGCGGTAAGGCCTTTGAACAGAGCGCAGGTTTTTTGCGTATCAAAAATGGTGATAATCCTTTGGATGATTCTGCCGTTCACCCCGAACGTTACAGTTTGATCTCGAAAATGGCCAAAGACCGGGGAATCTCCCTTAAAGAAATTGTGGGAAACACCTCTGCTCTAAAGGAAATCGACCTTAAAGCATATTGTACAGATACAATCGGAATGCCCACTTTGGAAGACATTGTGAAGGAATTGGAAAAGCCTGGTTTAGATTTACGCGAAAAAGCAAAAGTGTTCACATTTAATCAAAACATTAGGGAAATCAACGATTTACGTGAAGGTCAATTATTACCGGGTATCGTAAACAACATTACCAACTTTGGCTGTTTTGTGGACATCGGCATTAAAGAAAGTGGCTTGATCCACATCTCCAATCTTGCCGACACTTTTGTAAAAGATGTTAACGAGCATGTGAGCCTTCATCAACAAGTTGTGGTCAAGGTCTTGGATGTGGATGTTCCCAGAAAACGAATTCAACTGGCATTGCACAAAAAGGATGTTTAAATGCTAAAAATAGCCTATCATCCCATATACAAACATCCACTGCCCGAGAAGCATCGATTCCCAATGATCAAGTATGAGCTCTTACCTCAACAACTGTTATATGAGGGCACTTGTACCGAGGAGAACTTTTTTGAGCCCGCGCTACCGGAAGACCGGCATATTTTATCGGTGCACGATAAAACCTACTACAATGATCTTAAAGGGTTAATGCTTTCCAAAAGTGCCGTTCGAAAAATCGGTTTTCCTCTCAATGATGAGCTTGTCCTACGAGAACGTATTATTGCCGATGGCACAATTAAAGGTTGTGAATTTGCACTTGAAAATGGTATCGCCATGAATATCGCAGGTGGAACCCACCATGCATATTCCGATAGAGGGGAAGCATTTTGTATGTTGAACGACCAAGCCATTGGGGCCCGTTATTTGTTAAAGAACGATCTCGCAAATAAGATACTGATCGTTGATCTGGATGTGCACCAAGGCAATGGAACCGCCGAAATATTCAGGACAGACCATTCTGTTTTTACTTTTTCCATGCACGGAAAGGGCAATTACCCCTTTAAAAAGGAAATATCCGACTTGGACATACCTCTTCCAAAAGGCACCACCGATCAAGAATACCTTTCCCTGCTTAAAAAAACATTGCCGGAATTATTGCAGCAAGTGCAACCGGATTTTATATTCTATCTCTGTGGCGTGGACGTACTCGATTCGGATAAATTGGGCACATTGTCGATGACCTTGGAAGGTTGCAAGGAGCGTGACCGATTTGTACTTCAATTATGTTCCGATGAAAACATTCCCGTACAATGCAGTATGGGCGGCGGATATTCACCAGATATTAAGACCATTGTCGAAGCGCATGCCAACACTTTTCGGCTTGCTCAAGATATTTTATAATTATTTTTGCGACAACCTAGTATAAACCATCATCATGAAACCTCTACAACTCCTTTTTCTAGTTCTTTTCACGACCACGATTTCGGGACAAGATCTACAACCTAAAAAAGAAAAAAACCTTTGGAACAACTTCACTTACGACGTTGGCAATATGTTTGGTGGTGTTGGATATGCCTACTCCCGTCCATTCCATTGGAAAGGTAACGACTGGACCAATTTTGGTTATTTAACTGGCGGTACATTACTACTATTTACAGTTGATGATGAACTTAACCGTTGGAAAAATGGTTTTGACCAGGATGTTCCCGACCTTATTATGGACTATGGAAACAAATATGGTGCTCCCGAAAACAATTATATGCTAACGGGCGGCGTATATCTTGCCGGCTTATTTACCAAAAATGAAAAACTTCGCCGAACCGGGGTTCTTTTAATTTCTTCGGCCACTGCTGGGGGCTTTCTTCAACAGGTAAGTAAGCGGATCATTGGTAGGGCACGACCTAAAAGTGGTGCTGGATCGGGAACCTATGATCCTTTTCATTTGGACCGGGTGTACGATTATGATTCTTTCCCTTCCGGACACGCCATGCTTGCATTTAGCAACGCTTATGCCATTGCAAAGCAATTTAAAAGTCCTTGGGTAAAAGGAGGCCTTTATACTGTTGGGATGATTCCTGGACTAGTCCGTGTGTTGGATGATTTCCATTGGTTTTCGGATGTGGCATTTAGTACTGTGCTAAGTATTTTTATCGTAGAGTCCATTGATCGTTACCTCGACTCCAAATACAATGAAAAATATAACAACAAAAGACCCAAAGACGTAAGTTGGAATCTTTCTTTTGGACCCAATACTCTCGGTGTTTCCGTTAACTTTTAGATTGTTGCAAACGAAATATTGTTAAATTTTATTTAGATTTATTTAAAATAATTACTTTTGTCCGCGTATTTTGTTTCTATCTATGGGAAAGAAAAAGGACAAAAAGAAATTCAAAAAAGCGCAGCTCAGAGAATTACCGCCAACGGGTAAAGTAAAATCCAAGTGTTGTAAAAAATATAAAAAGAGTGAGAGCAAGCGCTGTAAAAAATGCCCTTGTTTTGATCTTCTGAAAAAAGTTGCTTAGATAGGTTTGTCTTCTCAAGATTTTAAAATCTTCAAAAAAAATAACCCCTTGCCTAATTAGAACTTAGAACCCTTGGTATGTTCGGGGCTTGGTTAATACGATATCCATAAAAAAACGCCCCAACAATTGGGGCGCATTTATTAACCAACTAAAAATATGCAATCAAAAAATTCTTGGAGAAGCTACTTGGACAATTGAACCCACAGCCCCTTTGGATATATTTTCGTTGTCCTTGTATGTAAAATATATACTTGCCTTTTCGTAGAAGTAATCGCTATGCGTACACTGATTGTTGCAAGAATGGGCATGCTGGGAGTATGCCTCCTGCTTGCTTGTCATGTATACTTGATAAGCCAGACGATTTTTGGTTTTTAGTTCCTTTTCGTATCGGACTTGATCTTGCCAAAAATCTTTTTCGTCATCTACATTTAAAAAAATGGCCGTTTGTTCTTTATAGGCGTCTTTTTTGGCTTGGTTTTCGTAAAAGGAAAGGTCATTCTCTTGTGCCGAAGCAATGGCCGCCAGCCCTAACGCTAAAAATACCGTGATGTGAACTTTTAATCTCATCTGTCTGAGTTCTTCTAAATACTGTGTTCATTATCTAAAGTTCTGGCGTTTGCCTTTATAACAACTTAATTTACATTTACCCTAATGTAAAAGCCAAAAAAATCGTTATTCTCCTCTTTTTGTCGCCTTGAAGCAAATAAACTTACTTGCCCAACATCAACAATTCGTTGCATTTGATTTCCGTTATGTACCGCTTCTCACCTTCATTGGTTTCGTACGAACGGTTTACGAGCTTGCCCTCGATAATAACCTCTTTGCCCTTGCTTAGAAAATCTTCTGATATTTCGGCCAATTTGCCCCAGGCCACGATATTGTGCCATTGGGTATCCGTTACTTTTTCACCTTTGTTGTTTTTGTATGTTTCGTTGGTCGCGATGGAAAACTTGGCCAATTTTGTCCCATTTTCCAGAACAATGATCTCTGGGTCGTTCCCCAGGTTGCCGATCAATTGTACTTTGTTTCTTAGTGAATTCATAATAGTAAGATTTAAGTTTAAAATTCAATTTTTGAATCCTGCTGATTCGATAAGGCAAACTTATATCCACTAAAAAACTGTATTCGGAATGTAATTATTTGTTTTCGTTTGTAAACGTATGTAAATGATTAAACCTGTTTGTAAGTGACCCCTCATCCCTAATTTGTGTCATAACAAATAGATTTATTCATTCGACTTCATGCACATCAGAAATATTAATAGATACAAGGTCATTAAGCGGTTCAGTATTAGTAAAACGTTATTAGACATCAATGAAATCCTATATATTCAGGAAAAGGATACCGAACACGAAAATCCTCAAAAAATATTCAGTGAAACCAAAGAATATCTTACGGACATATCCCCGAAATTGTACAGTTCTCTACTACAGGGTTTCATTGTTCCCGATGAGCGCCAACCATCCAAACCAAAATAGGTCCTAACGGTTGCTAAATTTTCATATAAGTGTGATTTTATACTACTTGCACAAAACTTTCAGTATAAATAATTACTGCTAAAATCTTCAAAACACAGTGGGAAAAGGCCTAAAACCCTATCGATATCGGCCCAAAAACCAATTGGATCAAGAATTAAATCGTTACAATCAATCCTCCCGGGCACTCTCTTGTACTTTTACAGTAAACAAATAAAAAATCTAGTATATGGAAGCTGTTAAAGCAAAAAATAAAACATTCAAAAAATTAGGATTCACATATTTGGAAACTGCTGAAATCGTGGTCAGTTTAAACACCTTATTGGCCAATTATCAGGTCTTTTACAATAAACTGAGAAATTTTCATTGGAACATTGAAGGGCCCGACTTTTTTGAACTTCATGAAGAATTCGAGAACGAGTACAATACGGTAAAGGAAAATATCGATGTCGTTGCAGAAAGAATCCGGGTATTCGGGGTTAAAAGCAATTTTACCTTTAAGAAAACACTGGAGCTTTCCAAGATCAAAGAGCAAGAAAAAGAAATTTCCGCGTTGGAAATGGTAAGGGAAGTGCTCCACGACTATGAAATATTGCACGATAGCATGCTAGATGCGGTAAATGCCTCCCTGGAAACCGGCGATGTGGTAACCGAAAACATGATTACCGGATTTATGACCGAATTGGAAAAGAGACACTGGATGTTCACTTCTTTCCTAAAGTAGAAACCAGTCCGCACTCTCGAAAAAACAAAGTATTAACCTTAAAAAATAATTCCATGAAAAAGCTATTCACCATACTATCTATTGCCACCTTGACCGCATTTGCGGGATATGGGCAAAACAAGACTTCCGGCGTTATGAAAGCGACCACACAATTAAAAACCTTTACCGTTTCTGAAAATGGCAAGGAGCTACAGTACAGTGTTAAGGTAATGGAGCGCAGAAAATACGGAATAGAACTGGACCATAAGGACAAGGGCATGGTAAACCAAGATAGAAAAACATCAGCCGCCTATGTTACCAAACTAGTGGCCATTGATAGTGATTCCGATAACAACTACGATGATTATATGGTATTAAAATACAAGGGTACCGAAAACAATGATTTTGAAGTAGTACAGACGGACAAAGGATTTGATATCAATGTAGACGACAAATCCATGCACTACAATGTTCTGGAAAGCAATTATCTCGTAGATAAGAAGAGTAAAAACTTCTTTATTATCGAGGAATTTGAATCGAAATAGGTTTTAATTTCGTTTTTTGATTGATGAACGGCCGGAGATAATCTCCGGCTTTTTCAATTTTATATGCCCATATAAAGCCTATATTTGACCTAAAATTCAACCTATGGAAACTTGGTTACGCCCCACACAACTGGAAGGCGAATGGGTAAAACTGGTACCCTTGCAAAAATCCCATAAAGTAGATTTGGCCTTCGCCGCATCGGATGGAAAGCTTTGGGAACTATGGTACACCTCGGTCCCCTCCCCCAAGACCATAGATGCCTATTTGGATGTTGCCCTGAACGAACAGGAAAATGGAACCGCATTGCCATTTGCCATAATCAATAAAAAGAACAACACCATTGTAGGCAGCACACGTTACATGAATTTGGATGCAAAAAACAAACGATTGGAGATCGGTTCAACTTGGTATGCCAAAAAAGTGCAGCGCACAGGTATCAATACCGAGGCCAAATACCTATTGTTAAAATATGCTTTTGAAAACTTAGGCTGCATTGCCGTAGAATTTCGGACGCACTTTCACAACCATCCATCCAGAAATGCCATTCTTCGACTAGGTGCAAAACAAGATGGTATTTTAAGAAACCATAGAATAGATGGTTCCGGAAACCTAAGGGACACCGTTGTTTTTTCCATTTTGAACAGCGAATGGAAAACCGTAAAAACTTCTTTGGAATTTAAGATGGGGATTAGACCTATAAATTAGCTTTTGCCCAGTTTCAGCATATTTGCGAAATTATAGCTCGCCAATTCCAAGTTCTCCTCGGCATTTGCCTTGGCATCGTCCAAATTGCCCACTTCATTAAGAATCGACACTGCATAATCCAGGCCCATTTCTTGTATTTGTCCAATGGTCACTTCTACCGAACCACAGAGTGCGGCAACGAGTACATTCTGTTTTTTCGCCGATTTTACCACTCCGTTAATGGTTTTGCCGGAAAAGGTTTGGGAATCCAGCTTTCCTTCCCCGGTAATTACCCAATCGGCACCCTGCAGCACTTTATCAAAATTGGCAAGTTGCATCACCAAATCTACGCCAGAGGCCAATTCCGCATTCAAAAACGTTACCGCTCCACCTCCTGCTCCACCGGCTGCACCGGCGCCATGGATCTCTTGGACATCAATCTTAAAAGTTGATCGCAAAATATTCGCAAAATGCCTTAAACCCTCGTCCAAAAAGGTAATCTCTTCTTCTGTAGCTCCTTTTTGAGCCCCATAGATTATAGCAGCACCCAGCTCTCCATAAAATGGATTGGTCACATCGCAGGCCACTTGAATCTTTGTATCCATGAGTTTTGGATGTAGATTGTTTGTTCGTATTTCCCTTACCTTGCCCAGATTTCGCCCAATAGGCTTTAGCTGATTTCCATTCGCATCCACAAAAACGTAACCAAGGGCTTGGGCCATACCCATACCTCCATCGTTGGTTGCACTTCCTCCAATGCCCAATACAATGTTTCTGGCTCCTTTTTCAAGTGCATCCACCACCATTTCACCTGTTCCCAAGGTTGTGGTATCCATACAGTTCATCTCGGATTTTTGCAATAATTTATATCCAGAAGCTTCGGACATTTCAATAAAAGCCGTTTGCCTATCCTCGGAAAGCAGGTAAAAGGCGGTAATCTTCCTAAAAAGCGGGTCTGTAACAACAATTTTCTCTTTAGATGCCTTTAGGTAATCTACAACCACATCGATGGTACCGTCCCCACCATCGGCAAGGGGCCGATACACTGTTTCTGCATTGGGAAAAACTTTTTTGATGCCCCGGGCAACTATTTCACAAAATTCCCATCCAGTTAGGGAGCCTTTATATTTATCTGGTGCCAAAATAATTTTCATGCCTACAATGTACTCAAGTTAATTCAGTTAACCCATACATTCATGTGAATCAAAACTTTCAAATTAGACTACGGCACATGTTTTGAATGTAAAGGTGAAGTATATACCTTTAATAAAAATTAATCATGAAAAAAACGATCTTTTTAATGGCCGCAGCGCTGTTCTCATCGGTAACTTTTGCCCAATCCAAAAACTTTTTGGACACCCCCTATCTGGAAACACAGGCCAAAGTGGACACTTTAGTGACCCCGGATAGAATATACCTCAATATCATTATCCAAGAAAAGGATACCAAAGGCCGTGTTTCTGTAGAGGAACAAGAAAACCAAATGGCACAACGCTTTAAAGCCATGGGCATCGACCTCACGGAACAGCTTGTGATAAAAGACATGGGCAGCAATTTTAAAAAATACTTTTTGCGCCAAAAGGAAGTCCTAAAAAGCAAACAATATTCGCTTTTGGTCTATTCGGGAAAAGAACTCGGCGATGTTATGATGGCTTTGGAACAATTGGATATTGCCAATACCCATATCGAAAAAACCGAATATTCCATGATGGACGAATTAGAGCTGGAACTAAAATCCCGAGCAGTAAAGAGAGCGAAACAAAAAGCCGATGCCCTGACCCGACCTCTGGGCCAAAAAGTAGGCATGGCCATCCATATTGCAGACAATTCAAATTACTATCCTAGGTACAACCAAGCCCCCATGATGGAAATGAAAGCGGTTTCTGCTGATATGGGTCAGGCACAGCCCTTGGACATCGATTTTGAGAAAATCAATGTAGAGACCACTGTAAACGTAAAATTTGCTTTATCCAATTAACGATGGTAATGTAACACCGACCAAAAAACCATTATGAAACATATTACACTTATTTTCTTGTTGTGGGCGGGACTTGTTTCCGCCCAACATACAATGCAATTGAACAAAGGCCAATCATCACCAAAAGCCAATCTGGAGGATGTTTCATGGATCAAGGGCCACTGGATTGGCGAAGCTTTCGGAGGAACGGCCGAAGAAATTTGGAGTGCACCAATGGGCAATTCTATGATGTTTGTATTTCGACTAGTGAACAATGGCAAAGTTTCATTCTACGAATCAGGTCATATCCAACAATCGGACGATTCCATAATTCTCCAACTCAAGCATTTTGACGGCAATATGAAAGGTTGGGAAGAAAAAGATAAAACCATTGATTTTAAACTAGTAAAACTAGAACCAAACAAGGTGTATTTTGAAGGGCTCACCATGGAAAAAATTGATGACGACCATATGAATGTCCATGTACTTATTGAAGAAAACAACAATACAGAAGAAATCCTGTTCGCTTACAAGAAAGTGAAGTAATTTAGTTTCATTGGAATACGTTGAATTAGTATCTTTAACGGACTAACTAATTCCAACACTCTCGTGAAAATAAGACCTTTACTATTATGTGCCATACTTTTGGCCTTGCACCCTGTTGATGCACAACGAAGAAACAAAAAATCCAACCAACCCTCCACAGAAGTCAACGACTCCCTTTTTCCCGGTTTAAAATGGCGAAACATTGGTCCGTTCCGTGGCGGCCGAAGCGTTACATCCACCGGTGTAGTAGGGCAACCCTACACCTACTATATGGGTACCACTGGGGGTGGCATTTGGAAGACCACCGATGATGGTCTTACCTGGAAGAACATCTCCGATGGATTTCTAAAAACCGGAACCGTTGGCGATATTGCCGTTGCAGAAAGCAACCCTAATTTGGTTATCGCAGGAATGGGCGAACACGCCGCTCGGGGGGTTATGACATCCATGGGAGATGGAGTCTACAGATCTACCGATGCCGGTAAAACATGGGAACATATAGGTTTGGATTACACACGCCACATTTCGGATGTTATAATCCATCCTACAGATCCAAATATCATCTTTGTCGCTGCCCAAGGCGCACAATATGGCCCATCCGAGGACAGAGGCATTTACCGTTCGACCAACGGTGGCAATACCTGGGAAAAAGTACTCTTTGTAGACTCAAATACAGGTGCTTCCTCCTTGAGTATGGACATGAACAACCCTTTGATTCTTTATGCATCCATGTGGCAACATCGCAGATATCCCTGGACAATGGAATCTGGCGGTGCCTCTTCGGGTCTTTATAAATCCACAGATGGTGGGACTACATGGAAAAAAATGGAAAAAGGACTTCCAAAAGAGTTTGGGAAATCCGGAATTTCGGTTTCTAGGGCAAATGCCGAGGTTGTATATGCCGTAATCGAAGCCGAAGGTGAAAAAGGTGGAGTATATAAAAGTACCGATGCTGGCAAAACATGGCGGCAGACCAATAAGGACCGTATCAATATAGCACGATCTTGGTACTACATGGAAATTTTTGCCGATACGCAAGACGAAAACATCGTATATGTTCTCAATGCTCCCGTTACCAAATCCATCGATGGCGGAAAAACCTTTACCACGGTATCCACACCGCACGGTGACAACCATGATCTTTGGATCCATCCCGAGAACAACCAGATCATGGTCAATTCCAACGATGGAGGCGCTAATGTGTCCAACAACGGAGGTAAAAGCTGGAGCACACAGCAAAACCAAGCTACGGCGCAGTTTTATCGCGTAATTACCGATAATCTGGTACCGTACAACGTGTATGGTGGGCAGCAGGACAATTCTGCCATTTCCATTGCAAGCAGAACACATGGCTATGGAATTGATTGGAAAGATTGGTATTCCGTGGCAGGTTGCGAAAGCGCTTATTTGGCCTTTGACCCCGATAATCCGGAGGTGGTATATGGTGGCTGCTACCAAGGTATCATCGAAAAATGGGTAAAGGCTTCAAGAGAATCCAAGCCCATAAAAGAATACCCAGAACTGGGACTGAGCAAAGTTCCCAAAGATTTTAAGTTCCGTTACAACTGGAACGCACCCATAATCAGTTCCCCCCACGACAGAAACACCATTTATCATGCCGGGAACGTGGTGTTTAGAACACAGGACGGGGGCAATAGCTGGGAAGTAGTGAGCCCCGATCTTACCCGGAACAATCCCGACCAGCAAGGTCCGGGAGGTGGCCCATACACCAACGAAGCAGCTGGTGGGGAAAACTACAATACCATTATGTACTTGGTGGAATCCCCTCACGAAAAAGGAGTTTTATATGCTGGTTCGGACGATGGACTGGTCCATATTACCAAAAATGGAGGTGAAAGCTGGGAAAATATTACCCCTCCCAATAGTAAAGAAGGTATTATAAACAGCATCGAAGTATCCCCGCATGAGCCAGGAACAGCATATATTACATTGATGCGCTATAAGTTCATGGACTTGAACTCCTATATTTTTAAAACCTCCGATTACGGGCAAACGTGGACCAAAATAACCAACGGAATAAATGGCGAGCACAACTTTACCCGTGTAGTGCGTGAGGACAAAAAGCAAAAAGGGTTACTGTATGCCGGTACCGAAACAGGTCTTTTTGTTTCACTAGATGATGGTTCCAACTGGCAACCGCTGCAATTAAACCTTCCTGTGGTACCCATCAATGATTTGGTGATCCACGATAATGATCTTGTAGCGGCAACAGCCGGTCGTTCTTTTTGGATTCTGGATGATCTAGGAGCGATCCAACATAGCATCGAACCAACTTCCGAGCTTCAAATTGTGCCCCCAAAACCTTCCTATCGCATCTTTAATGGAAGCACCAATTCCACTGTTCCAGGGTTGGGCCAAAACCCAAAGTCCGGCGTCACTTTCGATTATTATCTACCCAAAAAGCTGGACACGATAGAGCTCAAACTTGAAGTATTGTCTGGAGGAAAAGTGATTAAAACAGTGACCAATCAACCCGATAAAAGTTTTAAAAGCTGGCCCGGTGGACCTCCAAAACCCGATGTATTGCCGTCGGCCAAAGGGTACAACCGTTTTACATGGGATTTTAGCAAAGAAGCTGTACCTGCCGTGGACAAAGTTTTTGTTTATGGCAATTATAAAGGAGCTCGTGTGTCCCCTGGCACTTACACTTTACGTTTAACATCCGAGGGACGTTCCGTAGAAACAGAAGCAACGGTTCTTGCCGATCCAAAAGTTAGTGGCACTCCCATGGATTACGCAGAACAGCAATCGGTACTCAATAAAATTGATGAAACAGTGGCAAGTATGCACCATGCCGTAAACCAAATGCGCGAGGCCAAAAGTCAGTTAAAACATTATAAAAAATTGCTTAAAGACCACGAAAACGCCAAAGCATTGTTGGAAAACGGTGATGAATTATTGGAGAGAATAACCAATTGGGAAGAAAAGCTGATCCAGCCCAACCAAAAAACTTTCCAAGATGTAATCAATTTTAAAAATCAACTCAATGCCGAATTTATGCATTTGAAAGGCTTTGTAGATGTGGCCGAACCAAAGGTAACCCAAGGTGCCAAAGAAAGGTTACGTGATCTTTTGGCCCAATGGAAGACTTACGAAGATGAAAAAAACTCCATTGTAGTGGATGGTATGGGAACATATAACCAAATGTTCAAAGCATTGGATGTGCCCGCCATAATCTTGACCAAGGAGTAATGGCGGATAACTTTTGGCTGGAACAGGAGTTCGTAAAACAGGATTTTACCCAAACAAAATTGCCCAAAGGCGATTATGAAGAATGTAGTTTTGTGGACTGCCTGTTCTCCAAAGGTTTTTTGGACAACCAAAATTTTGTGGACTGCACTTTTGATGGGTGCGACCTTACCAATACCAATATTGCCAATACCATTTTTAATGGTGCAACCTTTAAAAGCTGTAAAATGGTGGGGGTTCAATTTGAGACCTGTAATCAACTTTTATTGACTTTGCGTTTTTTGGACTGTAATTTATCCGTGGCATCATTTATTGGGATGAACCTCCCCCAAATCCAATTTATGGACTGCAGGCTGTATCAAACCGATTTTACAGACACCCAATTAACTATGGCCAAATTTCCAAATTGTGATTTTGACAATGCTATTTTCGAGAATACGAATCTAAGCGGAGCCGATTTGAGTACTGCCTTTGGTTTTAATATAGATCCAACCATCAACCAACTAAGGAAAACCAGGTTTAGCCAAGAGGGATTGATCGGTTTATTAAAAAAGTATGATATTGTGGTAACCTAAATCTTATCAGATGTCCGAAAGAAATTGTTTGGTCTGCGGTGAAAAACTACTCGGTCGCATAGATCAAAAGTACTGTTCCGACCATTGTAGGAACGCCTATAACAACCGACTTAACCGAGACAGTAAAAACCTAGTACGCAACATAAACAACAAATTACGCAAAAACTACCGGATACTGAATGGCTTTACCCTCCGGGATGGGAAAACAAAGACCACAAAAATGCGTTTGTTGGATAAAGGTTTTGATTTTGAATACATTACAAACCTATATACCACAAAAAAGGGCAGTACCTATTTTTTTGTGTATGATCTAGGGTATTTGCCGCTGGACAACGACTATTTTATGATCGTAAAAAGGGAGTGATCATTTCCAACTGTGAGACGTTAATTTAAGTGCTGCGATCACAATATCCTTTCGGCTTATCTGCCCAACGAGAATATCGTTTTTCATAACGGGCAATCTGCGCCTATTGTGACGATCAAATACGCCCGCTGCATCGAAAATGGACATGTCGTGGGGTATGGTCTCCACATTTTTGGTCATAAACCGCTCAACACTTTTATCCAAAATGGGTTGGTTAAAATATCTACTCTCCGATATCTGTTTCATACAATCCGCCTCGGATATGATTCCTACCAAAAACCCATTATTATCTACCACTGGTCCACCGGAAATATGATGTTTGGCAAACGTCTCCATTACTTCCAAAATGGACTGCTCAGGGGAAAATGTGATCAATTTATTGGTCATGTAATCTTCCACCAAAATTGGGGCATTGTACTTTTTCTTGTTCTCCTCCTTGCTCCGTATGCCTTGAAAACTTTTGATTGCCATAAGGTTAGATTTTAAAGTTGATTCTTAAATATAGTTTTTTTTAGCGAATAACCTAATTTTAAGCGCTTAAAGATGAGAACCTTTCATATATTCACATTTTAAATTATGAATATCACTACGCCATGAAGTTTTCCCGGACCCTTGCCCTAATTCTACTTTTTCTTGCCGTGTATTGGAGTTTTAGATCCTTGACGCCCCAGTACACAACCGATCAGGATGCCCCGTTGGGAGCTTTCTCCACAGATAGAGCGCTTTTCCATGTAAAAGAATTATCCAAAGAACCACATGCCGTTGGTTTTCCAGGACACCAAAGAGCTAGGACCTATATTATCTCCGAACTCAAAAAAATGGGTCTGGAAACTACCACACAACAGGGTTACACCGCTGGAGACTGGGGCAATCTGAGCAAAGCCACGAATATTTTGGCAAGAATTAAGGGCAATGGCAACGGAAAAGCATTACTGGTGCTTTCGCATTACGATAGTAGCCCCCATTCCTCCTTTGGAGCAAGTGATGCAGGTAGTGGAGTTGCCACAATTTTGGAGGGAATCCGAGCATTTTTGAGCAACAATGAAACCCCAGAGAACGATATCATTATCCTAATTACCGATGCCGAGGAACTTGGCCTTAATGGGGCCGACCTTTTTGTAAATAAACACCCTTGGGCAAAAAATGTGGGGCTAGCCCTAAATTTTGAGGCTCGCGGTAGCGGCGGGCCCAGTTATATGCTTATAGAGACCAATCGCGGCAATGGCACTTTGATCAAGGAATTTACAAAGGCAAATCCCAAATACCCGGTTGCGAACTCTTTGGCCTATAGCATTTATAAAATGCTCCCCAACGATACCGACCTAACCGTTTTTAGGGAAGATGCAGATATTGATGGATTTAACTTTGCTTTTATAGATGACCATTTTGATTACCACACCGCCCTGGACAATTATGAGCGTTTGGACCGAAAAACCCTAGCTCACCAAGGCAGTTATTTAATGCCGTTGCTCGCACATTTTAGTAAGGCCGATTTGGATAATTTAAAAAGTTTGGATGATTATGTGTATTTCAATATCCCCATCTTTAATCTGGTTTCCTATCCATTTGAGTGGATCTGGCTCGCATTCGGCATTGCAGTTTTGGCTTTTGTCCTGTTACTTTTCTCAGGGTTTAAAAAACAGGTCTTAAAAACAAACGATGTTTTAAAAGGCTTTGTTCCCGTCCTCATCACCTTAATGGTGAACGGGGCGGCTGGGTATTTTTGTTGGGCCATAATTACATGGTGGTACCCCGGGTATAAGGATATGCTCCACGGGTTTACCTACAACGGCCATACTTACATTGCCGTGTATGTTATGTTCTCGCTGTTTATCTGCTTTTACACCTATCATAAATTCCGAAAAACCCCTACCCCAAGTTTATTGGTAGCCCCTATTTTTATTTGGTTGCTAATTTGCGGCTTGGTAGCACAATACTTAAAAGGCGCCAGTTTTTTTATAGTTCCCCTGTTCGGCTTGCTGGCAGGGTTGCTCGTAACCATCAATCAAAAGAAGCCCAATCCATTTTTAATGCTGTTCTTGGCCCTGCCCGCGGTTCTTATTTATTCCCCATTCATTAAAATGTTTCCCGTAGGCCTTGGTTTAAAAATGATGGTGGCCGCGACCCTTTTTACGACGTTATTGTTTTTACTGGCACTCCCATTTTTAGGTCAGTTAAAAAGTAAAAGGAGACTGGCCTATTTATTTCTGCTTCTTTTTTTTGCATTCGGAATTACGAGTCACATACAATCCGACTTCAACGAAGAAAGACCAAAACCCAGCAGTTTGCTATATGTTTATAATACGGACGACGACTCAGCACTATGGGCCACATACGATAAAGTTCTAATTGATTGGAACGGCCAATTTATTAACGAAAACAAAAGAAAACCTAAAGCTGAGACCATATCCAGCAAATACCGCACTAACTTAAATTATGTGGCAGATGCACCAAAAAAACAACTGGAAGCATCCTATATTGATACCGTGATGGACACTATTGTTGGGGAAAACAGGGTAATAGAACTTTGCATCACACCGAAAAGAACGGTGAACCGCCTTGAGGTATTTACCAATCCGATCAATTTATCAAAGGCAAAAGTGAACCAAATCGAATTATCCCCTTATTTCCTCGAAAACAGGAAAAACAGGTTGGTCACTCATTATATTTCCAATAATGATTTTACAGAACTGCAACTCGAATTCCCTAAGGATTCTGTATTGGAACTCACTTTATACGAAGCATCCAACGATTTGTTGACACATCCGGATTTTAGCATACCGAAAAGACCAAAAAACAGTATTCCCACCCCTTTTGTGTTAAATGATGCTATATTGACCATAAAAACTTTGCGATTTGAATAAACATATTGGTATTCTGGGATGTGGTTGGCTGGGATTTCCCCTGGCCAAATCATTGATAAAAAAAGGATATCACGTTAAAGGGACCACCACTTCCACCAATAAATTAATGGAATTACAAAACGAAGGTATTGAACCCTTCGAAATTCGTTTGACCGAAACTGGAACCGAGGGAAATATTAAGGAATTTCTTTCCCAAGTCGGGACCTTGATCATTAATGTGCCACCGAAGTTACGAGGCAACAATGCCGAGAGTTTTGTTGACAAAATAAAGTTCCTGATATCTGAATTGAAAGACAGCGAAATTTCCAATATTATTTTTGTGAGCAGTACTGCGGTATACGGAGATTTGGAGGGAGAGGTTACCGAAGCAACACCGGTACGTCCCAATACGGAATCGGGCAGACAATTGGTGCAATGTGAAAACATGTTCCAAAAAGAAGTTGGCCTCGACACCACTATAGTCCGCTTTGGAGGACTAATTGGTCCGGACAGACACCCTGTGACCACCTTATCGGGCAGGAAGCAACTTGGCAACGGCAACCATGCCATCAACTTGATTCACCTCTACGATTGCATTCACATGATCCAAACCATATTGGAAGAAGGTTATTGGGGCGAAATTTTCAACGGTGTTTACCCTTATCATCCCAAAAAGCAGTTGTATTATTTTGAGGAGGCCCAGAAAAGAGGAATCCCCACGCCATCGTATAAAGAAACATCATCCAAGGCAATGGGAAAAATCGTTTTGAGCCAGAATTTTTTAAACAAATCCCATAACTTCACTACCTCCATTGTTTCCTGAGAACCTTCCATTACTTATTGTATTCTTAACAGCTTGGTTGGGATTATTTTGTTAGATTTGGCGCACTAAACTGAAGATCAATGAAAAAGACTATACTCGTATTGCTCCTTTTAACGGGCATTTGCGGTATTTCGCAAACCAGTAACGAACTTTTAAAACATTATGAAGCGTATTACAAAGAAATGCGTTTGCAGGGAGATGTAAACGGTGTTATTGGAGCGTTGACCCATTTGAACGTTTTGGCGCCATCAAAAGAAAGAAAGGACACCTTGGCCTTTGTTTATATGAACAACGGACAACACATGCAGGCCCTAAACACCATAGGTGTGGATAAAGATGCCACCGATTCCGATCTTGCCGTACAGATCAAAGCATTTTCGTTAAAGGCGCTTAACCAACCCAAAAGGGCATTGGAGCATTTTGAGGAGCTTTTCTCGAGAAATCCATCTCCTTACCTGGCCTACGAAATGGCCGACCTTAAGATACAGACCGGTGAAACCAGCGATGCAAGAGTGAACATTGAGTACGGTATTGCCAATGCCACCGACGAAATGAAGTATGCTTTTTACGAACGTCAGCAGCCCTACGAGGTTCCCTTAAAAGCTGCATTTTATCATTTAAAAGGATTGGCAGATTTCAATCTGGACAAAGAAAATATTGATGCTGCCATAGTTTCTATAGATGAAGCCCTAAAGATTGCACCTAACTTTAACTTGGCGAGTTTGAGCAAACAGGCATTGGAAGCCAGAAAAAAAGAAGCAGCCCAGAGCGACGGGAACTAATCTATTATCTGTTCTTTGTTAGCTCCTCTAAGATTGCATTGTCTTTTTCTTCTTTGATTTGGACAAGTTCATCCACATATTCGTTGGGAACGGCAATTGAAAGTACATAATGGGCAATTTTCCATTGCCCATTTTCTTTTTTGAGCACACCCGATCCTCTACATATTTTCATTTGGGTATCCAAAAGTTCATCGAACCAGGCCAAATTCCCAGAATCATCGAGATACACATTCCGCTGGACGGTGATAAAATTCCATGCCTTTCCTTTATCAAAATATGGTTTGGAAAACTCCCTAAACTCTGTATTTTGCCAGTTTTCCATGGCATCCGTGCCCAAAAACACCCCTTCTTTGGTCATATTGCCAAAATAAGCCTCAAAATCTGCATTGGCCGCTGCCATGTGCCAGTTATCCAACACCTTATTTATTTTTTGCTCATCACTGGTCTGGGCCAAAACGGTACTTACCATTAACAGTACAGTGATAATTATAATTTTATGTTTCATCCAAGATCAGTTTTTTATCCAATTGGCTATTTACTATTATGTTTAGTTGTTTTCGCATGTTGTTATATGCTTCCAGGGCTTCCACAATCGGACCAGTTGTTGGTTGGTTCTCTAGGATGCTTGCTTTTGCCTTGTACAGGAAAGTCCGCATCACACTTTGCCTACTCTTTACCTGAAAGGTATCGAAAAGTTCGGGATACTTACCGTTGGCCATTTTTTTCTCTTTCTCGATAAGATCGTCTATGGCCAGGGCCAAATCTTCGTTGTTGGTTGCCCTGTACAGTACGTCCACACTGGAATTCAAATCCTTGAACTCTGGCCACTCCTCAACTATGGCGGTTGCTTCCGGGTTGAACTCAATTTTATCCGGCATTTTTTGATAATCGAACTCCAACTCGGGGGATTCGACCTCGGCCGTGGCCTTCTCAACCTTCTTACATCCTCCCAGTATGGAGAACAGCAGTAAAATACCTAACAATTTTCGCATAAGCGAATGTACAAATTTTAAGAAAGGGTATCTTTGGCAACAAACTAAATTAACTTCGATTTACATGCACAAACCCATTTTAATTATTGGCGCTTGCGGTCAGATAGGAACCGAACTAACCTTTGAGCTACGCAACAAATATGGTGCGGACAATGTTATTGCAAGCGATATTAGAGAAGGAGGAGATGCCCTAATGCAGTCGGGACCCTTTGAATTGCTGGATGCCACCTACTATGCTGCTGTCGAAGATGTGGTTATGCATTACGAAATTGAAGAAGTGTATTTAATGGCCGCCATGCTCAGTGCAACTGCGGAAAAATTCCCGATGAGAGCATGGAACCTAAACATGAACTCTTTGTTCCATGTTCTTAACCTTGCTAAGGAAAAGAAGATCTCCAAGATCTTTTGGCCTTCCAGTATCGCCGTTTTCGGCCCAAATACCCCCAAGGAAGACACCCCTCAGAACACCATTATGGAGCCCAGCACGGTTTATGGCATAAGTAAGCAATCTGGGGAACGTTGGTGCGAGTATTATCACAAAAAATATGAGGTAGACGTTAGAAGTGTTAGGTATCCTGGCCTAATAAGTTGGAAAACCATGCCAGGTGGCGGCACTACGGACTATGCTGTAGAAATCTACCACGAAGCCCTAAAACAAGGTAAATATGAGTGTTTTTTGAGCAGTGAGACCCAATTGCCCATGATGTACATGGATGATGCAATAAGGGCGACCATTAGCTTAATGGAAAGTCCGGCTGAAAAAATAAAAGTACGATCGTCCTACAATCTGGCCGGAATGACCTTTACCCCCAAAGAAATTTCTAAGAGCATTGAAAAGCATATACCTGGGTTCACCATTAGTTATGCTCCCGATTTTAGACAGGAAATTGCTGATTCTTGGCCAAGTAGTATAGATGATACCAAAGCTCGCCAACAGTGGGGATGGACACCTAGGTTCGACCTGGACCAAACGACCAAGGAAATGTTGGATAATCTAAAGGCTACGACAAATTAGTCCTCTACCTCGTCGTTATCATCGGAATCGGAGAACTCATCGCTGTCACCGGGAATTTTTTCATAATCCTCTGAGTCAAAATCATCGTCTTCATCTTCATCGAAGTCCGCCATGGTACGCTCTAATTTTGAGCTGATCTTCACCAAATATTTGGTATCCTCCGTGGACACCTCAACGGCTTCAATAGTTTCGCCTTTCAGGTTTTTAAAGTTGATCACATCATCGTCCCCGTAACCATCGGGATATTTATCCACCAAAAGCTTGAGCACTTCGGAGGTCAATTTTTTATAATCAACTATTACACGTTTGAGGTTATTCATCGTTTTGGGATTGATTTATTGTTCGATATAGATCGAACCATTGTGATTGTATGGAAAAATTATAAAAAAAAACTTGGGTAGTCAAAAATGGGAAGATAAAATCGACCAAAAATGACCTTAACTTGAAGATGGTATTATTAAAATGTTGGGTAATAAAAGAATACTTCCCTATTTTGACTTAATTACTGCAAATAATGGTTTCTATTCAACAGTAAAGTATTGCACAGCCTTAATAGGTTGCATTCCTTTTGTAAATCCTTCTATAACAATCTCAAATTCACCTACTGAATCAGAGGTGAAAAAATGTATTGTCGAGGCTGGTTTGGACAGCTCCATATTTGGTTCCCATAATAGTTGTTGTCGGAAATCCGGAATAGTTTCAAAAGACTGAACACTATAATCTTGTCTAAAGTATTTCTTTTGCGCTTGAGGCCTGATCAATTCAATATTCTTCAGATCGGTTTGTTGATAGCTCATTGCAAAGTCTTCATCAAACGTTTTAACATCAAAAATTCCTTGAAAAATTTGCCCTCCAACTACAAACTGGTTCCTTGCCAATACAATGCTCTCTACCATATTTATATCATACCCGATCAAATCAGTATGGTCCTGCAGCACGATTCCATCAACGATTACGAGGGGAGCGTAGCCCGCATTCATGTTGGTTGCCTGAAAGTCTCTAACAAAAATACTTTCTTCTCCTTCAATATTGGTAGCTATCCAGGCATTGTCCACAATTTCCACCAGTGTTTCCTTAAAAGTCGGGAATCGGGTGTACTCATCCAACTTATACTCGGTAAAATCGTTTCCATATATTGGAACAAAATCGTTTTTTAGAAGAACTGTATCCGGTTTGCTATTAAAATATGCATTTTCAATTTGATTGTATGTACTCCGTTCCTCTATCAGACTTTTCATGCTCTTTTCAAGTACAAATTGTTTTGGCGCCTTTCGTTTCAATTCCAAATCAGGAATTGGTGCGACTTCAACTGAATACTTACCCTGTTGTCCGCCCCACACTTGAAATATAGATTTAGTATCTAAATTCTCTGAATTTAATGAAAACCGGAATTTGCCGAATGAATCGGTTCGAGCGAACCTAAATTCGTACTGACTACCTGGCAAGGAAAATACAAACTTTGTATTGGGCATGGCAAGCCCGTTGTCACCCATAACCGACCCACTTACCAATTCACCTCTAAGTTCTGGCAAATATTTGTACTCTGAGGGGGTAAAGTCTACCGAAGTAAAATTTCTCAAGTAATCCTTTGGGTCATACCTTCTGTCAAAGTACAATTCCTTGTCTATTCTACGAACGGAAACCGAGTAAATGCCATAATTATTTGGCTTGGTTTCTATTTTTAATGATACTTTATCCCTTTTACCGTATACCTTCTTATCCAAAGCTAGAGTTAGTTCACTATTTAGGATCTGTTCCTTGTAATTATTTTTTTGTTCAATGTACTGACCTTTTTCTGAAACGGTTGTGCCCCAAAATACTTTTTGGTCATTGGTATAGGGGTTTACAACTACAATATCATCGGCATAGAAGGTATCGCTAGGCCAATTCTTCATGTAATTTGTGTAAGCAACCAGAGTATAGTATCCCGAATTCAAGCTTGTAGGAATAAAAACATCTCCTTGTCCCATTCCATCAATCAATTTTACCTTTTGAATCAACTCCCTCTCTCCTTGCCCGTTCAATAATTCAACATAGGCGACCTTGCTGGCCATTGAAAGGGATTGACTTTTTTTGTTCAGGGCGTACAACTTAAAATGCAAGTACTCCCCTGTAAAAAGCAGATTTGTATTATAATGGATATAAATGCCTTCCACCCCTATTCCTTGAACCAGCCCCGAATATTGGGAGCTGTCTTGAACATTCTGGCCCATTACAGAGATTACAAAGAAAAAGGCCACTATTTTATTCAAAATCTTTTTAAGCATTGTCCTATTGAATTATTAGTCTTCCCAAAAATCGGGCACCACGTTTGTACCGAATCGCGTACAATCCACGCATCGTGCAGGCGCTACTTGATAGGTAAACGGTGGATCTTCGGCAACAAATTTGATTAGGCCACTCTTAAATCTTTGAAAAAGTTCTGGATCGGAGAGTGAGCCATAGCTATCGCGTGGGCAATCATCTATAAATGGAATATCGTTGCCAAATATTTCTTGGAAGCTAAAAAAGAAACGACTGGATGTGAAAGAAACCACCTCGAACAGGCCAACTACCTTTACATTGTCATCCGATTCATGCCTTATGTTCCCTACAATCAAACCTGGTTGCGGTTGGGAAAACAAATTGTCGCTGCTAGAAAAGCTTTTTAGGGTTTGATAAAATTCGTACGAAGTACTGGTTTGTGCAAATTGCTTTACCAAAATACTGTATCTGAACGCTATTCTTCTATCCCTACGTTCGATAAACCTAACGGGGAAATCATCCACCTTATCTTGCGCTAAGTTGTTGGTTTCCGCAATAAGTATGGTATTTGAGTTTTCGGTCACATAACAAAAACGCTCTTCAGTTTCCTTATTAACCAATTCCAACAGAGGTGGGGACTCGGATACAATTCTGAATCCTTTTAATGGTTTAAAAAAAGATTCCCATCTATATGTTTCCTCGTATTCGTATCTAAAATATCCTTCGTTTTCAGCTATAGAAGTCCCATCTACATAAATCTCGACCCCATCCATCCCATTTTCGTTAACGATTCTCTTTGCCGATATTTCATCAATACTAGTTGGAGCCGTTATCTGTACCTGTGGTGAAACAAACCCTTCTCCTTTTTCATCAGTAACATTCAATTGATAATCCATCCCCGGGACTGCTCCAAAAACTGTCGTGGATCTATAAATACCCGGTGATGTTTCCTCAAATGTCAAGGATTCACCATTGTTTACAAGTATTTCGACCTTTGCACCAGAAACCTTCACCTCCTTTTCTTCCGCCTTATAGCTTCTTGTTATATAAATCTCGTGTTGTTTGGTCTCTGATGTGATACTAGCGTTAATAATGAGAATGTCCTCAAAATCCGTGGTCTCCACTTCGAACGGCTCCGTACAAGAAGTAATCGAAATCAATACAACCATGATAAGGTAAAAACCAAAAGTATTTTTTGTAGACATATTGGGGTCTAAAATTTAAAATTATAAGTAATCGAAGGAACGGGTATGGAAAAAATGGAACTCTTATAGGCCTCCACATTTCCATTTTCGGTTACATAAAATACCGAGTAAGGATTGTTCCTTCCTAAAACATTATAAACCGAAATTGTCCAAAAACTATGGCCTGGTTTGTTCAATTTGTGGTTTCCTTCAATATTGAACCCGAGATCTAACCTATAAAAATCGGGTATTCTGTAACTATTCCTATCACTATAAACTGCATACTCCGCATCATTGAAAGAAAAATTCCCTACTGGCACAGTAACTGGCCTTCCTGTTTGGTATACAAAATTGGCGGACAAACTAAACCTCTTGGTGAATTTATAATTGGCCACCATGCTCAGATCATGGGGCTTATCAAAATTGGATGCAAAAAAATCACCATTATTGACTCGTTCCTCGGCAAAGTCGCTATCCAATTTTAAAAAAGATCGTGAATAGGTATATCCCAACCATCCGTTAAGTTTCCCCCTATTCTTCCTAAGAAGAAACTCCAAACCATAGGCCTTGCCTTTTCCCTGTAAAACTTCCATTTCCACGTTCTCGTTCATCAACAACTGTGCACCGGTCTTAAAGTCGAGTACATTGTCACTCGTTTTATAAAAGCCTTCCAAACTTATTTCATAGGCATCGGCATCCAGGTTCTTAAATAAACCTAAAGAATATTGATGCCCTTCCTGTGGTTCAATATTCAAGTCGGAAAGTTTCCATGTATCAATTGGAGATACGGTAGTATTATTGGTAAGAATATGCACATACTGTATAGATTTATTGTATCCTGCTTTTACCGAAAGGCTGGGAGTAATCAAATATCTTGCGCCTGCACGTATTTCGGGTCCTCCGTATGTGTTGATAACCTCATTGTTTCCGTATTGAACTGTATCCCTGACCGTGCTTTGACTTCTGGGAGCCCCGGACTCGTATTCAAATTGTGTACGCTCACCTAAAGCGTTGAACATTGAAAGCCTTACTCCTAAGTCGACGGCAAACTTTTTGGTGAAACTGTAATTTGCTGATATGTATGCGGCAGATTCCAAAGCCTTTTCTTTATCCAAGGATATATTTTCTACCGTTGATTCCGAGTTTAAAGGCTCCAGATTTCCTGGCTCAACCGAGTAAAACTTTCCTTCGATACCATAGTTCAGTTTTAGATTGGTATTATATAAGTAATCAAAGTTCAACCTTGCTTCAGTCTCATTGATTTCATAGCCTAAATCAAAATCATTATTCGCCCCCCTTTCGTACTCAATATTAAAAGAATAGCTACTATTGGCCAATTGTAGCTCCGATAAATGCTTATCGTTGAATTTATGTTGCCACCTCAACGAAATCAATCTATTATCGTAAACATATAGGGAATCTGACGAAATACTAAAATTATCTTTGCTGTAGTATGCCGTTGCTTTTAACTTGTTGTTGGCATTAAACTGATGTGTATAATTCGATACCACATCATAAAAAGTTGCTCGGCTTTTGCTCAGAGATTGTTCTTTCATGGAACGTAAAATCCAATTTGCATAGGCCCCTCTCGCTCCAAAAAGCAAAGAGGATTTTCCTTTAACAACAGGGGTTTCCAAAACCATATTACTAGTAACGGGACCAATGGATGCCTCTCCTTTAAACTCACTGTTATCTCCATCCTTGGTCGTTATGTCGAACACGGAAGACAATCTACCTCCAAATCTTGCAGGTATATTTCCTTTGTACACCTCCAATTGACCGATAGCAAATGGATTGATTGCAGAAAAAATACCAAAAAAATGTTGCGGATTATATAAGGTGGCACCATCGAACAAGACTAGGTTTTGATCAGCTCTACCTCCCCTCACATTAAATCCGGCAGAACCTTCTCCTGCAGAGGAAATCCCTGGTAATGCCGTGGCCACCTTTAAAACATCTCTTTCCCCTAGAACCAAAGGAATGGTTTTACTTTCCTCACTGTTGATTTCTTCGGTTCCACTTACTGTTTCTTCAATATTTTTATAAATATCACCTTCTACCACAACCTCGTCCAGCTGTTCAAGACTTTCATTAAACTCCATGTTCAATGTACCGTCATTAAAAATGACTATTTCTTTTTCTGCCCTTTCAATGCCCAATGCCCTAAATTTTAAAACATTAGATCCTGCCGGTAATTCTATACGGTAAAATCCTTCAAAAGAAGTAACTGCAAGTAAACGATTATCGTCCGTAGAAATTGTCATATCAGGAATTGGCTCTCCCGACTCAAAATTTCTGATCGTTCCGCTCAACGTATACCTTTCCTTGGTCTGCCCTATTGATTCCCGTCCTACTCTAACTACTTTCCTTTTGGCCGAAGCTCTTTGGATATTTGTCGTATAAAATATGGGAGAGGTCTTTTTAAGTATCGTTTCAGTTTGTACGGCAGATGAGTCCTTTCCAAAAAAGCCCTCCGGTAGACTGGAATAAATATTATTGTTATTGGTAAGTACAATTTTATTTGGGGCCAGCAGGAAATAGTTCACCGTTGTCCCATCCAATAAATCGGATATAATATGTTCTATATCCCTATTCCTGTACTCTTTTTGAACTAAACTATCCGAAAACCAGTTTTCCTGAAAATATACTTGATAATTCGTTGTCGAATCGATTTCCCGTAAAGCTTTTAAACGAGAAATATTTTGAAAAGAGAATGTATGTTCGTCATTTACTTGGGCATAAGATTCGATACAAACCAATATGAGTAGAATCAAGATCAAATAGTTTTTCATTATTCCGTGTGGTTTGTCAGAGTATTGAGCAATAGTTTAAAAAAAGTATCCTTATCTGACCGGTATGTAATTCTGTTTTGTTTGTAAAAATCCCTTAACTCTTGTTTTTTATTGTTAAAGGTGTTGCTCCAATGCTTTTTTGTATTTGCCAAAAGTAGCTTGTCTTGAATGTACAATACATAATCGATATGCTCTTCAAATTCAGTAACGACCTTACTCTCTTTTCTGGACTCCACAGCTTTCTTTTTATATTTTTTGAGCAACATGTACCCATTAACAGTTTCAATAACTTCTAGGTACCCCTTAATTTTGCCATTCTGTTTAGTCGATGGAAATCTCACGAACCGATGTCCGTTTATGGTAAATTCTTGTACCTTATCCTCAATTAACCTTACAATTAAACCTGTTGGACTATATTTTGAGGTAATTAATAGTTGGTCCAATTCTTGGTGGTATTTCAAATTCTGGTCAAAATAAGGCTGTCCATCGAACACAACATCGCCATTTAAAAATCCTCTCTCCAAAAAATAAGGATGGGTGTTTTTAATGTTCCGATTTTCTTCCTGGAACAATGGGCCACTGTACAGCTCCATATTTTGCTCCCCAATAATGGAGTCGAATGAATCATATACCAAAGATGGTGAGATAGCCGATTGAGCATTTGCACCATTGCTTACGCAAGTAAGCATCAAAAATGTGTAGAATAAAAAAAAGGGCTTAACTTTTGCCCATTGAGGGCGTACCCCCTTTAAAATCAATATTATCAATTTTTATAAGTATTTTCTTGGCTAAATATAATACTTTACTCGAATTTAACCATTAAGCGTCCATTAATTTAACAAAGTAACATTTTGAATAATCAAGGTTGGATTATCCTCTGGCAAGAGAACAGAATTGATTTAACGTATTGCAAATTATCCGACATCCTTTTTTAAACAATTTAAACTTGGTGCAAGGCTTAAACTTCGATTAAAAACCACTGCTTTTGACTTATTTCACACTTTTTTCACCCCTATTTTGTAGCCCTAGCAGAATCTAATTTCGTTCCCGGATCCTCTATTTTATCGGGGTTTTTACTTTTTGATTTCAAAATATTGACAATTTGTCAATTTTTTTGAGTCATTTGTCTGTCGTTATATCAAATATACTTAAACAAATTAAGATTTTAATGTACTAAATTAGACTTTGTCTTCGTGCCTTTTGCACGGCCTCCAACTTGTTGTGGACCTGAAGCTTCTTGTAAATATTCTCGATATGCTTTCTTACCGTACTTGGGGAGAGAAAGAGATTTTTGGCAATCACGGTATAGCTTAACCCTTCGGCCAGTTGTTCCAATACCTCCTTTTCGCGGGAACTTAGTAAAATATCCTCTTCCTGTGTGGATAGGGCTTTTTGTTTCTCTGGATACCGTAACAATTTAAGTGTCTTTACGGCGATTGAAGGGCTCATTGCCGCGCCTCCCCCAATGGTCTCCACAATGGCATTGTGCAGTTTTTGTCCTTCTATTTCCTTGAGCAAATAGCCATCGGCGCCTGCTTGTATTGCGTTGAAAATATTCTCATCATTATCAAAAACCGTTAGCATAAGAACTTTAATGTGCGGGTATTTCCGTTTTACGATATGCACGGTTTCTATGCCGTCCAATATAGGCATTTCAATATCCAAGAGCACCAAATCCAGATTATGGTTTTTTTCTAGTGCGGCCAACAGTTCACTACCATTAAATGCCATGTACTTGATATCCAAATTTTCAAAATGGACCAATTTTTCGCGGACGGCCCTCGCCAAAAATGTATTGTCGTCCACTATGGCCAGTTTAATCTTGCTCATGGTCGTCTTTTTTCTACTATACTATTATACCCTAACCCTCAATGTTACCTTGGTGCCTTTACCCAGTTTACTTTCCTGTTCAAAATCAACACCTGCTTTTTCGGCCCTGTTTCGCATAATATGAAGTCCGTTCCCTGTTGACTCTTTTGACGTGTTGAACCCTCTTCCAAAGTCTAGGACCACAATTTGTACTGCACCATCAA
This sequence comes from Flagellimonas alginilytica, assembly GCF_042134605.1. Lineage (GTDB taxonomy): Bacteria > Bacteroidota > Bacteroidia > Flavobacteriales > Flavobacteriaceae > Flagellimonas > Flagellimonas alginolytica. Next base: position 1,836,932 of record NZ_CP169638.1, on the reverse strand, counting down.
TTTCATTAAATATTACTTCTATTAGTTCGCTTCCCGAATGCTTCACGGCATTGTTGACCGATTCTTGAATAATTCTGAAAAGGTTCATTCCTACAAAAGCGTTGAGCACCCTATTGGCAGGGGTTCCTTTAACTTTAACTCGCGTTTTATCATCTGTTGCTTCATGTACGGTCGCAGCCAATTGTTGGGTACGCTCCTTAATATCCTCCAAACTGATCTCGTCTTTGTTCATGGCCCAAATGGTATCCCGAAGCTCGGAGATAGTAACCAACGAAAACTGTTTCATTTGTGTAAGTTTTTCCATTAAAAACACTTCTCCTTTGTCTATTCCTCGTTTTGCGGAATCGGTTAGGGAAGTAAGGTATGTAAGCTGAGAACCAATATTATCGTGTAGATCCCGAGCAATCCGTAAACGTTGCTCTTTAAGGTTTTCTTGTGCTCGGGCCTCGGCCATTGCTTTCTCCAGAACGGTCTCCCTTTCAAAGTTCTTCGCCTTTATTTTCTGTTCCCTGAACAGTACAAATCCAACAATCAACAGTATTGCCACCAAACCGCCGCTACCCATCAGCATATTATTGCGTTTTTTTATGGACAGTTCGCTTTCTACCAGCTGGTTTTGTTGGCGCAAGATTTCATTCTCCTTTTGTTCGGACTCGTATTTTTCTTTTAGGTTGAGTACTTCTTTGGCCCTTTCATCACTTTTTAAGCTATCGTTTAATTTTACGGACTGTTGTAGAAAGGTATAGGCTTCACCATAATTTCCAAGGTTATTGTTAATTTCCGACAGTGTATTGCACAATTCAAATTGTGCCAAAACTATACCTTTTTGTAGTGCCTCGTCATACGCTTGATCCGCTATTGCCTTGGCTTTATTAAGTTTACCTTGTAAAATATAGGTTTTTGCAATATCATTCTTAAGATGAATGGCAACGTACCAATCTTCTTTTTCCTGCTGAATTTTTAAGGCCTTCTCAAAATAGTCCAAGGCTAAATCAAATTCTTTCGACCCTTGATGGGCATAACCCAAATTGTAAAGTGATGTGGCCGTTTCAAAATAGGCTCCCGAAGACACAAAGCCTTCAAGGGATTTATCTGCATATACCATTGCTTTAACGTGATCCTTGCGCAATAGGTAGATACTGGCCAAGTTATTGTTTATCAAGGCCACATAGTATTCGTAGCCCAATTGACCATACAAATCCCGAGCCTTTTTAAAATAGTTTTCGGAAGTACCATATTCCTCTATAGCTTGATACCTGCTACCTAAATTATTATAACTACCGGCAATCCATATGGAATCTTTTGAAATTTCGAATTCTTGCAATGCTTTTAGTTGATACGAAACGGAATGGTCCACTTCTCCTATTTTCTCATAGGCGTTGGACATATTTGTATAAAGGGCGCCTTTAGCAAAATGATCATCCGAATTTATAATTGTGGGCAAGGCCCTTTTGTAATATTTTAGGGCTTCCAACGAATTTCCCTTTCCGTTTTCCAATATCCCAAAAGATATGGTCAACCTTGCAGCCAAGTATTCATTTTGTTGTTCAATGGCTTCCGAGTAACCTATTTTTGTGTAATACCATGCACTATCATAATTTATAGATCTAAACTTCATCCCGATATCCTTCAGGACCAGAATCCTGTCCTCTCCCTTTTTCAACTTTAAGCTATCCTTTAGTGCGCTGATCTGTTGTTGAATATCTTGTGCAAAAAAAGGCATACTAAACATTAATGCGCAAAAGAAGAAAATGGGAGAAAGGATTTTTTTTGGACAGGTCATGGTAAAAGAAAATGGTTGGTGTTTAAAGCTAAACCAAAAGTGAATATAAATATTCTTTTTTTAGAAAAATGTCGATAATCCCAACTTGCGTTAGTTTGACTTATCCGCCAATTTTTCGATAGTTGCACCCAAAAAGGCGGTTATTGCCATTTCGGCCCCTTTATTATATTTTTCCGGGTCGCATTTTACCACTGAAACATTGATGTCTTCTTTATCTTCCACTCGCCATATACGGAAAACCCCGGCATCGGTTCCTCTTTTGTCCACATCTGCTCCCTGTGAGGCATCAAACTTTTGCTTTTCCAAAATACCCGCTACTTCCACACCTCCTTTAACGATCATTTGTCCAATATTGAACTTATTAAAACTGGAGGCACCAATCTTAAAATCGGTCTCGGCCTTTACCTGTGCGTATCCGGCATGCCTGTTCAATGCTCTTGTGGTCTCGCTCAGGGCATTATCAAAAGCCATTACATTAAGGACCACTTTATTAAAAATGAATTCCTTTTTTTGGTTGGAAACTTTCAGTTCTACTTGTTCTTCGTAATTGGCCAGTTTTAGGGGGCCTGTTTTTTTATTGTCCATATTCTTTTTGGCCACGATAAATTTCTGACCGGTTGGGCGCATTACAATGGTTCCGAACTCATCTCCTTTTTCCCCTCCTTGTCCAGACCGTAAGTCCCATCTTTTCTCACGATTTTTTTGGTATGCGTTATGGTTCCATAATTCTTCGATGGATGCTATTTCAAACCCTTTGGCGACAAGTTCGGCTTTGTATTTTTCAAAGAGTTTATCGGTGAGTTGCTGAAGTTCTTCTATATTGAGCCCGTCCAAGACCAACGTCAAAGATGCCTTTGCATCTCCTTTTAAACCCCCTCTCCACATTTTTCCGCCTTTCTTTTTATCTTCCAGTTGCAGAGCGGTTTGAAAGTTGACCTGAAAATCGGAGATTACCACTCTTTTTGGAACTTTCCTAAAGTTAAGGTTGGCCGGCCCCAACATTTTTACCTTAAAGTCTTTTACATTTTGTGCAATCAAAACTGGAGATGCACATAATAGAATCAATAGAAAAGATAACATAGATAGATTAATACGTCTCATATACTGGTTTTATGGTTTATCGCAAACTTAAGTGCCAGTATCTGTCGACTCAATAGGGCAATTGACGTATTTAGGAAAGAAAAGCTAGCCCGGAAAGTGGCTTTTCAGCTATGTTGAAAATAAACTTCGATTCAAAATCAATGCTAAAGAAGTGCTTAGCACTATTTTTTTTGTAGCCCCGGCAAGAATCGAACTTTTCTCTTGGACCACCAGTTTTATTGGGGTTTCCACTTTTTGTTTTCCAAATGTTGACGATTTGTGAACTTTTGTGATCGATTTGTCTTTCGCCATATCAAAGATAAACAAACAGCTGTAAATGATTGATTTATAAATGAAAGTCTATCGTTTGTTTAAACTTTGATTCATCTCAGTTCTTCTTAAATCCTGTTAAACTAATTTGAGGTTAATTGACTCCCAAGGTAAAGACCAATACTCCTTGTACCTAATTTCAGCCCGATATATTTTGGTAACTTAGCGATTAACGGTGATGAAAAAAATGGTCATAAATAAATATAATCTTGTTTGTATTCTTACATCATTAGGATTAGGTATTTCATCATTTGGTCAAAATATACCCCAAGAGTTTTTGACCAATCAATCCCAAATAGACTCCTTATCAAAAATCTCAGCATATGATGATGCACTTCTGCTGGCATTACAAAATTTGAAAATTGCAAAAAATACGTCTTCACCTTTACTCTTGGGCAAAGCTCAAAGTGAGGTGGCCAATAGCTACTTTCACAAAGGAAATTACGATTCCACACAGCACTATGCCAAAAAGGCCATCGTTTTGGGGACGGAGAACAATTTGCCCGAAGTGACCACCAGTGCACTGCTTTCCATTGGAAACATACATTATTCAAAATTTGAAGATGTTGATGCAATAGCCACCTACCAGCAAATAGATTCCATTGCAGAATTTTCTGGAGAAAAGAACCCGTATGTTGTCAAAGCGTTGTTCAATCTAGGCAAAGTACTCTTAAGGACCTACAGCGTACAGGATACTTCGTATATAGGAAAGTCCGAACAATATTTTAAAAACGCCATACAAATGGCTTCGGAAATAAATGATAGCGATCAGGAACACTACGGCTATATCATGCTCGGAAATATTTTTGGGCAAAGAAAGGAATATCAAAAGGCCAAGCCTTATTTTAAAAAAAGCCTAGCCTATTTTAAAAACAACGGTTCCATTGAAAACGTAGCCAATATTTATTGGTCCTTGGGTATCATAGAGACAGACCTCAATAATTATGATCAAGCCGATGCCTACTATAAAAAAAGGCTTGCCCTGCTCACTGAGACAGGGGACCCTAATCAAATTGCTAACGCCAATCGGGTCTACGCTGGGTTTCTTCTAAGAATTGGGCGCTATAAACAGGCAGTACCATATTTTGAAGACGCCTATGCCTATTTTAAACAAGCCGATGCCGGTTCTAGTGGTGTTTTGCTGGGAATTACCAAAAACCTAGCAGAATCCTATGGAAAAACCGGGGACTTTGAGCAAGCGGTCGAATACTATGGACAATCATTCGTTCTGCAAGATTCTCTAGAGGCCCGAAAGCAAAAAAGCCTTGCCCTGGATCTTGAAGCCAAATACCAAACACAAAAAAGAGAACAAGAAATAGCACTGTTGAAATCACAAAATGAACTCGCCGAACAACAAAAAAGGAATCAGCGCAATCTTTTTTTGGGAGGAATAGGTTTAACATCCTTGGCAGTATTGTTTCTCTTTGTGCTTTATCGCAACCGTCAAAGGACAAATCAAAAATTAAGAGAGCTGGATGTGGCCAAATCAAACTTTTTTGCCAATATATCCCATGAACTGCGTACACCTTTGTCTTTGATACAGGGTCCGGTAGAACAGCAACTCGAGCGTGCGGAACTAAGCCAAGAGGATAGACGGAACCTGACCATTGCCAAAAAGAACACCCAACAGCTCGCCACTTTGGTAGACCAGTTGCTGGACCTATCAAAACTGGAATCAGGTCATTATGAACTGAATGTCAATAAAGCAGAGTTGTCCACTTTTTTGAAATCACAAGCGGAATCGTTCTTGTTCAGCGCCGAAAAAAAGTCCCAACAACTCCAAATAAAAATCTCCAAAGATCAAAATCATTATTGGTTTGATGCTGACATACTTCAGAAGGTGGTTGGCAATCTTTTGGGCAATGCACTAAAATACAGTCCACAAAATGCCGAGATAAATTTTGAGGCGGAAATCATACAGGGCGTTCTCTCATTAACGGTGACAAATACAGGTGTATCCCTAACAAAAAAAGAATTAAAGGAAATATTCAACCGGTTTCACCAAATTCATGCCAATAAAAGAGGTACGGGAATTGGACTAGCACTCACCAAAGAACTGGTCGGATTGCATAAAGGAAAGATTGAGGCCAAGAGCAGTCCGGAAAGTGTCACATTTCACTTGGAATTGCCCATACTTGAAACCGACTACTCAAACGAGGAAAAAGTAACTGGCACAACATCAACAACTTTAGAGGAAACCTATCAAGAAAATACAGATGCCGTTGAGGATGAGGGTAAAGTATCCATTACGGAAAGTGATGAAAGCCGAGACGTTATTTTGATCGTGGATGACAATGAGGATCTACGCACCTATGTTTCTTCTATTTTTGATGACGAATTCAATATTGTTACGGCAGCTAATGGAAGCATCGGTTTTGAAAAAGCACTGAAACAGGTTCCCGATCTTATCATAACAGACCTGATGATGCCCGAAGAGGATGGACTGAAATTGACCAAAAATTGTAAGACGAATGATGCTACGTCCCATATTCCCATTCTAATGCTCACGGCAAAGGCCGGTGATGAAAATAGACTGACAGGATTGGAAACAGGTGCCGACGCCTATCTGACCAAGCCATTCAACAACAAAATTTTGAAGCAGACTGCCAAAAACTTATTGGAGAGCCGCAGAAAACTACAGGAGCGTTTTAGTCAAGAGATTATTTTAACCCCAAAGGACATATCCATCAGCTCTTATGATGAACGCTTCTTGGAGTCCCTTCAAAATGTTTTGGACAATCATTTGGTCGCATCGGACTTTAATTCAAAAGATTTTGCAAAAGCTTTGGGTATGAGCAGAATGCAACTGCACCGAAAGTTAAAAGCGCTCACGGGACAGACCACTACGGAATTTATTCGTAGCCAAAGGCTAAAATTGGCAGCTTCGCTACTACAAAAAAGTGATGCCAATATCTCCGAAATTGGCTATCAGGTAGGCTTTAACGATCATTCTTATTTTACCAAGTGTTTTAGGGAAACCTATGGAACATCTCCCTCTGAATTCAGTAAAAAATAACCTTCCCAAGTCTCCTTAAGGCCAAGGTTTTTCTACCCTGTTACATATTTCATAGGCTTTGATACATAATTCATAGCCCTCAGCATTATGTGCCATTATGTTTGCTCCAGCGTTGAATGATGGCCTACAACCCATTCATTCAACCTTACCGATTGACTAACACAAAAACACTTCATATCACCATGAAGAAAAAGAGGTATGAAGGCATACTTGAAGAAGTTCCCCGATATGAGATTTATTTGAACGTGAACAAATTGCAAAAGGGAAAATACAAGCTAAAGATCATGAATAAAAACAATGTCATCAAAAGCACACATTTCTCTAAGGAATAGGCCAAGGAGAAAAAACTAGTAGGGCAAAAACTGGGTTTATTGCAATGATCTACCACAACGTAATGAATCACTTTGGCCTAGTCCATTAATAAACAAACTGTTACCAAGAACACCTTAAAATTAAAATACTCATGAAGCTTTTTTTTAGATCAATTATCGTTTGTCTTATCCTATTGTGCCAAGGTTGCGGCAATGATGACAATGGAAACGGAGTTGTCGTTATTGATGATGACGGTGTTGGCGATGAGCCAATTATAGAAACATTGGCAACCTTGTCTCCGACTAACAACGAAAGCCCAGTTTCCAAAACACCATCGATCAGCTGGGAAAATTACGATAGCGACCAACCGATTACGTATTCGTTGTTCCTTGGAACTTCTGAAAATACACTGACCGAAATCGAATCAGGACTCACGGTTACTTCATATGATATTGAAACAGACGATGCCCTTGATTTGAACACCGAATATTTTTGGCAGATCATTGCTTATGAAGAGGGTGAAACGGTTGCAGAAAGTGAAGTTAAAACATTTACCACCGAGCTCATATTCCCAAGCTTAATTACTGAAGAAGCTGCATACGGTGCCAGAAAAGCCACCGGGGTTGAAGTCTTTGATGATAAAATTTGGGTGATTGGAGGACGAAATGAAGCAGATGTTGCCCTTACGGATATCTGGTCCAGTGATGATGGTGAGAATTGGACGTTGGAAGGAGATTTTCCTTTTGGAGGCATCTATGGACATGAATTGATTGCCTTCAACGGTAAGTTGTGGATTTATGGAGGTGTTTCCGAAGGTTTCCTCTCCACTAAAATTTTTAGCTCTGAAAATGGTATCGCTTGGGAGGAAGAAACGGAGACCACGCCCTTTATACAATATCAATTTTCAAAGTTTGAAGTATTGGGGGATAAAATATTTAGAATTGCCGGCTATTCGGGCGATATAGATGACCTATCTCCAGAACGCTACGTGTACAGCAGTATCGATGGCCTAAATTGGAATTTGGAAATAGAAAATCACGGGTTTGATACAAAGTACAGTTTTCAGCTTGAAAGCTTAAATGAAACCCTATATTCCTTTGAGCCCAATCCAGATTTGGATATTGAAGAAATCAGTATAAGGACCAGTATGGATGGAATCAACTGGTCGACCCCGGAAGTTTCAGAAATCCGTGAGAGAGGCATAAACTCGGTAAGGACCGTAGTATTGGATGGTAAAATTATATTGATGACTACACCTGTGGATGGCCCAAATCCCGATTCAACCTTTTATGAATCTTCCAACGGAGTAGATTGGGTGGCTGCCACAACGATTGATTCGGTTCCGATAAGAGCCATTTTCTATGCATTGGTCAATCTAAATGGAGAACTATTTGCCATTGGTGGAACACAACGGAGCAATTTTTCAACAACAAACAATACCGTTTGGAAACTTAACTGAAGATCTTAATCAATTCAATTAAATAAGCTTATGAAATCAATTGTTAAATTATTATTGGCCACTATGGTAACGGGAATTTGCACGCTGCATGCTCAAAAGTTGTCCAAGAACACAAACATCAATATTTCTCAGACCTCCAAAATAGATTTGAGCAACAAAATCATTGCCAAGCCACAAAGGATAGAGGTGAAAAAGTTTGAAAGCCTTAATGCAAAACAAATAGCAAAACTTCCCGCAACCACATTTGACCGTTCTGCTTTGTTAAGGCTTAAGTACAACAAATCATGGGAAATTGAACCTGGACGAATGACGGACAAGGATATGAAGGTGGTATCATATTTTGGAAAATTTGAGCAGTCCCCCAGATACATCAGTGTGTATCCAGAAAACAAATATTATCCGCGAGTAAACAATGGAGCACCAGGGTTTTTACCTGAAATGAGGTATCTGGTTTTGCAATTCAATCCAGAGGCCGGACAAAGATACCGCGTGATCATCAAACTTAAACCTGGCGAATACGGAAACAAAAAAGTGATGACCAATGTTACTGGAAGATATAATGAAACTTGGTTTATCAACAACCAATACGACGAGATTATGTTCGATTTTATTGGTGATAGCAGAGAAATAAAGATAAGTCCGATTATCGCGGGGGCAGAGAACTATTATATCAAATATGAACCCTTGGAGATAGCGAATATTAAAGTTGATAGAATTGATGAATAATCCATGCGATAGGGCTTAACTGTAAGTCAAGTTCTAAAATAAGAGAGCTTTAATAAACATTAGAACAACATTATGAAAGCATTAAACATTACTATTGCCTTTTTGGGCGTGTTGCTAATAGCTGCTTGTGGCGATACAGGAAAAAAGGAAAAATCAACCACGGGGAGTTCCGGGACAGATATAAAATTGGAAGCTACCAGTACAATAGATTTGGAGCAAAAAGGGGATTATACCCAACTATACACTCCAAGTGGAGATTGCAAACTTACCACCTCCCAATTGGCCGAGGCTTTGGGATACAGTAATCATCAAGTAGAAGAACAAAGCAACTATCAGGGAGATTGCTGGTATAAAGTAACCCATCCAGGCAATTTTACGGTCAATTACGGAATAAGCCTAGAAAAATGGGGAGACAAAAACATTGTTGAAGACCAAATAAAAAGTGGACTGAAGAACGAGATGATTGATCTCAGTATAAGTAAATCCGGCGATACCTATATAAAAAGACATCCTGTACAGGGCTTCTTGCTGCTGTTAAATACAAACTATGGAAACCCTATAAAAATCAGTTACAGTTATTTAAACACTAGTGGTCCCAAACTGACAGATTCCCAAAGGGAAGAACAGAAACAGAATACGTACAAAATTGCCAACTATCTTATTGATCACTACCAAAAATAAATTAAGATGAAACTATTGCAAAACATCTTGTTGTTTGGCCTCTTGTTTATAGGTGCGTTTCAGGGATATGCCCAACCTTTCACCTTGAACAAAGCGATTCAGCCGGTAGAATTGAAACTATTGGCAGACACTAGAACGGGGCACGACGGGGAACTTGGCATTGTTTATTTTAATAGACTAAAAGATTCCGCAATGTACCACTACGTTACCGGCCACGACCTTTATAATTTTGTTGATGTGTTGGTCACCAGTGTAGACGGCACTCCATTAAAAGTAAGCTTGGCAAAAGATAACTGGGAAGCCGTGCAGGCCCAACAAAACACTGTCAATGCTCGAGATGGGGTAGCTGACTTCAAAATACGTACCTGGGGAAGTTTTGGAATAAAAATAGAGCCGGAGCAACCCAACAATTCTATCTATACCATTGCAGTGGTGGCCAGCCCCGAAAAAAAAACCTATTTGGGCAGTGCCTTTAGGTCAATCAATGAAGATGACATGACATTCAGTGGTGAAGCCTCACCCATTGAAGCTGCTGGGACGACCGGCGATGGAGGGAAGACCAATTACCTGTTATACATTGCCCTCGGGGTTGCTTTACTGGTCATAGGTGTTTTGGCTGGAAAACTTATGGGTAGAAAGGGAAAAGGGACAGCAGTGATTCTCTTGCTTCTATCATTAATGCCATTTTCAAGCTTTGGTCAAGATGGGGGCGCTGTGTTGACCATGGAAGAGTTTGAAAATTGGAAGAATCAGCAAAATTCAAAACATGCAATGGTCATGAGCCAATTAGCGGGTTTGGAGAGCGAGCGCAAAGCTGTGGACAAAGCAGTTAAGGATCTAGACAAGACCATCTCTACGATACGGAAACAATGGGACAATGTAAAGTTACTCTATTCTACCTATAATAATGGACTGGGTAAATGCATCAGTTCAGCACCACCGGGCCAAGCACCTTCCATTCCTTCCATTTGTACCGATTTTTATTTTGATGATAACGGGGAAATCTCTGAGGAGGAAAACCAAGGCTGTGCAGAATGTTTTTTTGAAGCCCGAAAGAAGTTTAACAACATGCGATACCAGTTTGAAAAGCTTGCCACAATCTATAAATGCACCAAGGACTTTTCCAATGCCGCAATTTCCTTTGGAGACGACGTATCTGGCTTTACCCCTAGCGGTGTTGGTGGTATGGCCTGGCAAACCCAACGAAGAAATATCGAAAAGTCCGTGACCGAACTTGAACAAGCTTATGATGCTAAATATGCTGAATTTCTACAAAGTCTGGCCGATGCCATGATGGAACTTAACATTTGCGAGGCCAAGTATGGGGTTGAAGACTGGTACGACCGTTTTGGCTATATGTATTTTGAATTTATGAAAGATAAATATCAAAGAAAGGACTAATGAAAGTAAAGAAAATAAAGTTCATCGTATTGCTGTCCCTAAGCTTGGGCATATGGGTCAGCTGTAAATCCATAAGTCCAATAGCAACTTCCACCTATACGGACATCATTGGATCTTGGGAAGGATGTGATGGACGTGTAGTTACCTTTTATACCAATGAAAATGGAGAAATTGAAGGACGCTATGCAAAGCTCGGGGGGCTTGGAAGGTACAAGTTCACCTTGGATGAAGTTGGCTTCCATCTTTCCCAGCAAAACCCGGGCACTTATGTTGGACAGGTGAAATGGAAAAATACTATGGGAAAGGAAACCTGGAGGGATGAAACCATTATAGTGGAAAACAATATCTTAAAAACCTCAAGTTCGGATGATTGTAGTAAGGAATTAACTAGAGTTGAGCATTTATCAGGTAAAAAACCAGGCATTAACTGAAATTCTAAACAAAGGCGAGCGAAACCAAGTTTCGCGCTGCAAGCCCCAAATCTTGCCAAACTAACCTTACTGAGCGAGGCAATTCTATCTATTAATCCGATATACTCTCCTCATCATTTGAGGTAATCCAATGGTCTGTTTGCCTCAATTTTATATCATTCCAATCTCCATTCCGTTATTTTAAGCTTTAGATTGCTTTTCCATAGGCCCAATTTTGTTTTTTAGTGAAATTGCGTCAATTTTTTCGTCAAAAATTTCCAGTGTTTACTGGGATTCCCAAAGGGTTTACAGTAGACTTCGGAAAAGTCTACTGTAGCCCCTGATTTTGTACAGTATTCCTAAAGATGTTCAATTAACTGGTTTTCAACTTGTTGAAGACCTGAAAACAACCGTGATGGCGCAATTTGCGCATCACCCTCTTGCTATTCATTTTTCACGCGAGCGTGAAAACCCAAATACCTTTCTTTGGTGTATAGAGTAACAATAAATTCAGTGGTTTTTGTTTATTAGGAGCGGTTGATTAAACTTATCTTTCTAAACATTACAAAAACCAGATAGAAACCAAGCGCAAAAGTTCGAGATAAGAATAAAGCGTTTCAGCACTTCGCTATGCTTCATTCGATTTCTTTTTTGGATTTGACTCAATTGGCGATTCCAGTTTGCTTCTCAAAATCTCCATATCTTCACCAACCTTTCTTTCTAACACCTTTGCATAAATCTGTGTGGTGGTAAGTTTTCGATGCCCCAACATTTTTGAAATGGTTTCTATCGGCACACCATTGGTCAAGGTAACTGTCGTGGCGAACGTGTGCCTTGCCATATGAAATGTCAAATTCTTTTTGATTTTTGCTTCACTTGCAATCTCTTTCAAATAAGCGTTCATCTTTTGGTTGGAGATTCTTGGAAACAACGTGTTGTTAATGATGGACCTAGTGTCCTCTTTATAAAGTTCAATCAAGTCAAGAGCTTTTTTTAAAAGTGGTATTTTGACCGGATTATGGGTCTTCTGTCTTTTGGTGATTATCCAATATTTTTTGTCTATGCCCATGACCACATTATCTTCCGTTAAGAGCATTAAATCCGTATAACATACCCCAGTATAGCAACTGAACACAAAAAGATCTCTGACGGTTTTCAGCCGATTACTATCAAGTTTGAGCTCTTCAATCGCTTGAAGTTCCTCGGAACCTAAATACTCTCTATTCGTCGGAGTCAATCTCTGCTTAAACTGTCTAAAAGGGTCTTTGTCTATCCATTCCAATCGATATGCCAAAGAAACCATCTTTCTTAATCTTTGGATATGTTTCATTACAGCATTATTTCCAATTTGTTGTTGGTAGTGGTTGGGTTTATGTTTGCGGAGAAAATTTTCAAAGTCAAGAATGAACTTATAGTTCAATTCATCAAGTCGGACATCTTCTTTTTTTAATTTTTTCTTCAAAAACAAAAAGATATACTTCTGACTGGTGAGATATAATCTTGAAGTATTCCAGTGTAGCTTGGGAAACATATTGGTATTATGATAAGACACAATGTCCCGCAAGGTAAAATGTTGATTATCCTCTTCCTCATCCATAAATCTGGCCTTTACACTATGAGGGGTGATGTGCTTGCCCTCTATGCGCAGCTGTTGAAATGATTGGAACAGCCCAGTGTAGAACTCATCAAGATATTGATTGATGGATTTAGCTTCAAAGGAAGAGCTTTTTACACGCTGCTTTTTAGAATCCCAATATGTGATTTGGATTCTTCGTTTTAAACTAATGTTCAGTTTTTTACCATTGACAGAAATCCTGGCATAAATAGGGGCTTTGCCATTTTTTGACCTACTGGAATAAAGCCAAAACAGGACGGAAAAAGTGGAATTTGACCTCATAATTGTCTTCTTTTTGTTAAACGTTGACGAAGACGAAAGTCAAATCAAATCAAGTATGACAACTAAGTTACTGAATTTTAATTACTTAAATTAAAATAGCAACTTGAAAAATGTTGACGATTTGTGAACTCTAAAAGCCGAAATCAAAGGAATTCAATTGAAATCAAAAAATATTAAATATCTGATTTTCATTTATTTAATGATTTTTCGAATCATTCAGAAGTCAAAAAGTAGCCCCGGCAAGAATCGAACTTGCATCTAAAGTTTAGGAAACTTCTATTCTATCCATTGAACTACGGGGCCATCCTTGAAAAGGGATAGCAAAAATATGCTTTTTCAGAAAAACTTTGTACTAGTTGAGAGTCAATTTTAAGATGTTCGGTGTTCGCCCGTTTTTTTGAATCAACTTCTCCTTTTCTCCTCTTCTTTCAAAATTTTCTCCAGATAAGATCGTGATAAGGGTTTGTCCACATAGCCCGCAATCAACCCATGGTCTTTGGCTATGGTTCGGTCTTTGGCATTTGTAAAGGCAGATAACACATAAACACTGGGCAGTTTGTGTTCTTTGAACAAATTTTTCAGGTTTTCCAGAAAATCCCATCCACTCATCCCGTCCATAACAAGGTCCAAAAAAATAATATCGGGCAACCTATTGCTCTTTTCCACAAAGTTAAAACAGGCTTGAACACCTTCTTCTCCACTGGAACAGGTTACGATATCAAACTCTCTTTGAGATTGTTGTATACAGTACCTTGTCGCAAATTGCGACACCAGATCATCATCAATGATAAATGTGGTCAGCTTCATTAATCGGGACTATAAAGTAGGTTTGCATCGAACAAAGCTATAGGCCAGCACCCAAGCTGCCATTCATATTCGTTAATCGACCCAAATATCCCGTTAAGGCAACACTAATGTGGTAATTTCCCTCTTAAAACCCCATATACAAAGGCACCCAGCAATGCACCAAACAAAACAATGACCATGGGCCAATATCCTGCTCCGACCAAAATATAAATTGGTCCCGGGCACGAACCTGCCAGGGCCCATCCCAATCCAAAAAGCGTACCTCCCCATATATATCTTGCAAAGGATTTTTCCTTATCCGGTATTTGGATGATTTCCCCTGAAAATGATTTGACCTTGGATTTTTTGATCCAAAAGACCAAAACAACACCAATGGTCAAAGCTGATCCGATAATACCGTACATGTGGAATGCATCGAACTGAAACATTTCATAGATCCTAAACCATGATGCTGCTTCGGATTTATACAAGACCACTCCTAAAAACGAACCTAAAAGGATATACACTAAACGCTTCATACCGCAAAAATTAAAGGGAACAGTAAATGAACCATGATCAATCCCCCAACAAAAAATCCGATTACGGCAATCAGGGATGGTCGCTGTAAATTACTCAGACCAGAAATGGCGTGCCCAGAGGTACAGCCGCCAGCGTAGCGAGTTCCAAAGCCTACCAAAAAGCCCGCCACCAAAAGTATCGCCCAAACTTTAGGATCGGACAAGGATTCTAGTGCAAACAGTTCTGTGGGCAAATAGGCTTTACCTGCGCTTTCAAAACCCAGTTCGTTGAGCTTGGCTACCGTATCGTCCGAAATATCCACGGCAGGATTCGGTGAAAGTACGTTTGCACCAACAAATCCGCCAATTACAGACCCCAGAACCACCAAGAGGTTCCATCGTTTTGATTTTATGTCAACTTTGAAATAATCCGAGTATTTCCCCGCTCCTCCGATAGAACATAGGGTTTCGAGGTTGGAGGACATTCCAAAACGTTTGCCCATTAATATGAGCAGTGCCATGATAATGGCAATAAGTGGGCCGGCCACATACCATGGCCAAGGTTGATACAGCATTTTCGCGAGGTTTTTAAACAAAGATCACGAAAATGCTTTAGATATCAAATATGGATGGACTAGCAACAATCCTTATCGGAATCGGGGACCCCGAACTTCTTCAGAATATCTTCCAGTAAACACCATTTGGTCAACGATGACTGTAACAGGTTGGCCCCTACAAAAGCCGTAAACCACAGCCAATTTTGACTTACATAAATGGCCAAAAGCAAACTGATCAATATAAAGCTTCCTGCTACTCCTCTTACAATTCTATTTTTCATGTTCGATGTTTTAAACGGTTCTTTCAATTGGGACTTCTACAGCCCTGATCGGGTTCGTTGTTTCACTTTCGGTATTGAATTGCTCGATCATTTTGAACAATTCGGTTACTTTTTCCTCTTCGGTAAAAGAAAAATACATGTTCGATGCTGCACCGCCTCTTTCGCTAGGAAACCAACTACTGGTGTACATTAAGGGTGCCGCTTTTTTAAAACCATCGATATCCGATCCACTAAAGCTTTCCACTCCGGCCTTTTTAAATAATTTGAATACTTCGTTCTTATATTCTTCGACCGTGGTAACAATGATCATTTTCATGTGCTTATTTTTAAAGTTTTTTCAATGGTCACATGGAACCTTTGACGACTAAAATAATCTTTGCCGTGTGTCTAAAGATTATTTTAGTCATGTCGGTTTCATCTTAGTTATAATTTTTACGTTCAATCATATAATACACCAATGGCACCACCAAGAGCGTCAGTACGGTAGACACTATTGTTCCTCCCATAAGTGATATGGCCAATCCCTGAAAAATAGGGT
Organism: Flagellimonas alginilytica; assembly: GCF_042134605.1. Taxonomy (GTDB): domain Bacteria; phylum Bacteroidota; class Bacteroidia; order Flavobacteriales; family Flavobacteriaceae; genus Flagellimonas; species Flagellimonas alginolytica. The sequence continues at coordinate 1,821,157 of NZ_CP169638.1, read as the reverse complement.
CGAACAAAATCACAAAAGCTCCAATGACCACGGTTCCTGCGGTCAATAAAATAGGAGTTGTACGTACGGCTCCTGCTTCTATAACAGCCTGCTTTAATGGAACATCTTCTTTGAGCCTTAAGTTGACGAAATCAATAAGCAATACCGAGTTCCGTACCATAATACCAGCCAAGGCAATCATCCCGATGAAGGAGGTTGCCGTAAAAAAGGCGCCCAACATCCAATGTCCGAGCACAATCCCGATCAAGGAAAGCGGAATGGCCACCATCATCACCATGGGTGCTTTAAAATTTTGGAACCATCCCACGATCAACATGTAAATGATCACAATTACACCGAGGAACGCAATTCCCAAATCCCGGAATACCTCCAAGGTGATCTGCCATTCCCCATCCCATTTAACAGTATAATCATCCTCAAATTGCGGTTGTTCCATGTACAGTTCGTTGATGGAATATCCTTTGGGCAACTCCAATTGATTCAATTTGTCCGTCATGCCTAAAATGGCATAGACCGGGCTTTCCAATTCCCCCGCCATATCCGACATAACATATACTACTCTCTTTTGATTCTTCCGGTAGATGCTCTTGGCCTTTGTCCCCTCTTTAATGGAAACCAAATCACCCACGGACACCATGTTGCCCTGTTGGGATTTTATTTTCAATTGTTTGATTTTATCCAAACTGGATTTATCCTTTTCACTTACGGACAAAACAATTCCGATTTGATCAAAAGAATCTTCACGATACATATGGGATACCGGCTGCTCACGGAAAGCCATGGCCATCACCTGAACAATTTGTTGAGGGGTAACCCCGTACAACATGGCTTTTTCCTTATCAATCACAAAATCATACTCCACTTGGTCATCCTCTACCATCCAATCCACATCAACAACGTCAGTAGTATTGTTCAAAATGCCCTTTACCTTATCGGCCAAAGCAATCTGTTTGTCATAATCGGGACCATACACCTCAGCCACAATGGTGGAAAGTACAGGAGGTCCCGGCGGCACCTCAACTATTTTGATATTGGCATGGTATTTTTTGCCCAACTCTTGGATTTTTGGGCGCAACAATTTGGCAATATCATGGCTTTGTTCGCTCCTGTCGTGCTTATCCACCAGATTTACTTGAATATCGGCCATATTACTACCACCGCGTAAATCATAGTGCCGTACCAAACCATTAAAGGTTATCGGTGCCGATGTGCCCACATAGGTTTGATAATTCACCACTTCGGGTCGGGTGGATAAGTAAGCTCCGATTTCCTTAGTTACGGCAGCCGTTCTTTCCAACGTGGTGCCTTCGGGAAGATCTATCACCACCTGGAACTCGTTCTTGTTATCAAAAGGCAACATTTTCACCGCTACCGATTTGGTAAAGAACATGGCCACGGAGGCGATCAACAAGAGAAAGGTAATGCCCAAGAATAGCCATCTTTTTTTACCACTCTCGATCAAGGGCCTTTCAAATCGAGCATACGCCTTATAGATGAAGGTATCTTGAATTTCTACAGGCTCTTTTTCCTTTTTCTTCTTTTTATCTTTTTCCCTTAGGAAGATGTATCCCAAATACGGGGTTATGGTCAATGCCACAAACAATGATAGCAACATTGCAATGGATGCTCCAATGGGCATGGGTGACATGTAAGGGCCCATCAAACCAGAAACAAATGCCATTGGCAATACAGATGCAATAACCGTAAAGGTGGCCAAGATGGTGGGGTTACCTACCTCGTTGATGGCATACAGAGCGGCATCCTTGAACGGCAAGCGTTTCATTTTAAAGTGACGGTGCATGTTCTCCGCGATAATAATGGAGTCGTCCACCACGATACCGGTTACGAACACCAAGGCAAACAAAGTAATTCGGTTCAACGTATAATCGAGCATGTAATAGCTCAACAAAGTCAAAGCGAAGGTAATGGGCACGGAAAGGAACACGACCAATCCACCTCGCCAACCCATGGCCAACATCACCACAAAGGTCACGGCGATAATCGCACCGATCAAGTGCATCAACAATTCGGATACCTTTTGCGAAGCAGTTTGACCGTAATTACGGGTTACCTCAACATGTACATCATCAGGAATCAGGGTTGTTTTTAGGTGCTCCACTTTCTCCAACACCACGTCGGCAATCTTCATGGCATCCGCACCTTTTCTTTTGGCAATCGAAATGGTTACCGCTGGGTATTCCGATTTAAATTCTTCTGACTTTTCACTAGCGGCCCCAAATCCAAGGGAAACATAGTTTTTGGGCAGCTCGGGACCATCCAAAACGGTGGCTACCTGCTTTAAATATATGGGCTGACCTTGTTTTGTGCCCACAATCAGGTTTTTGAGATCTTCTTTTGTTTCCAAAAAATTTCCCGTGCTAATGTGGAACTCGGTATCGTTGGAAAGGAAATTCCCAGCATCCATTTGCTGGTTATTGGCTTTAATCATTTGGGCCACGGCCAACATATCGATGCCCGATTCGGCCATTTTATCCTTATCCACCACCACACGAAGTTGGGGACTACGTCCGCCTATCTTCTTGGTGATGGAAACCCCGTTAACTTTTTCAACCTCATTGACCAATTCCCCAGAAATCTCTCGTAACTGAAAATCAGCATATTCATCGCTCCACAGAGTAAGTGCGAGCATGGGTACATCATCGATCGCACGGGTTTTTACCAATGGCATGGTTACTCCGGCGGGCATTTGGTCCATGTGCTTGTTGATCTCGTCGTACAAACGCACCAACGATCTTTCAATATCTTCCCCTACGTAGAACTGTACAATGGCCATCCCCTGCTCTTGCATAGATGTTGTGTACACGTACTCTACACCTTTAATGTTGGATATAATTTTCTCCAGGGGTTTGGTAATCCTGGATTCCACTTCTGTTGGGCTAGCCCCGGGATATCCCACAAATATGTCCGCCATGGGCACGTCTATCTGTGGCTCTTCTTCCCTTGGGATAAGGAAGGAACTGTACACCCCAATGACCATGAACACGATCATTAGGAGCACCGTTAATTTGGAGCTGATAAACCCTTTAGCTATTTTTCCTGCAAGTCCGTCTTTCATTATTAACTTTTTTTGGGCTATTGAATACTTACTTTAGCTCCGTTGTACAACTTTCCTTCGGCCGACACGATATACTGATCTCCTTGGGACAAACCAGATAATACTTCCACCTCATCTCCATAACTCTCTCCCAATCGCAACCAGCGTAAAAGCGCTACATTATCCTGCCCTAGCGTATAAACACCTGTTAGTTGGCCTTTGTGCACCAAGGCTTCGGACGGAACGGTAACAACTGTTTTACCATCGCTCTCCATTTCCGCCTCGAGCCTAACAGTGGCATACATACCTGACAAAATCTTGGCATCCGTATCGTCCAAGCTTACTTTCATTACATATTGTCCGCCTGTATTTTGTGCCGAGGCACTCAACTCGGACACTTTTCCAGCAATTGTGGTATTCAATGCTTTAACCAAAATGTGGGCTTTGGTTCCAACTTCGATGGCTGAAATGCTGTTCTCCGCAACTTTGGCCTCTACTTCAAACCCTGTTGTTGGGGATTCCACAGAAACCAACGGCACCCCTGGGTTGGCCATATCGCCTTCGTCAATATAGGTGTTGGTGACCACGCCATTGAATGGGGCCCTGATGTTGGCATAAGCAAACTGGGAGTTCACTTCGTTCTTCATTTGGCTTGCAGCTTCCAATCTGGCTTTTGCCATTTCATAACGGGCGGTCATATCATCCAACTCCTTTTGTGAAGCACTGCTTTCGTTAAAAAGGTTCTGGAACCTTTCATAATCTTTCTTGGCATTGTTAAATGCCACCTGTACTTCGGTAATGGATGCCTCCACTTGTGCTTTTTTGGCGCGTAGGTCCACGTTGTTGATAGAGATCAGCAAATCTCCTTTATTTACCTTCTGACCTATTTTCACAGGGATGGATTCCACATGGCCCATCATTCGGGTGCTCAAATTGGCACTATTCACGGCTTTAATCTGACCACTTCCTGCCAATATGGTGGAGGTATCGCCTATGGTTACTTCGCCGATTGTTACCGGTACTGCTTCCGTGTTGTCAGCCGGCTGTTTTTCATCACTTCCACAACCTATAAGCAAAAAGCCCAAGGAAACGGTCAACATAAAACTTTTATATATCGTAGTGTTTTTCATCTTGCAATTATTCTTTGGTTAAAAATGTTAATAAGGATTGTGCTTGATTGTATTCAAATATGTTTTGATAATAAGCCAATTGCTTTTCGGCATAAGTGGCTTCAGCCATTAATAAATCGGTTGTTTTTTCCAATCCTTCTTTGAATCTATTGGTGCGTATCCTTAATGATTCTTCGGATTGCTCCATAGCCAATTTTGAAGTCTGGAGCCTGCTCTCGGCATTTTCGACCATCCGCTTGGTGCGTTGTAGCTCCATAGAGCTTTTGGCGACGTACTGCTCGTATTCTTGTTTTGCTTTTTCATAATTGGTTTTGCTCTTTCCTGCTTTGGAAAAGCGTTGAGACCCTTTAAACACATCCCAACTTAAACTTGCCCCTATAATATATCCGTTCGCATCGGCCCGGAATATTTCGTCATCGTACATTTCATAACTGGCGAAAGCATTCAATCTTGGTAAAAAGGTCATTTTATCGGCTTTCATATTGGCTTTGTAAGCTTCGGACACTAGGTCCATTGCCTTAACATCGGCCCTATTTTCCAGTGAGCCTTTTAAAGTTTCTCCTGGTCTGACTGGCACCAATTCTTCTGATGGTTCATAAATAACACCCCCATGTTCGTTCATTAGAAATGCCAAGTAATCCGAAGCATTTTGCACGTTGCTCTTGGCTGTCTTCAATTGGTCCGATACTTCCGTTACCCTCACTTTCACCTCCAACAAATCGGCTTTTTGAAGCAGACCTTGGTCATAACTGTTCTGTGCCGTGTTCAAATTGGCATTTGCAGCTTCAAAAGCTTTCTGCAACACGGCTACGGCTTGGTGAGCCAGTTGTAATTGACCATAGGCCTTTTGGGCTTCAAAATTGAGATAGTCCCTGGTCCGCATGGCTTGAAGCTCCTTGGCCTCCATGGTGGTCTTGGCCGCTTTACGCTGATAGAAACCATCCAGGTTGATCAAGGGTTGTTCCACTGAAATTTTTGTGGCATAGTTCTCAATCTGATCGGGGTCGTTCAACAAATCAGGGTTAAAATCGGCCTGGGTCAAAATCTCTTGGTTGAGTTTGGAACCAAATGCCATTAAAGGATTTGTGGTCGCCAATCCAGTATGTGAAACCGATATCTGCGGCAAAAAAATGGAATTGGAAAACCTATAATCATATTTGGCCATCTTGGCCTCATATTCGGATACCTTGATACTGGCATTGGATTCCTGTACCTTGATCAGGACGTCTTCCAAGGAGATTCCGACATGCTCTTGGGCAAAAAATTGACCCTGAGCAAAAAAGAATATCATTAATACTAATAATCGCTTCATATACCTAATTGATTTGAAGCAAAATTAGATTTGCAGCCAGACTTACACAGTAACATGAGTTACCGAGAATATCGCATAAAAAACCTCAATACTGGGTCCGTTAAGAGGTATACTCCTGTATTGAGGCAATTTTAGTTCTGAGACCTATTTATTATTATGCGTCTCGGGTTCCACCGTGACCTCCCGCCACTACGACCAATACTTTGATGCTCAAATAAATGAACTTGAAGAATTGGATTATAGGGTTCATCATTGTAAATCGTTTGTATTTGGATATTCTGCGTGTCATAACTAATCTATTCAGGAATTAACCACCAAAAAGGTTTCATTTTTGCTTTATAAATAAAGGCATAGTGCAATGCCAGTTTCAACCAGTGGCCTGCCAAACCAATGGTACCAAAAGTCTTGCCCAATTTTCTGCCCTGTGTATCGGGATATTTGTTGTAATCGGGAACAATCGGAAAGGTAGTAATACTCACACCGCTACCCTTGGTCATTCCAAAACCTGCGGATGCAATACAAGCGGCACCCATATTGCCCATAGATCCTTTGTGATGCATTTTATTGCTCGAGTGTTTGATCATATCTATAATGTTATCGGCCACCAACTTTGCGGTTATCCCCGAAGGCATACCTGTTCTGGGAGGCGCCGGTGTAATATCCGTACCGTTCTTGCTCTTTCTTGGTTTGGATATACTGTGTGGCGGGGCAAAGGCAATTCCCGGCGCAAAAATATTGGGGTAAGACGGATTTTGATAGGTTTCGGGCCAGTCCTGAACACTCCATTCCTCGTACGGTTTTGGGGTGTAATCGGCATCAACGATCATAAATCCCCTAAAAAGTTTATCCGTAATATCCGCCCCTTCTTTATTGTAGGCTTTAAATCCGTGACCGGAAAAAGCAGGTATGAGCATGGCGAAATCGTAGGTTTTTTGTTTGTGATCACCATCCAAGTTCTCGTAATGGACCAATCCGTCCTCTACCTTGTTTACGGCTGCTCCCAAAATCCAATTGATACCACGATCCTCAAAGATCATTTCCACCATTTCATTCGACTTCATAATGTTGCTTCCATAGCTCATTAGCATGCCATCCATTCCAAAGTCTCCAAGATGGTATTCGTTGGAAATCCAAGTAATTTCGGCCATATCCCTGACCTTATGTCTTCTGAGTTCTTGTTCTACATTTAAAATGTACTCAAAAGCAGCTCCTTGACAGGTTGATTTGGCATGGCCCGTTCCGATCAATATTTTAATCTTTTTACCTTCCTTCATTTGTTTAATTAGGCCTTCCAAGGCAATCCAAGCTTCTTGTGCATGGGTGTAGGTACAAACGGAATGTGCTTTGTTCTTACCCGGTGAGAGTCCTTCGGTTCCTTCAAAGTTGAGTTTTGGTCCTGTGGCATTGATCAAGTAATCGTAGGTAACCTTTTCAGTCGTTCCCTTTTCATCACCAGCGACATATTCTGCCAAAACATAGGGTCTTGGTTCGTTATCATCACCTTCTGGATGAAAACTTATCGCTTTGGCCTGTTTATAATCAATTTGCTTTTTTTTGTAAAGAGGTGCTAATGGGAACAGAATATCCTTTGGTTTCATTCTCCCTATCCCTACCCAAATATTGGATGGGATCCATTGATAATTACTGTTTGGTGAAACTACCACAACCTCATGCTCCTTGGAGAGCTTTCTTCTAAGATGGGAGGCAGCAACATGGCCTGCAATACCAGCTCCCAAAACAACTATTTTGGACATTTTTTCTATGATTTACCCAAATGTAATGGTACCCAAGGAGATATAAAGTGACTTAAGTCACACACAAAAAAGAGCACTGTGCTTGATGCTCTTTTTTTAATTGGAACAAAAAATCCAAAATCAATAACTGGTCTCGTCCAATTTTACTTTTCCCCAAAAGGTCTTGTACACAAAAATGGTATAGAACAGCACCAATGGAGTTCCAATGGCCACTATTACCATCATAATCTGTAAGGATTTTGTTGAAGATGCTGCATTGTAGATGTCAATATTATATTGTGGGTCTATCGAAGAACGCAACAATACCGGATATAGTTCCACTGCTACCAAAACCAATAAAAAGGCAATGGTCAACGAGGAAAACAAAAACGCGGATTTATACCTGCGCTTTTCGGCCAACCTGGGTACGTTGGCAATACTGAGAAAGGTAAGCAAGGGTATAACAAAAAGTGCCGGATTACTTTTAAAATCGTCCGACAAATGGGGAATATAGATCAAGGTATAAAGGGTGGTCACCGCAAAACTGACCATAAAAAATATCATTCCTCTTTTTAAAAGGCGTGTTAACTTGGCGAACAACCTGCCCTCGGTCTTTAAGAGCAAAAAAATGGCGCCGTGTGCCATAAAAAGTGACAACGTGGTAAATCCCGTCATTAGAGCATATGGGTTTAAAAACTCGAACAGCACACCCCCTTGGTATTGGTAATTCTCCCCTATTGCAATTCCTTGTAGCACATTGCCCAGTACAACCCCCAACAAAAAAGCCAGCATAATACTGGACACACTGTAGCTAACATCCCATAGATTTCGCCACCACAACATCGGCTCTTTGCCCCTAAACTCTATGGATATGGCTCGGAATATAATAAATACCAAAAACAGCATAAAAGGAACGTAAAGGGACGAAAACATGGTGGCATACATAACAGGGAACCCAGCAAAAAGAGCTCCACCACCAATCACCAACCAAACTTCGTTACCATCCCACACCGGTCCAACGGCATTTAAAGCGATCCTGCGACTGTTCTCTTTCTTTAAAAAGAGATGCCATGCCCCGGCACCAAAATCAAAGCCGTCCAGTATGGCATAGCCGGAAAAAAGACCTCCTACCACCAAAAACCACCATGTGGGATAATCCAATCCTAAAAAAGTTTCCATAATCTTATTTCATCATATGTGTTAGTGTTCCCCCGAAAGGTGTATCATCGTTTTCCGATTCATCGTATGGCCCATGTTTTATTTTTTTGTGCAACAAATAAATAAACAGCACGAACAAAAGGCTATATACAAAGAAGAACAGAATGAGGGAAAACAAAATTTGATTGTCGGACACTGCTTGCGAAAATGCCTGATCTGTTCTTAAAAGACCGTAGACCACCCAGGGTTGTCTACCCATTTCAGCAGCAAACCAACCGACCTGATTGGCAATTTGAGGCAGAAAAACTGCAAATACAAAAATCCACAACAGCCATTTTTTATTGAACAATTTACCTCTCCACCATAAAAAAGTGGCATAGAGGGTCAAAAATATCAACACCATACCAATGGCCACCATTATATGATAAAACTGAAAAACGGCATTCACTTGGGAAGGTCGCTCATCTTCGGGAAATGCATTGAGACCGGTTACCGGAGCATCAAAATCATATTCCAATAAAAAGGATAAACCTCCGGGTACCTTTAACCCTATTACTTCCTGCTTATCTTTATCCACCCATCCCAAAATATACATGTCGGCAGGGGCGGAGGCTTCAAAATGTCCTTCCAGTGCGGCCAGTTTAGCGGGCTGGTTTTTTGCCACACCATCTGCTGACCGGTGCCCTGTGAACAACTGTCCCAGAGAAAATACGGTGGCAACTACCAGGGCTATTTTGAAGGCTTTTTTGGAAATTTCAACATATTTCCCTTTGATAAGATAATAGGCATGAACGCTCATGACCAAAAAGGCTCCGGCCAAAAAGGCTCCAAGCCAAACATGCGTCAATCGGTCTACACTGGACGGATTGAACACCATGGCCCAAAAATCTGTGATTTCTGCCCTAGCATCGAACCCCTCACCAACTATATGAAATCCAGCAGGAGTCTGCTGCCAGCTATTGGCAACTACGATCCAAATAGCGGAAAACATGGACCCCAAAAATACGCCGATGGTCGAAACCAAATGTACCCAAGGCTTGACCCTGTTCCATCCAAAGAGCAAGATGCCCAAAAATCCACTTTCCAAGGCAAAGGCAAAAATTCCCTCCGCTGCCAGCGCACTTCCAAAAACATCGCCAACAAATCTGGAATATACGGCCCAATTGGTTCCGAATTCAAATTCCATAACAATACCTGTAACCACACCTATACCAAAGGTCAAGGCGAATATTTTGGTCCAAAATCGCGCTAGTTTATGGTAAATTTCCTTTTTGGTTCTTATGTAGGAACTTTCAAAAATTACAAGCAGCAGACCGATCCCAATACTTAAGGGCGGATAGATGTAATGAAAAGCAACAGTGAAGGCAAATTGAATCCGGGCGAGAATTTCGGTTTCCATGGGCAACTATTTATAGTCCAAAAATACACTAGACCGTGGTATTCTTAGGTGACCCATGTTACAAACGAAATGGATTTAACATAAAAGTAATTTAACCTATGCCAAATCCATTTCAAAGTATGTGGTTAGTATTTATTTTTTACCACTGTTCATCATGGCCAAAACTGCAACTATCAACACGACGACCACTAGGGCAAACAGACCTATCATCCAGATACCGTTTTCCCAAACTACCAGAGGAATATTTGTAAGTGCTTTCACAATGTATTGGTTTTAATTTTAAATCAAATTTAATTGCTCCGATCTGTTCAAAACATGATATTACTCATAAATGCTGGTTCCAACAGGTTTCCAATTATACATTTTTACCTTTCATCAATATATTCCGATACAAATAAAATAGTCATATTCTTTAGGCCAATCCCAATGATCCTTCCCTCAAACACCGTTATTCTCAAAATAAAAAAGCCGTTCGAAATCGAACGGCCTTCCTATATCAACCAACCAAAAAACCTAATTTTTGACCTTACATGTACGTATTCCAAAAAGGGTATACAAAGGACAAAAACTAACTAAGCTTGTTAAAACAAATATGGTAGCCAAAGCTAGCAACACATATGCCAATGTTCCTGTTATCATATTAAAGTAATATAATGCACCAACTATAAGTGCAAGTACAATTCGGATTGCGCGGTCTGCTCCGCCCATGTTTTTTTTCATAATCGTTAGTTTATGATTTGCTCCTTACAATGCATCAAAAAAATAAAATGATTTATATCCGAAGCATGTATTTTTGATTTACAGGGCACTATTCCAAAAATATGGTCTCTTTAAATGTTTTAGCGTAACATGGGTTACATAACCGTTATTTTTTTAAAAGTATTTTTAAGTTTGAATCAGTTTTGCCCTTTGCAAACGACTAAGTACACCTATGTTGGAATATTTTGAAGCTTTAATCAATGGTTTTTTGGGTACGGTCCGTTGGACATGGAAGTCCATCCTTTTTGATGTTCCTTGGTACACCAATTATTTTTGGGGACTTGTCTTGATCTCTTTGTTGGTATGGGCTTTGGAAATCCTTTTCCCTTGGCGCAAAGAACAATCCATTTTTAGGAAGGACTTTTGGCTGGATGCTTTCTATATGTTTTTCAACTTTTTCATTTTTGCCATAGTCATCAGTGGAGTTTACAAATTCCTTGGTGTGCTTTTTAAGGACGTGGGAATCAGTAGTACCTCGCTGACCATAATCGACATCGGTCATTGGTCCCAATGGGCCCAACTGCTCGTATTCTTTGTGGTATTGGACTTTGTCCAGTGGTTTACCCATGTGCTTTTGCACAAATACCCTGTGCTTTGGCAGTTCCATAAAGTACACCATAGTGTAAAAGAAATGGGGTTTGCCGCACACTTAAGGTTTCATTGGATGGAAAATATTTTATACAAACCTTTAAAAACATTGGGGGTAATGGTCTTGGGCGGGTTTGAACCTGAACAAGCCTATATTGTTCATTTTGCGGCAATTACCATTGGACATTTTAATCACTCCAATATAAAACTGACCTACGGCCCTTTAAAATATATTCTTAATAATCCGGTAATGCACCTGTACCATCATGCCTATACCATTCCAAAAGACTCCTACGGTGTAAATTTCGGAATAAGTCTAAGCATTTGGGACTACATCTTCAAGACACATTATATCCCCGAAAGTGGCGGAAAAATAAAACTTGGTTTTCCTGGTGATGAAAACTTGCCCAAAGGATTTTGGGGACAATTGTTATATGGCTTTAAAAAGCCAAAAAAATAAACGGATTGTTTTAGTCTGTGTTTTTTGGGGCATCAAAAACAATACTCCAGAGGCCACGGACCTCATCGGGACCGTATCCAACGGCCATATCCTTTGGATATAGCTCCAATAAATTCCGATATACTTTCGGAAGTATATCCTTGTTCGGCGTTCCATGGCAGTTTAAGCACATGGTATTGGTAACTATGGGGTAGTAAAAATACACCTTGCCGTTTTCCTCCCTTAAAATTGGTTCAACCGAATCCCCGGAGGCCACTTTGCCTTTAAACGTATCAATATGTTCCAATTCTATAGCATTTGCCCTGTTGTTCGGATTTCTGGGCTTATCCGATACTCTTCTTATACGGGCATTAAAGTGGGTGGACATACTATCGGTGAGTGGGTAGGCCCGCTCGTTGCAAAATACAACGGCCTCCTCTACCCCTTTGTTCTGTATGGTACCCATAAGGTTTTGGCCCAACACTTTTTTGGTTCCCAACGCATATTGCATCCCGAGCTCCTTCTGCGTTGGTTTTGCCTTTATCGGCGCCAACCTTTTGCCTTTATTGTACAAAGAGTCGTTATGCCTAGCCAACCAATGTTCTTTAAACCAATCCGGCTCTTCAATTTGATAATCGAACATGTACTCCGCTATTTTTTTGACTTCTGTTTCGGGAAATTGCTGTGCCGGCATTACTCCAAATCTACGGACCGCTCCACGCATTAAGGTATTTTCCTCGGTTGGAGAATTTACAAACTGCATGATGCTTTTTATAAAGGCATCTTTGTTTTTATGGGCTGTTAAATAATGAGCTTTGATGGCGACCATTGGCGGCCCGATCCGAGAACCCTTTTCTGGAGCGGATGGGTTATGGCATAGATAGCATTTGGTTTCCATCAACTTTTGGGCGTCCTCCGGTGAGAACACTTCCGCTTGCGCTACTGGCCCAGGATCTACATCGGTGGTTTTTGGCCCCTTTTTGCAGGATGCGATTCCAATTATAAGTGTTATGAAAACAAAAAGATTCTTCATTATTTGGACATTCTGCCGCTGGCACAGCTCATAAAGGATTTTGCCTTGTCCACAAAACCATTTTCATCATCGACTGCGGGATACCCCATCTTTTTGAGGGCCTCTTTAACTAAGGAAGCATCATCGGCGCTCTGATGATCAAAGCTAACCGATGAGCTATCCTTCTCCACAATCACATTTTTGATTTCTTTTATTTCCGAAAGTTTATTGGAAATTGTTTTTACACAGCCTCCACACTTAAGGTTTTGTACTTGAACTGTTGTTTTCATGTTGTATCATCTTCAAATTAGTAGGTCCAGGTCCGGTATCCTCCTCGGAGGTCGTACACCTTATCAAACCCCATTTTTACCAGTTTTCTAGCTGCTTTTTGACTCCTGTTCCCGGACTGGCAATACAGATAGACCGGCTGATCTTTCTTTAATTTTGAAAAATTACTTTCAAAACTCGACCCTTGAAAAAAATCTATGTTCTTGGCCCCTTTAATATGGCCCGACATAAATTCTCTTTTTGTTCTGACATCTACGAGTTGAACCTTTCCTTTGGAAATCGCGCTTTTGTAGTCCTCCCTATCCAAAATGGCTATGGCATCCGGCAGGTTTTGTTCTTTGAACAAGAAACTAAATATTGACATGGTATCTTTATTTTGAGACACTAAAGTATCTCAAACAGCCTGTCCCGTCAGTAACGATGGTTACATAACCTGAACTTTTTTGAAACTATTTCCGAAGTTTCTCCCTTATTTCAAGGTAGTAGGGCACACATAGTCGGTAACAGGTATGCCAGCTTTCTTGATGTCAGCAAAACCACCGGCAACGTCCACTAGGTTGTGGATTCCCCTACTCTTCAATATAGAGGAAGCGATCATACTCCTGTATCCCCCTGCACAATGAATGTAAAATTTTTCGTTATCCGGAAACTCGGCCAAGTGGTCATTAATGTAGTCCAAGGGTGTCAAGTTTGCATCCACAACATGTTCGGCCTGGTACTCGCTTTCTTTTCGCACATCGAAAACGGGTACTTTCTTTTCGACCATTTTTTTGAACTCTTCCGCATTTACACTATCCACGGTATCGATTTCCTTGCCGGATTGTTTCCAGGCCTCAACTCCGCCTTGTAGGAAACCCAAGGTGTTATCGAAACCAACTCTCGACAATCGCGTAACGGTTTCTTCTTCCCTTCCTTCTGGAGTGATCAACAATATGGGTTGTTCCACATCGGCGATCAAGGCGCCCACCCATGGTGCAAAACTGCCGTCCAGACCAATAAAAATTGATCGTGGCACATGTGCTTTGGCGAAGTCATCTTGATGGCGTACATCCAAAACAATGGCCCCAGTTTCATTGGCCGCCACCTCAAATGCATTGGGATTGAGTGCTTGTGTGCCCCTTTTTAATACCTTGTCGATATCCTCGTATCCCTCTTTGTTCATTTTTACGTTCAGAGGGAAGTATTGTGGCGGTGGCAATAGTCCATCGGTAACTTCTTCAATGAATTCGTCACGCGTCATGTCCGCCCTTAGTGCATAATTCATTTTTTTCTGATTGCCCAGGGTATCCACAGTTTCCTTCATCATGTTTTTTCCACAGGCCGAACCTGCTCCATGCGCCGGATACACGATTACATCATCGGCCAAGGGCATGATCTTATTGCGAAGACTATCGAACAGGGTTCCTGCCAATTCTTCCTGTGTCATGTGTGCAGCTTTTTGCGCTAGATCCGGGCGGCCTACGTCTCCAAGGAACAGTGTATCGCCACTAAAAATTGCGTGGTCCTTTCCGTTTTCATCTATCAACAGAAAGGTGGAGCTCTCCATCGTATGTCCGGGTGTATGTAGTACTTTAATGGTAATTTTTCCTAGTTTAAACTCCTGCCCGTCCTCTGCAATCAACGCTTCGAAGGATGGATTTGCCGTTGGACCATACACGATGGCGGCCCCAGTTTCTTTGGAAAGGGTTACGTGTCCACTTACAAAATCGGCATGGAAATGGGTTTCAAAAATGTACTTGATCTTGGCCCCATCTTCCTCAGCTTTTTTAATATATGGTTTTACTTCTCTTAAAGGGTCCACAATGGCCGCTTCTCCTTCACTCTCTATATAATATGCCCCTTGGGCCAAACATCCTGTGTAAATTTGTTCAATCTTCATGTGATAATGGTTTTTATCAAAATTAGTATTGTGCTCCCTAATTTTCTGTGACCAAAGTTACAAACGTTTGGTCTTATATTGTTGGGATACTTTTTTCTGTATGGTACTCAATGTCTCTGGATTACGGCAGCATTCCACGGCATCAAAGGTTTGTGCAAAAAGATTTTCCTCTCCCAGTACATCTATAATTCCGCTAGTGTACAATATATCACGTGTTGGGCCAATTGCCCCGGCTATTAAAAACTGGATGCCGTTTTCCCGTTGTTCCCGAATAATTCGTTCCAACATAACTGCTGCACTGCTATCGATATAATTAATAGGCTCGGCATTTAAGATTATGTATTTTAAGCTCGGTCCTTTTTTTGCAATTTGTTGGTACAATTGTTTTTTGAAGTAATCCTTGTTCCCAAAATAGAGTTGAGCATCGAATCGTAGAATGAGCTTATCCTCGCACACCTCAACATCTTCCGAAAAACGATCTATGTTTTTAAAATAGTTGGTTCCTTTGATTCTTCCCAAAACCGCAATATGTGGGTTTGATATCCTATAGACCAACAGCAGCAAAGAAAGCAGAACACCCAAAAGAATACCTTCTATCAGTCCGATGGACATGGTCATTACAAAAGTGGCCAACAAAAGCACAAATTCATCTTTTCGGTTTTTCCACAATTGCAGGGGGTACTTCAAATCAATTAACCCAAAAACCGAAACAATTATAATGGCACCGAGTACAACCGTGGGCAGATTATAAAAAAGTGGGGTCAAAAACAACAATACTCCCGCTACCAACAAGGCGCTAAAGACGAGTGCCATTCCTGTGCGCGCTCCCGAGTGATCATTGATTGCTGTTCTGGAAAAACTTCCCGAAACGGAAAAGGACTGAAAAAACGACCCTAAAATATTGGACATTCCCAGAGCTCTTAGCTCTTGGTTGGGGTCAAGGTCGTATTCAGGATGCCTCTCTTCTACGGTTTTGGCAATGGAAATGGATTCCATAAAACCAAAAAGGGCAACGGTAAGTGCTATTGGCACAAACTGCCCTATTTTATCCCATTGAAATCTTGGCAATTGAAAACTTGGCAGTCCCTTTGGAATTTCGCCAACCACTTTGATTCCTTTTGATTCCAATCCCAATATAACTACGGACATTATACCCAACACCACGACAAGTAAGGGAATCGGTAGCTTTTTATTGATTTTTTTCAACCCAATGATCAATGCAATCACCAAAATTCCCATGCCCAAAGTAAGCAGTTGGACTTCTCCAAGGTTACCAAAAATATTTCCTAGCAACACATAGATCTTGCCCGACTGCGGCAAATCCACACCGAGTATGTGCTTTAGTTGACCCAAACCGATTAAAATGGCCGCTGCGGATGTAAATCCACTAATTACCGGTTTGGACAAGAAGTTTACAAAAAGGCCCATTTTTAAAATACCGAGCAATAATTGAAACAATCCAATAAGAAGGGTCAAAAAGATAACTGCTGCAATATAGTCTTCGGTATTTCCCAATTGCATAGCGCCTATTCCGGCCGCCACCAAAAGTGAATCCATGGCTACGGGGCCAACGGCCAATTGCCTTGATGTTCCTGTTATTGCATAGACCAATTGTGGCACCAATGCCGCGTACAGCCCATATATGGGTGGCATGCCCGCAATCATAGCGTAGGCCATCCCCTGCGGGATCAACATTATACCTACGGTAATGCCGGCAACTAAATCGCCAAAGAGCAAAGAGCGATTGTAAGAGCCTATCCAAGTTAAAAAAGGAAAAATCCTTTTGAGCATTCGATTGATTTTATGCAAAAATAGAATGGCCAGCTACTACAAACAGTAACAAAGGGCACATATTTTAAAGGTCTATTACAAGAATGTGGTTTCTGTGGAGCTCCAGCTTCTTCATTTTCTCCAGTTTTTTCAACAATCTGGAAACTACCACCCTTGAGGTGTGCAAGTCATAAGCGATCTCTTGATGTGTGTTATTTATCCGGTTGTCATTGGTTACCTCAACTTTCTTATTCAGATAATCCATTAAACGTTGATCTAAATTTTTAAAAGCGATACTGTCCACGGTCAGTAACAACTCATTCAGACGGTTTTGGTAACTATCAAAAACATAATTGCGCCAACCTTTATATTTTGCCATCCATTCCTCCATTTTCTGCACCGGTACCATCACAATTTTGGTATCGGTTTCGGTTATGGCCTTAATTTCGCTTTTGGTATGTCCCATACAGCAGGTCATGGTCACCGAACAGGTTTCGCCCTGCTCCAAATAATATAAAAGCAGTTCATCGCCTTCTTCGTCTTCCCTGAGAACTTTTATGGCCCCGGACAACAACAGTGGCATACTTCTTATATATTGGCCAATATCCATAATGGTTTCTCCTGCTGGAATCTCCTTATACTTGCCCTCTTTAAGGATCTCTTGGATAAGAGCAGGTTCGAAATAGTTGCTGAATGTTCCTAAAAGTTCTTCTTCCATTTGGTAAAAATACACTGCTCTAAGGTAACCATTTTAACAAAAACCTAGCACATAGCTTCAGGGTACAAAGAGAAAGACCCGCACTGATCATACGGGTCTTTGCACAAACATGAACTAATAAACTGAATTAAACGTACTTAAACTTATAGTTTTAGGAATTTTCTTGTTCCGGACAGGTAGTAACCAGTGAAAACTGAATCCATCACTTCGGACAAAATTTGTCTCTACTTGCTTTTTATTTCTGCCGTTTTAAATGACACCGTTGGGGACCAATCGCTCCAATTTAAGTTTTGGTCTCTATATCTGACTCTCCAATAGTAATTTGTATTGGGTTTTAATCGTTTTGTTTTTTCGTCCGTCAAATCATCGTTCTCTTGACGATTTTCTTTGTAGTACCAGTTTTCAAATTGTTTCCAGCTATCCAAGGCCAATTTTTCAAAATCCTTGGATTCCGATACCTGCCAATGGGATGCTGCATGGAAGGAGGCATGGTGTGCACTGGAAAATTCTCCGGCTTTCAACATGGCAAACTCATCCTTTACAATTGCACCATTGATTGGGGAGACCGCCTTGGGCGCTTCGGGTTTTTTGCTCAGCCTCCAAATCGTGATGCTATCCCGAAGTTCATTTTCTCTGGATTTGATCGTATTCCCCCTACTAATCCTTTTAATGGTAAACTTGGGGTCGTTCCTGTTGCCATCCACCTCGACCATAACAAAGCCGTATTCGTCCTGGGTAACGGTAAACTCATCATAATCCCTGCCTTCAAACTCGCCCCAATTGTCAATAGCGCCACCAGCGGATGCCACATTTATCCACAAGTGTTTATGGTCTCGGGACTGTCCTCTGGAATACCCGTGGGTATGTCCAAAGAAATGAATACTTGGCTTTCCTGTTTTTGTTGAAAACTCTTCGAGCATTTTCACCACTTTTCCTGTCGATTCTTCCTCCCCTGGAATCCACAGTTCTGATTTATGCGGATGATGAAGTTGTGCAAAAACAAAATCAATATCCTCGTTTTTTTCGGTATCCAACAATACTTTCTCTAGCCACTCGTACTGTTCCCGTAGGTCACGATAACCTTCGTTGGAATTTAATCCGATGATTCGCGTATTCCCATAATCCTTGTACCACCAATGTTCTGCGTAGGCGGGAGTTCCATTTTCGGGCAAACTGAAGTACTTGAAGTAGAATACCGAATTTTTTTCATGATTTCCCAAAACGGGATATACAGGAACTTCTGCAAAAAGCTTTTGGGCGGGATCAAAAAAATGTTCTTTCCATTGGTAATATTTGCTCCCGCTCTGAACCAGATCCCCAGGAATCATAACCATGGCCAAGTTATTGGGTAATTTGCCCCCATGCTCTTTTTCTAGATATTGAAGCACTCCTTGATTCACGATCTCGGAAAATTTATTGGGATGCTGGCTATCGTATTGCATATCGCTCATGGCCACAATATTAAAGGACTCTTCGTCACTTGAAAACGGTGGCGTCTTAAATTGGAAAATATCCGATTTTACCTTTCCTGTTTTTACACGATAATAATACTCTGTGAATCGCTTGAGTCCTTCCAATTTTACAGTATGCACTCTGGATTCGGAGAAATTGATGTCCTCTGCCCTTCCGGTGGCTTTTTTTCCGAGTTTTTCGGTAGTTCCCCACTCTACAATGCTTTCCTCTCCGCTAGAGGTTTCCCACATGATCACTATGGAATTGGGTTCGGCATCTTGCAAATAAGGTTGCACAAGAATTTCGGGTTTGGTCTGGGCAGCAAGCTGCATCAATCCCAAACAAAAAACAATACAAAAACAGTTGATTTTTTTCATTAGGCTATGGTGTTGGTTTTTAAAAATGCACAATTAAGTATTTCAAATGCAGTTTCCAGCTCTTCCCTGGAAATGGTCAAAGCGGGCGAAAGTTGCAGAACGTTCCCTTTGGAAACCTTGAAACTCAATCCTTGTTTTAGACATTCGTACATGATTTCCTCGGCTTCGTTGGTAGCTTTCTCTTTAGTGTTCCTATCGGTCACCAGTTCAATGCCCCATAATAGTCCTACCCCACGAACGTCTCCGATCAAGGAATACTTACGGTACATTTTGTAAAGGTTCTTACGCATAAATTCTTGGTCCTCCTTTACTTTTTGTAGAATCTGCTCATCTTTCAGTACTTCCAATAAGGTTAATCCTGCTATAGAACCCAATGGGCTTTTTTCGTGGGTATAATGGCCCAGCGATATATCACCAAACTTGTTGTATTCTTCTCTGGTAACAATGGCTGCCTGCGGAAAAATACCACCTCCGAGTCCTTTTCCCAAACAAAGAATGTCCGGTTCAATGTCAAAAAGCTCATAGGCGAACATTTTGCCCGTGCGCCCAAAGGCAATCGGGATTTCGTCCAAGATTAAAAGTACATTATGTTTGGTGCATAGCTCCCTTGCTCCTTTCCAGAATTTTTTTGATGGGATCTGCACATCGGTATTACGGATGGTTTCTGCCAAAAATGCCCCAATCTGATGGTCTTTTTCCAGAACATATCGCAAATATTCCAAGGCTTTGGTTTCGTCCCCTTCAAAAATACCACGATAGGTTATTGGCGGTGGAATGCGCTCCACCCCCGGCATTAAAGGCCCCATATGTTCCTGAAAAACAGACTCGCCGCCCACGCTTATGGCATCTAAAGAGGCTCCATGGAACGAATCCCAGAATGAGACCACTTTGTGCTTTCCTGTTACGGCCCTTGCCAATTTTAGGGCAATCCCAATAGCAGAGCTTCCATTTGGCGTAAGCAAGATACGGTCAAGACCTTTGGGCGTATATGAAGTTAACTTCTCGGCAAACCGAATTGCGGTCTTGTTGGCATACCTTCGGGTGGAAAAAGTTAGGCTTTGTAGTTGCTCGGTTAAACGAGAGACCAATTTTGGATGGGAAAATCCAATTTGGTGCACATTGTTGCCGTGAAAATCCAAATATTTTTTGCCGGATATACTTTCTATGTGCGACCCTTCACACGTTTGGAGCACATCCAAACAAGGTGTCGACATGGATTGATGCATAAAATATTTGGCATCTTTTTCCAAAAGTTCTCTGGTTTCTTCGCTCACTTCGTTTTGCAACCATTCGCTCCGAGCGGGAGTTAGGTTTATGTCGCCTTCCACAACAGATTCTAAGTTGTGCTTATCGCGTTCTCGGTTCATCATTTACCTATTTTTCTCTGTATAAATGATTTGCAGGTATAATCTGTTTTGGGGTGTTTGGGCCTTTATATTTCACATCTAAATGAAAGCCCCCGCCTCCATTAAAATACTCCACACGCACCAAATGTTTCCCTTTGGCAAGTTGTAACGACCCGCTACGTTCCCTTACACCATGGTCTCCATCGTTGTCAACTATTTCGGCGCCATTTACATATAGTTTGCTGCCATCATCACTATTGGTATAAAAAGTATATTTCCCTTCTTGTGGAATTTCGAGTAAACTTTCAAACACAACGGCAACCTGCTCTTGGGGCCTGTCCTTGGTCAAGGACTGTTTGTGAGAAAACTCGGTTACAAAACCTTTAAGCGTTGGTGTTAGAGACGAGAAATCGGGTAATTTTTCTATTCCATTTACCTGATAAATTTCAAATTGAACAGGGTCTTGCTTTGATTTTGGAACAATTCTAAAATTAGCCTCCGTAACCGTACTCACCAATTGGTTGTCCTGAAATATTCCTGCTTTTACGATTTCTGTTTGTTTCAGATAGAAGGTATCTTGGTAACGTTGGCTATTATCGAATGTGGGAACTATATCTCCAAGTGTGTACCTTATCTCGCCCAAATTGTTCGGGTTTTGCATAACCACCGCCACCGAGTCTGATTTAAAAATCCCTCCTGCTGGCTCAAAATAGCCAGCATCCGGAAGAATTTTTGGTTGGGTTATTTTAACCTTTCGCTTGTAGATAAGTTTTGGGGCTTTATTCCCTATAAATGCACCTTTAACGGGACGACCGATCCATGCTTGCGGAGTTATTAGCCCCATGGCATAGGCTACAGTGGGTGCGTTGTCGTATTGATAAACGGTTTCTTCTATTTGATATCCTTTTTTAATGCCTGCGCCGTACAAAACAAAAGGAATCTCCATTTCGGCCAAGCTTTCTCCTCCATGGCCAAAGCCCAACCCACCATGATCGGAGGCCACTATGAACATGGTATTTTCAAAAATTCCGGCTTCTTTGGTAGCATCCACAATTTTGGCGATTAGGGCATCTGCTTTTTCCACGGACTCATAATAATCGGGAGTGCCGTGACCCTTGGCATGGCCTGCGTGGTCCACATGGTCCAAGTGGACAAAGGTGAACTTTGGTTTATTCTTTTTGATATAGTCCACTGCTGCAAGGGCAGTTTTTTCTTCGTGGTCTCCATCAATATCAAAATCAACATCCGATTTCTCGAACAAGCGTCCGAATCCATCCCAATCGTAAATAGCTCCTACATGGGCTTCCGGTTGTTGGTCTTTAAAAAGTGTAAATATTGTTGGAAAAGTTCCGTTTTTGGTGGCTACGACCGGAGGCAATTGATGGTCGAATTTTTCCCAACCGTTAGATGTAACCCCATGTTGTTCCGTACCGGCTCCCATGATCATGCTGGCCCAGTTTGGACTGGAACTGGATGGTAATACGGCCCTTCCGTTCATGGTGGCTGCGCCGTTCTTAACCATTTCGTCCATCATTGGGGTTTCTGCCTTAAGAATACCATCCGGGCTCATACCATCTACTCCGATAACCACTACATGCTTGATTCCTGTAGGGGTTTTCTTGATTTTGGAATCACATGAAAACAGAAGGAATACAGATAAAATGGCACATACAATTAATCTTGACATACTGTTGGTTATTAAATGCAAAGGCTGCCCTTGGTAAAGGGCAACCACTTGCAATTATTTTAAATTTTGTAAGCTTAGTATCTTGTTCCTGTTTCCCACCATCCCGGTGTATTGATGTTATCACCTTCACCACCCATGGCCTCTACCGCTGCTTTATAATTGTCTCCGTTCAAGGTCTGTTCAGAGGAGGGGTAAAGGAAGCGAACTGGATAACGGCCGCCATTAAGGTCGTCTTGACCATTCTCCAAGGCGGGTATTCCAGTTCTTCGATAGTCCATCCATCCTTGGTAATCCACGTTCCAAAGAGCAATTGTTTTTTGGGTCAACAATAATTCCAAAGAACCATTGTATTGAACGGCCGGCTGTACCAAATACGCTTCAATGTCATCACTGGGCACACCCCAGTAATCCAAACTTGCACGGATTCCATTGTTATAATAATCCTCTGCACTTCCAGAAATAAACCCTCTTTCTGCAGCTTCGGCAAGGATAAACTGTACTTCGGAGTTTTTCATAATAAAGGCTTCGGCTGCTGTAGAGGAAAAATAGAACAGCTCAACATCCAATCGACTAGGACTAAATTCATCGTCATAGGCACGAGCGTTATCTTGGTTAAGACCAATTGGGATCCCCACCCATTCACCTTCACTGTTGCGATCGAACCAAATATCCAATCGGGGATCATTGAATTCTTCAAAATAGCCCAACAAGGTTGTGCAAAGACTCTTTTCATCGAACCCACCTATACGGCCAGTACTTTCCGGCCAAGAATCGGTATTTGATGTTCCACTGTAGACCAAAACGGCGTTGTCGCCATTGTCGTTGATGTAATTTCCTGCACTTACTATAGCCTGCATTTCGGAGGATACATCTCTTTGCTTGGAAATTCGCAATAGGTAGCGCAAGCGCAATGCGTTTGCCAATTTTCTCCATTTGGATGCATCGCCGTTATAAATTACATCACCGGTAGACCCTGCTATGGCCTGACCTTTGGCAAGTGCCGCATCGGCATCGGCCAAATCCTGAAGTACTCCGTTGTATACCGTTTCTTGATCATCGTAAACAGGGGTAAAAATACCTTCTGTTTTACCTGCCATTGCCTCGGTATATGGAACGTGACCGTACAAATCGGTAAGGTTGGCAAAAGATAGTGCCCTTAAGGTAAGTGCAATCCCTTCGTAAGTTGAATTTTGAGTGCCTTCTGCTCTTGAAATTTCCAAAATATCGTTGATCTCGGGCAAATAGCTGTAGAAAAAATTCCACATGCCTTGATCTCCCCAATCGAACTGGCTAAACCCAGGGAAATTGTTTTTGGCCATTAATTGGGTAATTGTGTTCCCGTCGCTATACCCTTCTTGTGTCAATGTCCGTGTAATTTCGGAGGTTACCGTAGAGGTAAGCAGGTTGGCGCTAACTTGTTCGGGCGCATTTGGGTTGGAATTGATTTCCTCAAAATTGTTGGTGCACGAAACCAAAACGGTTCCTGCAAATAAGATGGATTTTATGAAGTTTGATGTTTTCATCATTCTTTATCTTAAATTCTTTTTTAAAATTCTACGTTAAGGTTAAGCCCAAAACTTCTTGTGCTTGGCAATGCCATATCTTCTACGCCGGGAACAATGGTTCCTCCTGAGAATGAGATGGTTTCGGGGTCTACATGATCGTTCTCCGTCCAAAGGGCCAGATTACGGCCCACCAGTGAAATTGTGGCGGACTTTATCGGAGTTTTTGCCAATAGTTTGCTCGGTAATGTGTATCCAAGTTTTACTTCTCTCAATTTTACATAGGTGGCATCGAACATTGAACTTTCCTCGTTACCTCTGTTATAAACGTGGGAGTAATAATTGGATGCAGCTACGTTTGTGGTGTTTGGTGTATAATTTCCGTTTCCATCGTCCACAACACCTTGTGCCACGATCCCTGTTTCGCGACCGGGAACGGTAAAGTCCAGCATACCGGTTGTTCCGCCAATGGCAACTGTTCTTGAGTGATACACACCTCCTTGTCTCCAATCGAACAAGAATCCGAAACGAAGATTTTTATACCTGAAACTATTTTGAAAACCAACCATAAAATCAGGGTTGTAGTTTCCTAGGTTTCTTAACTCGTTGCTTCTAATGGGCAATCCTGAATCACCATCTATGATCCATTGTCCATAGTATTGGCTGTTCTTATCGGTAACTTTTTCAAATCCGGTTCCGTATAAATCGCCCATGCGCTCGCCTACTTCGGCCACTACTTGCAAATAGTTCGATTTAACCAAATATTGATCTAGGCCTTCCGTCAACTCTTTTACCTCTCCACGATTGGTGGTAAAGTTGATGTTGGTGTTCCAGCTAAAATTATCCGTTTGTACCGGAGTGGCCGATAACGTTACTTCCAAACCTTTATTCTCAACTTCACCTGCGTTTATGATTCTAGAACTATACCCGGAAGTATTGGATACCGGCAAGGATAAAATCTGGTTTTTGGTGATGGATTTGTATGCTGCAACGTCCAATCCCAAGCGGTTACCCAAGAATCTTAAATCGGCCCCTACTTCGAACGAGTTGGTACGCTCCGGTTTTAGGTCGGCCAATTTTAGTTCGGACGGTGAATAAACTCGTGAATACCCGTTAAACGTATTTCCAAAACCATAGGTCGCGGCCAAATTATAAGGGTCGGTATCGTTACCTACACTTGCCCAACCCCCTCTAATTTTTGCAAAGCTGATCGCTTCCGGCATTTGAAACATATCCGAAAGAATAAAACTTAAACCAACGGATGGATAGAAATAGCTATTGTTGCCATCGGGTAGTGTGGACGACCAATCGTTACGTGCCGTTACATCCAAAAATGCATAATCTTTATAGGCCAAGTTGGAAAATGCATACAAACTGTTTACGGTAAACTTGCTATCGTAATCGCTTTGTGTTAAAGGTTCTGCGGCATTTCCAAAATTGTAGATCCCAGGAATGGACAAGGAATTGGCACTGATCCGCTGGTATCTGTTTTTGGCAGAACGGTGGTTACCTCCCAAGGATATCCCAAAATCAAAGTCTTGATTCAATTCTTTGTTATAGGACAGCAAGAAATCGGTGTTCTGTTCGTAGGCATACACAAAATCCTCTCTATACTGTCCATTTGGAAAACGTTGTGTAGAGTAGGCCCTTTTACGTCTATCCAACTCATTGGAATAATCGAAACCTGTACGGACCATCAAACTTAAACCATTGGCAAGATTCATATCTGCCCTAAGATTGGTAATTACACGATCCTTATTAAAGGCGTTTGTATTTTCGAAAACCGTAAAGAACGGGTTGTCATGATAGTTATAATTGTAGTTGTACTGCTGAACATCTTCCAATCCTGGCTGCCAGTAGTCCCTTAACCCGTTCATATTGATATGACGGCCGAACCAAATCCACAGGTACATAATGTTCTCCGTTCCATAGGAATTGTTGGGACGGTTACGTGAATTTGAGTTGATGTAATTCATAGATCCAGTAACCTTTAACCAATCCGTTAGATTATATGATCCGTTTACTTGATATGACCTTCTTTTAAAATTGGAGTGCGGGATTACACTCTCACTCTGTAGGTCGGTAAATGAAACCCTAAAGTTTCCATCTTTATTGGCACCGGTCAAAGCCACGTTATTGCTCATGGTAAAACCAGTTCTAAAAAAATCTTCGATATTATCGGGTTGGGGAGAAAATGGGGTTGCGATGATCTCATCGGCAAAAGTACCGTCGGGATTTCTTGGTCTAACATGTACATCGCCCGCGCGGAAACCGCTAGAGGTAGGACTATCGTGCTGTGGGATCAATTGCCCGTTCATGGCAGGTCCCCAACTTTCGTCCACGTGATCGTTTATGCCTCCGGTAAGGGAACGGTTCTGACCACCATCGTTAAAGGCAAACTGACCGCCAGAACCCTGTCCATATCGGTTTTGGTATTTTGGAAGGGTCAATAAGTCCTCGAAAGTTGTGTTATGGGTTATGGAAACACCGATTCCTTTGGTACCTTGACCTGATTTTGTTGTTATAAGTACAACACCATTTGCACCTCTGGAACCGTACAATGCGGTGGCGTTCGGACCTTTAAGCACTGTCATTGTTTCTACATCGTCCGGGTTTATGTCCATGGCCCCATTACCGTAATCCACTTCCATGTTACCTTCGGAACCTCTGTTGCTAACATTGTTGTTTATAGGAATCCCATCCACAACGAACAATGGAGAGTTGGCATTTGGGCTTGGGTTTAATGAACTTTCTCCACGAATTATAATCTGTGATGTAGAACCAACCCCAGAATTACCTCCTGTTACCTGAACTCCCGCCATTTTACCGGAGAGAGAGTTCACCACGTTGGTTTCACGGGCCTCTGCGATTTCTTCACCGGAAACCTTTTGTACCGCATATGCCAGTTTCTTGGTTTCCCTTTTAATCCCCAATGCAGTAACCACTACCTCATCCAACTGTTGGGAATCTGGCTGTAGCATTATGGAAATGGATGTTTTTCCAGCAGTCTCAACATCTTGAGAGATATACCCTATATAGGATACCTCGAGTATTTCTCCACCTTGAGGAAGCTCTATTTCAAAGTTTCCATCAAAGTCGGTGGCAACACCATTGGCACTGCCCTTTACAACAACCGATGCACCTGGTAAAGGCACGTTGTTCTCGTCTACTACCTTTCCAGAAAAGGTGACTTGCGAATAGCCAATTATACTTACCGTAAATGCAAGTAAAAATGCTACGAATGATTTTTTCATTTGTTGAATATTTGTAAAATTTGGTTAATTATTTATCAACAAATATCCAACACCAGAATTAAGACACGCATCCATCCAGATTAAAAAAATGATACGGAAAGGTTAAAAGAAACAGCCCAATGTTATATTAATATTATTTACAAATATTTAACTTTTAACAAAGGTTAGAGACATGTTCTTTTTTAAGACCTCCAACAATATCCTACCGTTACAGATATTTTTCTTATTCTTGATCTTTCTTAGAATATTATAAATACTAAAATTTTTGAGTTCGCATATTATGGAAGATTATTTGGTGGGCATTGGAAAGAGGATTAAACAAATTCGCAAAGACAATAAAAAAACCATAAACGATGTTGCTGGAAGTGCCGGGGTAACTGCCGGCTTAATTTCCAGGATAGAAAATGGCCGTACCATTCCATCGTTGCCCGTATTTTTGAAAATTGTGGAAGCATTGGGCACCGAAATGACCGTTTTTTTTGATGGTATCCCCAATGTAAATGGACAGAATTTTTTAGTGACCCGCAAAGATGAACAGTCCGTGATCGATAAGGAAGACGAAGCTATCGGCTTTTCTTACAATTACATCTTTAGCAAGCAATTGAACTCGGTCGGCTTTGAAAGTGTGCTCTTGGAGGTACAGCCCAACTCTAAAAGGGAAAAAGTGGTGACCGATGCTTTTGAGTTCAAATATATTTTAACCGGTGAGTGCTATTACGAAATAGGTGACCAAGAAGTGCTGTTAAAAGAAGGGGACTCTATTTTTTTTGATGGTAGAGTCCCCCATGTACCTGTAAACAAAGGGAATGTTCCTTCTAAAATGTTGGTTGTATATTTTTTTATCTGATCAAGAAAACAATTCCTCCGCCAAGCTGGACAAGGATTCCAAGATAAGGGTTGGCCGTGCTGTTTCCAATTGCTCACGGTTCTGTGCACCGGTAAGGACACCTACCGTCCAGCCGCAATTGGCATTTTTACCCTCTTCAATATCGATAGCGGAGTCGCCGGCCTTTAATACCTTTTGCGGATCGGTAACACCAAATAATTCCATGGCCTTATCTATCATTTCGGACGACGGTCTTCCATTGACCACATCGTCCGCCGTGATCAAAGCATCCACCTGTTCACCGGGAATCCATCCCAATTTATTTAAAAGGGTTTCCGCTGTTTTACGATCATAACCAGTATTCAACACTATTTTTACTTCCTGTTTCTTTAAGGTTTTAAATAGTTCTTCAACGCCATCATAAGTGCCAACGTTTAAATTGGTATAAGCATCTTCCAACATTCCCTTAAAATCCTGAAACACTGCTTTGGCATCCACACTTTTGTTCTTGCTTTCCTCTAAAATATCGGAAATGGCCTTAAACTTTTCCTTTCCGGCGCCGCATTCGAGTACAGTTTCCAAAGTAACATCCACGCCATGCTTCGCCAGAGCGGCCCTTACGGTTTTGTACACCACATTATCTTCGTTCACTGTGGTTCCCGCCATATCAAAAACGGCCAGTTCTATTTTTTTCATAAATTGATTTTCTGTGCATTAAAAATTGTTGCAATGTTTTTTTTGGAAAATCCGGCACTCCCTGTCATTCCCTTACCTCCGATTCCCGTAACAATATGAATATTGTTGTCTATTGTTTTTTGATAAATATCACTGTTTTTACATTGTGAGTACATGCCGTACCATCTTTTTTGGATTTGATAGGTGGGCAGGTCAATAATTTTCTTGGCCTCCTGAACCATAAAATCATCAATATCCATATCAAGATCGTACCCCAGATCTTCCATGTTACCGGCATCGGCGTATTGGTGGGAATCCCCGAGAATTACCGAACCATCCGTTGCTTGTTTAAACAAAATGTGGACCCCCCATTTCTTTTGAAGGCTGTCCTTTGGCTCGTTGGCCTTTATCGTTTTGAAGGAAGGACATTCGTGAAACGCCTCGTACCTTCGAATTGACCAACCTGTCAATATAGATCCTTTTAGATTGTAATTCCCTTGGGGTTTGGTATGCATCATCTGCAATTTGGAAACCTCTAGATCACTGGATGCAAACGTTTCGGGATAAAGATTTTTAAAATCGGCCCCATTGCAGATTATCACTTTTTTGGCTTGCACTTCTTCATTTTTGGTGTTTTTGACCCTAACCCAACTACCATCGGATTCGCAGGAAACCACCGGAAAATCGAACTTGATATCCAACCCTTTTTGCTCCATCAAATATTTTTGAAGTTTATGGATCATTACCCTGGGCTCTACGGTGACTTCTTGCGGAAAATACAATCCGGACAGAACATAGTCTTTCCTTAATCCTGGATATTTTTCCAAGCACTGTTCCTTGGTTAGCATTTTGGATTCGTAATCGTTGCCACTGTTTATTGCCCTAAGCTCCACCAGCAAACGCTCTT
Organism: Flagellimonas alginilytica; assembly: GCF_042134605.1. GTDB lineage: Bacteria > Bacteroidota > Bacteroidia > Flavobacteriales > Flavobacteriaceae > Flagellimonas > Flagellimonas alginolytica. The sequence continues at coordinate 1,791,891 of NZ_CP169638.1, read as the reverse complement.
CTTCTTCGTTGGATGCTAAATAGACTGTACCGTTCTGACGGATACTGATATCGAAATGCGATTGGATATCCTTATATATTCGAAGACTTTCGCGGCCAAATTTTTGCCATTTGGTATTCATGCCAGAAGGCACAACCTGTCCAAAGTTCTGGGTGGTAGCCCCTTTGGGGTAGGCATCTTTTTCCACCAAGCAAACTTTTAGGCCCATTTCCATTGCATTATAGGCATGAAAAGTTCCCAAAACACCGCCACCTACAATGACAGCATCATACTTATTGTCCATAATCGAATTGTTTATTGAGTTGTTCCGCCTTGCTCAGCGCAGTAAAATGAAAATACAGCACCAGTGTACAGCCAATACCTATAAATGCTACGGCATAGGTTCCATATATAAAAAAGTTGAGCCAAGATAAATTGGCCTGTCCAAAGTTTTTATAGAGCAAAACAAGTACACTGCCCACGTAGCCAAAAGAATCGGCGATGTATATAAGAAAACCCGAATTCCCTTTTACATGATAGGTGGCTATGAAGCGGTCGAAAAAAAGACAATTGAAGGGTACGTAGCAGATATATAGCCCAAAGCCGGTGCAAACCATCCAAATAAATGGGTCCAGTACTCCTGTTTGAAACAAAAGTGTACCTACGGCCAACACCAAGGTGCCCATTATTAATAGGGCATGATAGGTAAGTAGCGCCTTAAAATTGTTCTTTATATAAAAAATGGAACCTATGATCAATAAGACTATAATTGCAATTATGATTTCCGATGTCGAAAAAACGGAAACATCGCCCTGATACCCGATGCTATCCCAAAGTTCTCGTGCAAAATTGTCCCTAAAATCCCTAAATGCGGTTAAAAATGTATAGAAGAGCACAATGAGCACCAATGGAAAAAAATACTTTTTGACCAAGTCTCTTCGGTCTGCCGCAGTCATTGGGATACGTTCGGTCCTGCTGGAAACATCTTGGGCTGTTGGTGGTGGAACCCGTTGTAAAAGAAGGGAGCAAATCAAAAGGGGAACAAAAAACAATGCCCCGGTCACGGAGGGCATCCAAAATTCGCTCACACCCCATGAATTCATAACAAAGAGGCCTACTGATTTTACAACGCCACTGGAGACGATAAAACTTGCAGATAGGACCACTCCCAGAATATCGGTAAACTTTCTTCCTTCTATATAGGAAAACACAATGCCCCAGATCATTCCCAAGGGCAAACCGTTCAAGAACATAAACAATATATTGTACGGTGCAGGGACCCAGGCAAAAAGCAACAGGGATATTTCTGCAATACCTATAAGCGATATTAAGTAAAGTAACCTTTGGTCGGGTTTTAGTTCCGATATCACTTTTATACCGACAAATTTGGATAGTGCGTACCCCAACACCTGCGCAATCACCAATAATATCTTGTAATCCACTCCCCAGAAGGCCACTCCATCAAAAGTTGCTACAGAAAATGGTTTCCTAAAAGCGTACATACAAAAGTAAGTGCCAAAAGCAGCAAGCGACGCGTGCAGCACAAAAACCAAACTCGGTCGCTTAACAACAGAACTATTATCAATCAAAGTTTACTAATAATAAAATTAAGTTGCTAATTACTCAATTTATTATCATAAAAAAGCCACAAAACAGTTTAAATAATTGTTAGCTGTGGATTATCTTTTTGAAGGCCAGCCATCCATAAACTTTTGAAATTCCTTCAAATTAGAATGAAAATGTTGCGTTTATAGATTCTATATACTTTTCCGAAAAATCCAGTTATATTAGCATTTATTTGAATTTTATATTCGCTTTTAATATTGGACCATACCGATTCACCTTACAGTTTTTTGTAAAGTCCAGATTAATTGCACCCAACTAAGCAAACCGTTTTGGCACGCGCCGGAACATCAAACTTTAAAGTATGGCACTTATTTCCTTTTTGGGATTTACTCTAATGGTAGGTATAATATCCTGGTGGTCCGTTAGAAAAACGGACGAAACCTCATCGGACGGTTATTTTTTGGGCGGAAGAAGCCTAACCGCCGGCGTAATAGCTGGGTCACTATTGCTCACCAACCTCTCCACAGAGCAAATTGTTGGCCTAAACGGCAGTGCATATAAGGACGGATTATCGGTCATGGCCTGGGAAACCCTGGCAGCGCTTGCCATAGTGGTCACCGCATTGTTTTTGCTCCCGCGCTATTTAAAGGGAGGACTTACAACGGTCCCTCAGTTTTTGGCCAAACGGTTCGATGTTACCACAAAAACGATTACATCGGGACTTTTCTTAACGGGCTATGTTGTTGTGCTGTTGCCGGTAATTTTATATTCTGGTTCGGTTGCCATAAGTGGTATGTTCGATGTTCCGACCTTACTAGGGGTATCGGATTCCACCGCTTTGGTCGTTTGTATTTGGGGTATCGGTATCATTGGTTCCATTTATGCGGTTTTTGGAGGATTAAAGGCTGTTGCCGTTTCAGACAGTATCAATGCGGTTGGACTTATTGTAGGTGGTATTTTGATTCCCGTTTTTGGATTGATGGCCATTGGGGACGGAAGTGTTCTTGGCGGCTTGCAAACATTAATGGATGCCAACCCAGAGCGCTTTGATTCCACTGGGAATCCTGGACAAGAGGTGCCCTTTTCCACCATTTTTACAGGAATGATGCTGGTTCAGCTTTTCTATTGGGGCACCAATCAACAAATCATCCAAAGGGGATTGGGCGCAAAAAACCTTGCAGAAGGCCAAAAAGGCCTATTATTGGCCGCATTTTTAAAGATTTTAGGACCCATAATCTTGGTGTTGCCCGGAATGATCGCCTACTATTATTTTGAGGGAGGACTTGCCAGTAGCGACTTGGCATATCCCGAACTGGTACGCGCCGTGCTTCCTAAACCATTAATGGGCTTCTTTGCCGCTGTACTTTTTGGTGCTATATTAAGTTCGTTCAATAGCGTGCTCAATAGTTCGGTGACCTTGTTCGGGATAGACATTTATAAACAGCACATCAACAAAAATGCCTCGGAAATGACCGTGGTAAAATACGGTAAGGTGTTCGGCGTATGCTTGGCACTTGCAGCCATGTTCATTGCCCCAATGATTGCCAACGCTGGTAGCTTGTTCAACTATTTACAAGAGATCAACGGTATTTACAGCATCCCTATTTTCACTATAATCGTTGTGGGATATCTCACCAAAAGGGTACCTGCCATTGCAGCCAAAATAGGCATCCTTTCTGGATCCATACTTTACATCATCAGTCAGTTTATTGTGGGGCCCAGAATGGTGGCCAACGCACTTGCCGAAGCCAAGGCAAATGGCATTACAGACCCTGTGGAACTAAATCTGGTAGAAGCCGGTGCCTATCCACACTATCTTCACGTAATGGCGATATTGTTTGTTTCCAATATTGTAATTATGTTGATCATCGGGAAGTTTTATCCAAGAAAAGAGCCCTTCCAATTGGAGTACACCAAACAGGTTTCCATTGAGCCCTGGAAGTATGTAAAACCGGCCAGTGCATTTATCTGCTTTATCGTTATTGCCATTTATGTGTACTTTGCGAAATAGAGCAAAATTTATAAAGATTTAAAGTAAAAGCCCGGAAACAAATTCCGGGCATTTACTTTAATATGCTCTTTAAAAAAGTATCCTTATATGCCCTGCCCAAGGGTACTTTGGCCCCATTGGTCAGGATCACCAGATTTCCTGAAATCCTATCGATTTTTTTGGTGTTTATGATATGTGATTTGTGGATTTGATAGAATTGATCGCCTCCCAAAACACTTACCCAATGTCTAAGTGGTTCGTTGGACAAGATTTTTTTGTCCTCCAAGTGGATTTCGGTATAATCGGAATCCGAGGTAATCGTGTAAATATCATCCACCAGCACTTTAATATGCTCGTGGCTGGATTTTACGTAAATCTCGGTCAGTGGTTCATTGACGCTGCCGGATCTCTGCACATCCAACTTGGCATTTGCCTTGTTCACGGCCTGTAAAAAGCGCTGAAACGAAAATGGCTTCAACAAATAGTCCACTACATTTAGATCATAGCCTTCCAAGGCGTATTCGGAGAAAGCAGTGGTCAAAATAACTTGAGGAGGGTCCGGAATACTCTTTAAAAAGTCCAGACCATTGATTTTTGGCAAGTGTATGTCCAAGAACATAATATCCACGGACTCCCGGTTCAGGAATTCCATGGCGCTCAGACCGTCCGAAAACATATCAACAAGTTCCAAGTTGGGAACATCTTGTATATATTTTTTTAAGATTCGCTGCGCCGGTGGTTGATCCTCAACTATAATACACCTCATCTTTTTAGACTTTTTCCAGTTCCAATTTTAGATATACCTTGTAATCGTTCTCTGTTTCCTCTATCTGCAAAATATGTTTTTTTGGATAAAGCAGCTCTAATCTTTTCCTCACATTTTTTAACCCGATACCCTTGGCCACACTATCCAAACTAAAGCCAGAGACGTAGTTATTGCTGCATACGAATTCCAAGGTGGTATTATTTACCTTAACGGAAATATTGATCTTGATATCCGAAGATTGACCCGACTGGCTATGTTTAAAGGCGTTTTCGATAAACACGATCAAAATTAATGGCGCGATCCTGTATTCGCCCTCTATTTTATCCACATCAAAAAGTACCTCGCCCCTGTCCTCTATCTGTAATTTGTACAACTTGATAAAGTTCCCCAGTTGCTCCAGTTCTTTATTGAGCGGGACCATCTGCTCTTTGGACTCGTACAGCATATAACGCAGAACACCGCTCATCTCCAAAATAATCTCAGGGGTTTTGGGCGATTCTTGAAGGGCATAGGAGTATAAATTGTTCAAATTGTTGAACAAAAAGTGCGGGTTTATCTGGTTTCTGAGAAATTGAAGTTCACTTTCTTCTATAGCGTTTTTCAATTCATCTATCTGTGCTTGTTTCTGCAAGGCATCCCATCCGAATTTAAATCCGGACAGAATACAGATTACAGGTAATACGCTCAATAGCGATATATAAATTCCGGGAAAGTTTCTTCCACGTTCGGTATCGGGAAACATTATAGGCTCCAACACCAATTCTTCGATCAAAATTACGGATACCACTACCAAGGTCACCCCAAAGAAGAACTGCCAATACTTTTTCTTGTACAGAAACCGTGGCATTAGGTAATACGTTATGGATACGGTCGAAATACTATAAAACAAAAGGAATACGGCCCGATACCAGACAATTCCCCCAGTGTTTCGGCTAAAGGAGAAAAACAATAGCACCAAAACGTGCAGTATTATTTGAAAAAGAAGTTCTTTTCTAGAAATCAAAATGCTCTTTTTAGCTAGAACAAAACTATCGATAAAAGCATTGTATAAGAAAAGTTGCTTTACAAACAACCATATTTACCCTGTAAACGACAGTTTGACCACAAAACGCACTTAAGTAATTGGTTAAATGCATATTAAGAAATAAGGGATTTATCGTGAAGCCAGATTTGGCAATCAACTTGTAGGGATTTCAAATATTTTGATGAAATTGGAGAAAAATGGCATGTATCAATATTGCCACTTATATAACACTCGACAACAAACTTTACCCAACAAAAAAGCCACCGTTTTTCGGTGGCTTTTGCTTTAGATGCTCCCCCTCTTGGGCTCGAACCAAGGACCCTCTGATTAACAGCGTCGCCGAATGGGGTACAAGCAAAATTAAATTTGCTGTTATTTAATTGATTGTCAATGTTTTAATAAATTTTGATTTCAAACGGAATCAATTTAAACCAAGCTTTTGCGTGCAAATTGCGTGCAAATTTTTTTATAACTTATGTTCATGAACACGAGTATAAAGCTAAGTTTGGACACCCGCAGAATGACCCAAAATGGATGTTTTCCCATCATTTTGAGGCTGACCCATTTTAGAAAAACCACTTCGATCAAAACAGGTCATTATGTCCCAGAGGAATACTGGGATCATAATCGATGCAAAGTAAAGAGAAATTTTCCAGATGTTGATTCGGTTCAATTGATGAATACCCTTTTATTAAAAAAACAACTTAAGGCACAAGAAGTAATCAATAGGTTGGCCGATAATGATCAATTGGATAGACTAACAGCCAAAGACATTGCCGATAAAATTGTCAATAGAAAACGGTTAAACTCATTCTATGAGTTCGGTCTTCAAAAAGCAGAAGAGCTTATTAAGGAAAAACGGATAGGCACTGCAAGAAACTATTCCGGAATCATAGGAAGGCTAAAAGTATTTACAAACAATAGGGATTTAAAATTCAATGAACTCAATCTTGAGTTCCTAAAACGGTTTGAAAGGCACCATTTATCAAAGCCAGGCAATACCATCAATGGAATAGCATCTTATATGAGAACAATAAAGGCCATCTACAATAAAGGAATCAAGGAGGGTATGGTTGAAGAAGCTCTATACCCTTTTAAATACTACACCATAAAAACAAAGCCTACTGAAAAAAGAGCCATTAAGATTGAAAGCATCAAGAAAATACTTGAAATGAAAACCAAGATTGGTTCCAATCATTTTCACTATCGCAACTATTTTATTCTTTCCTATCTGATGTTGGGCATGTCATTTATTGACATGGCATTCCTGAAAAGGGATAATATCATCGATGGTCGTGTTAAATTCCAAAGACGTAAAACAGGAAAACGCTACGATATAATTATAACCGACCAGATTCAACCCATTATTCAGTACTATCTGGACAATCCTAACCCCTCCGGCTTTTTATTGCCCATAATCTATCGGGACATTTTGGAATTGCAGTACAAAGATGCCCAATGGGAGCTTAGGCGTTACAATATTGGTTTGAAAGAGATTGCAAAAGAATGTGGGATTGAAGAGCGATTGACCTCCTATGTTTCAAGGCATAGTTTCGCAACCCATGCCATGTTCAAAAAAGTTCCATTGGAGGCCATATCCGCAATGATGGGCCACAACAAACTCAGTACTACTCAAATTTATCTTAAGTCCTTACCAAGCAATGTACTTGATTCGTATCAGTTGGAGCTGAATTCAGTAATGTAAAGACAATCAGCCCCATGGAAAACCTCAGTTTACCATAGAATCTTCTTATATCCTGTATGCTTTTTGACCAAAAATCGCAATATATTACTTTAAGATAATGTGCTAAAATCATCCTCAAAGTTGAAAATTCAGTACTTTATTGGACAAAAACCAATGCCCATATCATTTTTTGCCATGCCCATTAATTTCCTTATGCCAAAAACAGTCCAAATTACGTTATTTCTCATTTTTTCAACCGCTTTAGGATTTGGACAGATAGTTAAAGGCAGGGTCTTGGATATGGAAACCAAGCAACCTCTGGACAATGTAAATGTTTATATTAAGAATTCTGAAATTGGAGCCGCAACTAATGTTAAGGGAGAATTTAGACTATCATATGATTCAACGATCAGTCCTACGGATAGCCTGATATTTTCCATTATTGGATATAAAACTTTAAAGATTAAATTTTCACAACTAAAAGAAACATCAAATACAATTTTGATGAACGAGCTGACCAATGAACTCGGTGAAGTTATTATTTCAAGCAAAAAAAAGCTAAGAGAAAAGCTTAAGTACCATCCATTATCGCGGCTTAAAAAAGGTGTCTTTGCCTTTGGTTCTATCGTTATAAACGATACCATATACGTTATTGGGGGCAGTGAATCCTTTACCGAGGACACCATGAGAAAGGCAATAGAAGACGCCAGCCTTAAGAATCCATATGGAGCAACATGGAATGATGTCTTAGGCGAAACTGAGCCGAACGGGACCAACACAAGCTACAATAACAAGTTATTGACCTATGATATACATTTAGATCAATGGAAGACCGTAGATGTTGATTTTGAAAATCGAGCTCATCATCAAATCAATAAGTTTGAGGAAAAGGTTTTTGTTCTTGGGGGGAAAAGGGTATCCAACAATGGTAAAAAGCAATATCTTCTCAATAAAATAGAGATACTAAACCTTGATTCACTGAGCATTGTTATCGATGATACCAATCCACACCAAGCAATAGGTTTCGCATCCTTTACCTACAAGGACAATATATTGGTGATGGGAGGCTCCATTAAGATGGATAAAGCAGGGAACAAGGTCTATACCGACAAATGTCATTTTTTCAACATCACATCCGGTTATTGGTATGAGTTGGAAGATATGACCAAAGCCAAACAAACGGATGGCGCAATAGTTAATGAAAAAGTTTACCTTATCGGAGGTACGGATGGAAACCCACTATCGGAAATAGAATCCTTGGATATGTCTACGGGGAAATGGAAAAAAGAAGGGGATTTGTTCTATGAAATGGAAAATCCAAGCATCACCTCCCACGATGCTATCATTTACATCTACAATTATGGAAAACTGCTTGTTTACAACACTTTGGCAAACACTTTAAAAGCCTATAACATTGATTTATATTTAAAAGACCCAGACCTTCTTTATCATAAAAACAAACTCTATCTCCTTGGTGGTTATACTGAAGAAAAATTTAAGAAGGAGCCTTCTTCTGGGCTCTATGCAATTGACTTGTACGAATTGAACAAAACAAAGGTCAGCGATTCAAAAAAACTGAATTATCCCTAGAGTTTAATTTTGAATTTGAGTGAGAATTCAAGATGTGTCATTGTCATGACATATCTTGCTTTTGCTCCCGTAGGTCACAAAAGGAAACTGCAAAAAAGCGAACGGAACGAAGTGAAGTGCTGCAAGCCCCAAATCTTACACAAACTAATACTACTGAGCGAGGCAAATATTATTTTAGGAACTTTACACCTCTGTAAAATGAGTTTATAACTTCTCAAGGGCACTGTTAATTTTGTTTTTTCGATAACTTGTGTCAATTTTTGCGTCAAAAATTTCCAGTGTTTATAGGGGTTCCCAAAGGATTTACTGTAGGTTTCGGAAAAATCTACTGTAGCCCCTATTTTTGAACAGTATTTCCAAACGCACTCAATTAATTGGTTTTCAGGACATTGAAAACCCGGAAATAACCGTGATGGCGCAATTTGCGCATCACCCTCTTGCTATTCATCTGTCCCGCAAGCGGGACCGAATAAATACATGCTGATTTGAAAATCAGCTGCCATTCATTTTACGTGGTTTGGCTTTATGAAAAAAGAAGCAATTGATTAGAGATTATTTTATATCATACGCCCTCTGGAACTTCTTGGAAAGCAAAACTTATTAAGATTCTAGCACCATGCAAATTGCACCCTATTCCAATTTTAATTTTCGCTTTTCTTCCCGAACACTATAAAATTGAAACAGGATCCTGTGCAAAAGTTTAAGGGTAAGTATTTGGGACAACCCTCAATTTTTTTTGGAAAATTTTAGTCTGAAATGTTAAAGTTTGGCTCCAAACTTTATTTTTTTCAATCCGCGTGCAAATTGCGTGCAAATGAAAAAGGCTCCAGAGTTTGAATTTCTCTGAAGCCTTGCTGTCTCTGCTCCCCCTCTTGGGCTCGAACCAAGGACCCTCTGATTAACAGTCAGATGCTCTAACCAACTGAGCTAAGGAGGAATATTTTTACCTTAAGCGGGTGCAAATATAATAGATTCTTTTTTACACCACAAACAAAAAAATTGCTTTTCTATTTAAAAAGCCATTTATATAAATCATTACCATTGGCAAACAACAATAATGCGATCAATATAAAGAAACCAATCATCTGGGCATACTCCAAAAACTTATCGCTCGGTTTACGCCCAGTTACCATTTCGTACAACAAAAAGGCTACGTGACCTCCATCCAATGCCGGAATGGGCAAAATGTTCATAAAGGCCAAAATAATGGATATAAATGCCGTAGTGGCCCAAAATGCAGGCCAGTTCCATGTATCGGGGAACATTCCTCCGATAGCGGCAAAACCGCCCACCTCTTTATATGCACCAGTATCGGGATTGAATATTTTTTTCATCCCCTTAATGTAATCCGTTAGCGTTTTTACGCCTTTGTTCCAGCCAGCGGGAATGGATTCCCAAAAAGTATACTTCAAAGTTTTTAATTCCAAATAGCCCGCTTCTTTAAACTCTTCGGGTGTCATTCCCAAAACTACACCAAGTGCAGCATCATCAGATATGGATACCGTAAGGTCTTGAAGCGACCCCTCTCTCATGACTTTAATCGGTACTTCTTTGCCCTTATTTGCTTCCAAAATAGGAGTAACTTGGTCTTTATACTCCACAGGTATACCCGCCATTTCAACAACAGCATCGCCTTTTTGTAGACCACTATCGGCATTTGGTGATTTTTTAGGGACTTCGTTAATCACAAATGGCAAGCGGTAAGAAATAAAGCGAACCTTTTCCTTATCTTCGGACAAGGTTTCTATAAAATCAACCGGAATTGTTTTTTCTATAATCTGGCCATCCCTCTCAATGGTATATTTTTCACCATAAATCATTTCAGGAAGAATCTGCTGTAAAGCTTCTATCTTTTTCCCATCCACAGATAAAATTTTATCCCCGGTTCTAACTCCCAATTCATCACCCAAACTTTTCTCTGTTACCCAAATTCCATCTTTAAGGCTATCGTTGGCAATATATTCTTCCCCATAAGTAAATACCAACCCTATAAAAATCACCACCGCCAAAACAAAATTTACGGTAACACCGCCCAGCATAATGATCAAACGTTGCCATGCCGGCTTGCTACGAAACTCCCATGGTTTGGGTTCTTGCTTCATCTGTTCTTTGTCCATGCTCTCATCGATCATACCGGATATCTTTACATATCCGCCCAAGGGCAACCAACCGATTCCGTAAACAGTTTCTCCTATTTTCTTTTTGAACAATGAAAATTTGACATCAAAAAACAGATAAAACTTCTCCACCCTGGTCTTAAAAAGTTTCGCAGGGATAAAGTGTCCCAACTCGTGAAGCACGATCAGAAGCGACAAACTCAAAAAGAATTGTATGGTCTTTATTAGTATAGGGGTCATCCGTATTATTTTCTTAAAACGAACAAAAGTAACCTTTTAGGTATTTATAAAAAAACATCTAAATTAATCCCCTTGCCATTTAAGAAAGATTTAGCAACAAAAGCCGTCTTTCTCCTTGAAGAATAACCAATTGGGCCGTAATTTTGTGCCTATGGGATCTTTCTTTGCAAAATACAAGTTCTTTGGCATCGTAATGTTGGCTCTTTCCGGCGTAATCGTATATCTATTTTACAATGCGCTGCAACCAAAAAAAATGTTGCCGGTCTACCAACCATCAATGGTAGACAAATCGCTTGTGGACAGCACATTGCACTATACCAAAAAGTATCACAAAATCGGGGATTTTTCCTTGGTGAACCAAAATGGTGACACCATAACACAGAACAATTACAAGGACAAAATCTATGTAGCCGATTTCTTCTTTACCACTTGCCCTACGATTTGCCCAATAATGACCAAGAATATGGCCGAGATCCAAGAAGTGATCAAGGACAAACCAAATGTTATGCTACTCTCCCACTCCGTTACACCTCAAATCGATACCATAGCGCAATTAAAAAGGTATGCCATGGAAAAAGGGGTCTTGGACCACAAATGGAATTTGGTGACAGGGAATAAAAAACAGATCTATGAGTTGGCCAGAAAGTCGTATCTCGCGGTAAAAAACGACGGAGACGGCGGTCCTTTTGATATGATTCATACCGAAAATTTTATCCTTGTGGACAAAGAAAAACGAATCCGCGGCTTTTACGATGGAACCAACCGAGACGATATTGATCGCCTTTTGGAAGATCTTAAAATACTTGAGGCCAGTTATACCGAATAATTGACAAACGTTTATCCATGATCGGCACTTCCAGTTCCTCTTTTTTACCTATTTTTGCTCTTAATTAAATTTATTCTAAATAAACACAGTGGCTACCGTTGCAGATTTACAATATGGACAAAAAGGTATAATCAAGGATTTTACCGAACATTCGCTCCCTGTTAAATTAATGGAATTGGGCTGCTTGCCCGGCAACAGTGTGGAACTGTTGCAAATAGCTCCCTTGAACGACCCCATATACATCAACCTCAGTGGAAGTCATCTCGCAATACGAAGGTCTTTGGCAGAACTCATCGAGCTGGATATTATTGAAGAAACGCAGGCCAAATGAGCAAAAACATTAATGTAGCCTTGATCGGCAACCCGAACACAGGGAAAACCTCGGTTTTTAATCAACTTACAGGACTCAAGCAAAAAGTAGGGAACTATCCAGGAATCACCGTAGAAAAAAAAGAAGGTGTCTGCAAACTTCCAAGAGGGGTCAAGGCGCACATTCTGGATTTACCGGGCACATACAGTCTCAATACAACTTCGTTGGACGAAAGCTTGGTGGTAGAACTCCTGCTCAACAAAAACGATAAGGATTATCCAGACGTTGCCGTGGTGATCAGTGATGTGGAAAACCTCAAGAGGAACCTGCTGCTTTTTACACAAATCAAGGACCTTAAGATCCCTACCATTTTGGTGATCAACATGGCCGACAGGATGGACCGCAAGGGCATTTCGTTGGACATTGAGGCCATGGAGAAAAAACTTGATACCAAGATTGCGCTGGTAAGCACCCGCAAAAATACGGGCATTGACCAAGTAAAAGAACTCATTGCCGATTACAAAAACATCTCGTCCAAACCCCTCCTCGATCCCAATCGGATTTCTCCAGAATATTTTGATCGACTACAAAAAGCCTTCCCGCAGGAAGATCTGTACAAGCTCTGGCTGGTAATCACCCAGGATGTAAATTTTATGCCGATTGAAAAAAAACGGATTCAAGATGCCACGGATTTCTCCACAAAATCAAAAGATGAGCTCAAAAAACTACAACATAAGGAAACCGTTCTTCGATATCAGCTGATCAACACTATTTTAAAGAAGACCTATAAAGTCGATTTTTTGGCTGCAAAAGGTCTTCGTGCGACCTTGGATAAGATCCTTACCCACAAAATATTCGGATACCTTATTTTTTTCGCCATTCTACTGTTGATTTTCCAGGCTATTTTCGAATGGAGCTCGTATCCCATGGACTTTATAGACGAGAGCTTTGCCTCGGCAGCTGAATGGATCAAAAACACCTTGCCGGCCGGATTGTTTACGGATTTATTGGCAGAGGGAGTAGTGGCCGGAATCGGGGGAATCGTAATTTTTATACCCCAGATCGCGTTCTTGTTCCTTTTTATTTCCATTCTGGAAGAATCCGGATACATGAGCCGTGTAGTCTTTTTAATGGACAGGTTAATGAGACCTTTTGGACTGAGCGGAAAAAGTGTGGTGCCATTAATTTCGGGAAATGCATGTGCAATTCCGGCGATTATGGCCACTCGTACCATAGAAAATTGGAAGGAAAGACTTATCACCATTTTGGTCACACCTTTCACCACCTGCTCCGCTAGGTTGCCCGTGTACTTAATTCTAATTGCCTTGGTAATTCCTGAAGGCAGTTTTATGGGACTTAGTTATCAAGCATTGACCTTGATGCTGTTGTACCTGATCGGATTTGGCATGGCGCTTTTATCCGCAATGGTATTGAACAAGATCCTTAAAATAAAAAGCAGATCTATTTTTATTATAGAAATGCCTACATATCGTTTGCCTTTAATAAAAAATGTGGGCTACACCGTAATCGAAAAAACCAAGAGCTTTGTTCTGGGTGCCGGTAAGATCATTCTGGCCATTTCCATTGTCTTATGGTTTTTGGGCTCCAATGGCTATTCGGATGATTTTAAAAACGCCGAAAACATTGTTACCGAAAGAATCCAAAATGTAGGATTGAGCACCTACAGCAAAAATTATATCCAGAACAACATTGCTTCTTATCGCGAAAAGGCTTTGGACGAAGGAATGGCGCCAAAGACCATCCAGGATTCGGTACAGGTGTTAACATCGGAACTTTCCGAAAGGGCCATAGCTCAAGAAATCGCCAGTCATAAATTGGAACATTCGTACATTGGTCAAATCGGCAAGGCCTTTGAGCCCATTGTAAAACCTCTGGGCTACGATTGGAAAATTGGAATTGCGGTACTGACATCGTTTGCTGCCCGCGAAGTATTCGTTGGAACTTTGGCCACAATATATAGTGTTGGCAGCGATGAGGAGGAAACCATTAAAAACAGAATGGCCGCCGAACTGGATGATTCCGGAAAACCATTGTTCAACTTGGCATCGGGAATTTCGTTAATGTTATTTTATGCCTTTGCCATGCAATGTATGAGCACACTCGCCATTGTAAAAAGAGAAACAAATTCTTGGAAGTGGCCTATGATCCAGCTGGGCTTTATGAGCGTTTTTGCCTACATTGTAGCTTTAATAGCCCACCAAATCCTAATATAACTGTAGAATGATTCAACAAATATTGGCATACGGAACCTTGGCAATAGCAGCAGGCTATCTTATTTGGAAGTTCTTCCTGCCAAAATCCCTTTTTAGTAAAAGAAAAAGCAATTCCAATTCCTGCGGAAGCGACAACTGCGGTTGCGGTTAAAACAGATTGGAAACAAAAGAGTAGAGCAACAAAACCCAACCTACGACCAACAATAAACCTCCTATTGGAGTCACAGGCCCCAAAAAACGCGGTTTATTGCCTTTTGCAGCTCCCAAGCAGAGTGCATAAATGCTGAACGAGAACAACAGTGTTCCAAAAATAAAGCAGTTAATAATCCAAGAGTCCATTGGCTTATCAAAATTTAGATTAAAGCCTAGGATCAACAGTATAATGGCATGGTACATCTGATATTTGACCCCTGTTTCAAAACTATGTAATAGTTCAGGGGTCAATTTCTTTTTTAACGCATGGGCACCAAAGGCGCCAAAAACTACCGCTAAAAGCCCGTATAGCGCACCCATCAATTGAGCCATAAAAATTGTTTCCATAGTGGTTTCAAATTTACTTATAAATCAATGTGGATTTGGTGATCGGAATCCATTCTAAAAGCGCACTCCTTATATTTTGGAGGTCCAAAAGTCTTCATCTTGGCATTGGAAAAGGCTACTTTCTCTTTTGGGATGCCCAGCCAATTGGTGTCCAACTTTCCGTTATCGTTCTCATCGTGGAAAACGGCCAAAGCATACTCTCCAGAAGGCAGATCGGAAATATGAAGCACAACACTACCTTGGTCGGCCACCACACTTTTCGTTTTTAGTACTTGATCAAAAGACAAAAAACCTTCGTCGGAATCGTAAACCGCAACATTGACCTTTCCCTTATGGGATTTTACATTGTTCACCTGAACGGATAAGGTGTTTTGGGAAAAGCCCACAACGGGCAATAAGAATAAAAACAAAAACCTTTTCATACTCATTGAAGTCCTTTCGCAGTTTCCTTTTGATTGATTAGTTCAGTGCGCAAAAGTGCAAATAATTCTTGGGTTTTTAGGCTATCCCTCAAGTTCATGTATAATTTCAAAGTATCGTGATGTACCACTTTTATTTTTTGTTGATAGAGGTCATCCACAAAAACATAGGCTTTGGAACTGGTTAAGGTATCCATAAAAACCCCTTTTTCCTTTTCTTTCCAAGAAAATCCGCTGGAACGTTCCATTTCGGGCAGTTTATCTACCAACAATACACTATCCATTTCGGACAGGGCAATTTTCTGATAGTAGATTCCAGACAATACCTTTAGGTTTCCATCTTCGATCTTGTGCCA